>WJIV01000141.1 GCA_014730055.1 Candidatus Bathyarchaeota archaeon
AGTTAAAACTCTTGAGAAGAATAGGGGAGAACTATACCCAACTATCATTTTGGTTGCATCAACAAACGATAATGAACCGCTGTACTCCCTTTCCTTTAAGTAAATCAACAATATGAAGAAGAGCCCTAAACCTCCAGTTATCAAGACTGGAACTAACTCACCAAGGATGGCTCCGAATACACCGTATCCTATATAGACTAGAATTGGTGCCGCAATGCTCTTCATGAAGTTATAAAAAATTTGTAGACCGCTTCTGAGTCCCATACGCTCATAACCGACTGTTATCCCATAAGCTGTAGTCAGGAAAGACTGCCCAATAATTAACAGGGATAAATATCGAATAAGCGGACTTAGTTCGACAATCCCGTATACTTTTTCTGCAAGATAACCTGACGAAACGAATACAACACCCGCGAGCAAAAAGCTAGTGATGAAAGTTAGAACCAGACCTGATTCTAGAAATACCTTGAGATTACCTCTATTTTTCTCAAAACGGTTCTGAGATATATACTTGATCAACGCAGAATTTACACCCATGTCCTGGAAAATCATAGCTATGGAGACAGGCGCCATGGCGGTATTAAGTAAGCCAAAATCTTCTTGCCCAAGAAGATTAGCGACTATAAGAACTCCTATGGCTAAGATTAGAGTGGACAGGATCTGACCTATCATAAGGATGAAGCTTCCCTTCGCAGATTGTTTCAGTATGCCTCCTAGATCCTGATCCAGCTTCAACACCTAATTGAACTTTAGATACGGAACCATGGTATTTATGTTTCTAAAAATCGTCAAATGTTAATGGTTACTTCTAAAGTTTCAGTTTATTTGAGTAGATACTGTTTTAATTATGTCAGTATATTCTCATACAGTGAGAATAACCTAGGGGTATGTATATGTACGGAGAACTAGCATCAGAAGTAATTCACTGTCCCAACTGTAGTGAAGATGTCCCAAAAACACTGTATTGCCTAAATTGTGGATACCCACTTTACAAGATCGAGCAGGAGCAAAAAGCCTCAGATGAGCGCGCTCAAGAGATCGAGGCTCCAGACACATCAACGGTAGATACAGATGTTGATATGAGCGTGGAGATTGAACCAAGCCCGGAAGTAGAAATCGATACAATAGAAGATGAGCTTGAAACGACAATCGATGTTGATGAACCAGAGGAAATGGAGACAGAACTTGAAGAAATCCGTGAGGAAATAGTTGTAGAACCTGAAATGGAGTATTCCGAAGATTTTGAAGAGCCATTGGAGAAGGGGGAGGAAATAATTGAAGAAGATATGGAGGAAGTAACTGAGTCCATAGTTACCGAACCAATATTAGAAGAAGAAACAAAAGAAGAGCCTCCCACTGAAGCGCCAGAACCATCGACATACGAAAAACCATCAACTATCCCCGTTACTCGGGAATCAGTTACCCCAGATTATGAAGGAGAAGAACCCATAATGGAAGAGACTAGTATAGAATTCGCGCCAGATCCACTAACAAAAGAAGTTATGGAAAACTTAGCAAAAAACATAACTCTAAAGATAAGACTTGTTCGGCTTCTTAAAGACGGCCAAGTGAAAGAAGAGACATTCAAGAAACTATTCGATAGTTACGTTGAGCAGGGAAGAATCTGGATCAGCAGAAGGGATGAGACGCTGAAAAGATTCAAAGCTGACATACAACGAATGGAAGAAAATCTAGTTAACGCTAGAAAAGATTACGAACTCTTGGAAATAAGAAAGAGCATTGGTGACGCAGATGAGAAAGAGTATGAAGTTAAAGCACCTGCGTACAAGTGGGATATTGAGCACCTAGATAAAGAGATACAAAATAGAAAGGCGGGAATAGCATACGTCTCCAATCTAAAAAACCTCGTACCTGAAGAAGAGGTTGATGAGCTTAAAGAGATGTCATCAACAGATTACTCACAGATTGATGAAATCGAAGAAGTAACAGAAGAAGCCAGATCAAGGATAAAAGAAAGCTTAGCTGAAGCATACAATAGCATAACAACTCCAACCAGCAACATTTTTTAATTTCATCTACAATAAATTCTCTAATCAAATTATGTGTAAAAATGATATAAAGAACATTCCTATCTAAATTAGGGAATGAGTCCGGATAGTAGAGAAAAAATCTTACTTGTTCTGTATATTACCGTATTCCTTAACTCTACCGGATTGGGAACAAGCAATTTTCTACTTCCTGTTTATGCTGAGAGCCTTGGTGCAACCTACAGTGACCTGGGTAGAATGGGTGCCGTTGGAAACATCATGTATCTTATTGTAACTTTAGCTACTGGTTACCTACTGGACAGATATGAGAGGGTTAACCTTTACCTCCTTTTCACGTTGTTAGGTGGGATCAGTGTGGGGGTTTTCGCTTTCACCGAGAATATTACTCAGCTAATAGTGACAAGAGGATTATTAGGTATATTCAGCGCTACATTCTGGGTTACAGCTAGTACTTTAACTGCCGACCTTGCTCCACCTGAAATAATAACCAGAGCAATGGGTAGATACAATCTAGCATGGATAATGGGATTCGCATTGGGTCCGCTATTTGGAGGATACATTATCAACTTATTTGGGTTTAAGACATTTTTTTACAGTCTGAGTGGACTGATGCTGTTTAGTTTTTTAATCATTTCCTTAAGAATAAAGGGCTCAATAGCATTGAGGAGGAGTATGGGTACTGCTTCCACTATTGATAGTCTTAGAAATGTCATTTTTGCTTATCTCACATTAGCACCTTTTACATTAGTTCTAGGAATATATATGGCGATAATGCCGGGTCACATGAAGGTCGTTGGACTTACCTCAGCTACCATAGGTTTACTTATTGCTATGACAAACGGTGTACGCGGACTGAGTTTCTTTAATGTTGAACGATATGTCAAATGGGGTTCCCGGAAATCTATTTTCTCTGCATCGATTATGATCTTCCTAGCCATGTATCTCGTAAGAGATGCAGTGAATACTGCTGGTTTCGCAATCCCTTTAGTGTTCTATGGAGTTGGTGCTGGGATTATTACACCCGTAGTACTAGATTATATAACAAGACGTATTCCAAAAAGTGCATTGGGAGCAGCAATGGGTGTACACGAAGGAGTTTACGGGGTAGGAATGTGTTTTGGCCCGTTAATTGGGGGAAGAATGGCTGACATTTATGGTACTCAGACTCTTTATATAAGTTTAGCATTTGTTGCTCTGACAATTTTACCTCTATCATGGAAGATGACAAAGTAAAATAATTCTTTTTCAGTATGATTTTATAATTTGCATAGAAACAAGGCTGATAAGAAAAAATTGGTGATTTTATCCTAGCTGTATTGGGATACTGTAGTTTAGTAAGTCTGAGTATGCTGCGATAACGTTTCCTTCTGCATCTTTGATCTCCCTGACTCTAAGGGAATAACTCCCTGTTTGAGATAGGAAAGGCTCTTCGAATATATAATCGGTCTCACCATAGATTGTATAAACATCAGAGGGGGTTCCTTGCACATAATAGTCGCTCCAGAGTAAGAGAGAGAAAGTACCGTTGAATGGATCACCATTCAGATAAGAAATTTCCATAGTGCCCAGTATATCTTCAATAGAGTTATACTCATTTTTAGCTGTAGTAAGATTGACCTCAATGTTATCCACAATAAAGAAGGTCCACGAGAGAACTCGGATTTCGTTATATTTTTCCAGTAATTTTGTGTACTCACTTTGCAATTGTTCTTTAGCTATATTCGTATCCACTAGTTCCTGTTGTACTTGGCCTAAATTTTCTTTTAATTCATCGTTTTCTTCTTGGAGTTCTTGGTTATCCTCGACTACAGAATTATATTGGCTAGCTGACACAGTGGTTGCTTGAAGTGTCTCGTAATCCTGTCTGAGATCAGTAAAATTCTCCTCGAGTGTCTCATAATCTTCTTGAAGTTGATTATATTCAGATTGAAGCTCTTCTAGTTGAGCAGTTTTCTGTTCCAGTTCTTCTAACTGTGGTGCTGTAAGGTAATCGTTTACGGCATAGCCAGCAACCAGTCCTATTATTAAGGCGAGAGATGCTAGAACTTGTGTAGAAAATACTTTTTTGAACATTTCATTCACTGGTTAAATTAGAATCCTATTGAGGGTAAATAAATTTGATGTAAAAATTTGCTAATATATGGTATAAATTATTTTTAGATTTATTCTGGTTTATTTATTCGAAATCTAAGTTAATATCATATAATGTAATTACATAATCATTTAAAAAAACAAATCAGATGCTTGCTCTGGATAAATGATCTCTCAGCTCGAGGTGTTACGAGGACTAGAGAAAGTCCTAGATAAGACAAACAGGACCATCGATAGTTTATTTTATGATGAGGTGAGGGGTTATTAAGATACTTGTCGTAGACGACAATGAAGTTCTAAACCAGTCTACGGGGTATCTCCTCGATAGTAGAGGTCATAGTACATCTTCAGCTTACTCAGGAAAAGATGCTATGGAAAAACTCGAAGGCGAGAATTTCGATCTGGTACTTTTGGACATTAAACTACCGGATGTCTCGGGTATTGATCTGCTTGCCATGATAAAGGATAGACACCCGGATATCGGTTGTATTATGATAACAGGATATTCGTCAGCAGATACAGCAATAGAATCTTTGAATCTTGAGGCGGAGGCCTATCTAACCAAGCCAATCGACGCTGTGGACCTTTTCGAGATCGTGGAGAGAGCCGCAAGGAAAAAAGAACGGAGAGCTTACGAGGAGAGACTTGCCGCCTTACACAATCACGCAATTGGATTATCGAGTATTAACACTCTAAAAGGTGTGGCAGAGCTAACGGTTGATACCATCGAGTCTGTTTTCGGGTTCAACCGGATTAGTTTCTTGATCCTTAAAGCTGGTAAGCTCCTTAAACTTGATGGGATACCTGAGAAATCTAGAAGAGCTCTAAACCTCGATGGTCCAGGTATAACGGTTCGGGCAGCTAATACTGGAAAGACACAACTGGTACCTGACATTCGTCTAGATGAAGATTATGTTCCTGGTCTACACAACGACTTATTGAATTCCTCGGTCTCGGAGTTGGCGGTACCAGTTAAAATAGGTGGAGAAGCTGTAGCTGTAATAAACGTTGAAAGCCCAGAGGAGAATTTTTTTGATGATACCGACCGCAAGTTAATGGAGTTGCTTGCTGAGTCTGTTTCTTCAGCTATTGAAAGGCTTAGGAGAGTAGAAGCACTAGAGAGAATGGTTGAGGAGAGGACAGTAGAACTTAGGAAGGCCTATGAAGAACTTAAGGCACTGGATAAAGTTAAAGATCAGTTCATTGGAATGGCGGCTCATGAGCTTCGGACCCCTCTTACGTCAATAAAGGGATATATTGACTTTATATTAGGTGGGGCTATGGGGGAAATATCGGAAAACATACGTCAGATGTTAGTAATTGTTCAAAGAAATACGCGTCGTCTAGAGAGTTTAACAGATGATTTATTGGACCAGCAGAGACTCGAGTGCGGTAAAATGGATATAGAACATGAACTAGTGCAGGTTTCTGATCTCCTCGGACATATAGAAGAGGAAATAAGCCCAGTTATTACGAATAAGAATCAGAGACTCGAGCTATTAATTCATAGTGGAGTAAGTACAATAGAGGCTGACAAAAAGAAAGTAAGTCAAGTATTAATCAACCTACTTACTAACGCCTCAAAATTTAGCCCTGATAATTCAGATATAATATTACTGGTTGAAGACAAAAACTCATATTTGAAGTTCAGTGTGAAGGATGAGGGGTTTGGGTTAAATGAGGATGACATATGCAAACTATTCAAACCATTCCCTGAGATCGAGAGGCCTTCAGTAACGGAAAAATCAACAGGTTTAGGACTCAGCATATGTAAAGGTATTGTAGACCTTCATGGTGGAGAAATCTGGGCTGAATCTAAAGGGCGGGGAAGAGGATCAACATTTCAATTTACCCTTCCCAAAGAAGGCGTAGAACAAACAAAAGAATTGTTAACAGTCGCTGATGAAGTGAGTATCTTGACTGACTAACGTTCTACTTTTAATTACTTATCTCGAAACAGAATGAGTAGCGGGCTTATTTCGCCATCAAACATTATATTTAGAAGACCTACATTAGGATAGAACTGTTGATGTTCCTATACCTGCTTGCTATACGATTGACTGTACTCCTGATAGTATTTGTCTTTCTTGCTCTATCGATAACAGTATATTTGACCCGGAAAAAGAATCAGGTTACAAAAAATGCTGAGGAACTGGAAAATGCATATTCGAGTTTCGTTGAAAAACTTAACAAGAATGAGTACATCTCAAAAAGAGACTTCTCAAAGTGGACAGCTGAAAGTAAGCCATATAGAAATTTAGTAAATGACTATGTTTATTTTAAAGATAGGGCAAATAATTGGGCGGACAAAGGCGGGTTCTTTAGCAATCAACTTCAGAACTATGTTGATCACTTTACTGTAGAAAAAAACCTGGAGAGTAAGATCAGATCCTTGAAGAACGTCTTTGAGAATGGGAAAAACATTATTGATACTCGAAACGAGAGTTTTATAAATAATGAAATTATCGAACATTCAGATTTTTTCAGCAAATTGAGTAGTCATAAACTTACAGACAAACATAAAATAGCAATAATAGTAGATGAAGCTAATAATCTGGTCGTCTCAGCAGCAGGTTCTGAGGAAAATTCAGTGATCCTTGGAAAAATAGGTTATCTATTCAGAAAAAAAATTGTAGACCCTACTCAATTATTGATATTAACTTCGTTCAAAGAAGAAAAACTGGAATTAGAACAGTCAATAGAAGAGCATCTCGAATGCTCAATTGAGGTTAAAACCTTCCGAGAACTGGCAACCGATATCGTTATCAATGAAGAACCCGTTCCGCAGATCGCTGAACCCTCCATAAACCCTAATACCCTGAAGAATTATATTGAGGGTTTTTTGAAGAATAGAATTCAGGATATCTCGTTCCTAAATCAGATGAACAGATACATTTTGTTTTACTTGACACCAATTGAATATAACGATAGAATAAGAACAGAAGAAGACTATCAAAATTATCTTTCGCGGGTTGAGCTTAAGACACTTAACGGAGATAGAGTTGATAGTATTGCTCAATTGGAGATAGCAAATTATCTATTATTGAACGGAATCGATTACGAGTATAAAAAAGAATATAATCTAAATACTAATGAATCAAGGTCTTATAGACCCGATTTTTATCTATCAGACTATAATACTTGGATCGAATATTTTAGAATAAACGAAAATAATGAGCCTTCGCATGAAGTAGCTGATACAAATTATTTAATGGATATTGAATGGAAGAGAAATTTACACTTAGAAAGCTACACAGACCTTGTTGAGGTCTACGAGTTCGAGAAGGATAGAGGAAATCTTCTTGATAATTTAAGAGAGAAGCTAGATGTACGAGGAGTAAGATTCAAGAAGGTAGAATCAGAGGAGGTCTACAAAAAACTAGATAATCTAGGCCGTATGAAGGAGCTAGTTGGATTAATAGCTAAATTCCTAAATCTTTATGATGCCTCAGGGCTAGAAATCAACGAAATAAGAGATAAAATATATGGAAGTTTACATGAAGAGCGTTATGACGCTTTTCTAAAAATTTTTGAATTGATCTATGAAGATTACCTATCACACTTTAATGACAAAATAGGGGTTAATACATTACTCAGTCAAGCAACCAATCACATTATTGCAAGAAAATTCGAATCTCCTTATAAATATATAATTGTGAATAAATTTGAGGAAGTCTCCCAGAGTAAATTCAAATTACTAAGAGCATTGGTTGAAGCTGAAACGACTTTATTTTGTATAGGAGATGATTGGCAATCTATCGGTAGTTTATATGGTGCAGATCTATCAATAATGCTTAGGTTCGATAGTTATTTTGATCCACAAGAGAAAACTATTTTGAATAAGAGTTTTAGATTCAATAATAAGATATGTGATTTCACATCGAGTTTCATATCTAAGAATCCCAAGCAGTACCAGAAGGATATGAAAGGGGTAGATAATTCTGTTGGTGAAATCAATCTTATCTGGTATGAGGACTTACATGAGGCCTTGAAGAAAACCATCATGAAGCTACGTGAAAGTAAAAATGAGAGCATTCTTGTCATTGGCAGGTACGATGAAGAAGATTATGTAGATCTGGACTTTGATGTGATCCGTGTTGGGAACCTTTTAGAAGATCCGGAGATTGAAATAGAGTATTGTAAAGCTATAGAATCAAGAGGAAAAGTATCTGATCACGTCATAATTGCCGGAATGCGTTCTGGTAGACTAAGTTTTCCCTCTGAGATAGAGGACGACCCTATTCTCAATCTGGTCAGGGTAAGAAAAGAGGCTTATCCGTACGCTGAGGAGAGGAGGCTATTTTACGTGGCGGCAACACGAGCTCGAAGAGGGATACATATTTTAGCTGACCGCTGTAATCCTTCTCCCTTCATAACTGAGATAAGAAATGAAGAATATGATGTTCAAG
>WJIV01000142.1 GCA_014730055.1 Candidatus Bathyarchaeota archaeon
AAGAAACCAGCTTCGTTGAATATTTTGATGATTGACTGCCCTCTCAGAGCCCAGGCGATAATCATGTTAACGCTTTTTGAGTCGAGGTGGTCCAGGGTTTCCCTTAGTAGAGAATTTGCTACATCTAAGTAGCCTGGTATAAACTGAAACTCGTATATATATCCAACGGGATAACCCTGGGTCTCATTTACGATACGTGAGACTATATATCCAACCAGCTCACCTGACTGCCAAGCTTGTACGGGGCGGTAGTTCCCTCCTCTGTTATCACAGTACCTCCAGTTCAAGAAATCCCTATATTTTACCGATATGAAATCATACTCAGTTTTCACATGATTATAGTATTCATCCACCTCATTTCCAAAGGAGGTCTTCTCTTCCAGTCTGAGATCAGGGCTTCTTTTTATTACCCTTTGTTTAGGTTTGTTTAAGGTTTTTAGTAAACTCATCCCTAATTTCTTGATCCATGGATTTTCCACGTGATTATGTTTCAAGTGGAGATCTATATCATTTATTTTTACCATTGTAGTGGCTGGGCTCAGAAGTATGCTTCCCCGACGTTTAGTCCTCTCAATAACGATGGGGTTATCTGAGATGAATGTGGTCAACTCTACTCTGTTTTTTACCCGGGATTCATTGAGAATATCCACCATCCTGCTATAGAGTCCCTGTCTTCTATGTTTTGGATGAACCGCCAAGTCGGCTCCCTTGCCGGCTATGATCCCTTCCCGAAAAAGATGATATTGGCCTTGGAAGTCATGCATGCAACCAACGATTTTTCCGTCATTTACAGACACGCAGGTAGTAACACCTACATTGACGGGGTTATCTATATATTTCCATCGCCAGTGCTCTAACCGGCTACAACCTGGGTTGAATTTTGGCCAACCATTGAAGACTTTGTGAAGTAGTTCTATTATCTGAGTTTCATCCCCACTCTTATAGGGCCTCACATCATATTGACCCAAAATATCACCAATCTCTAATCATTCCTTAATATAATTATAATTTCCTAATGAAGTAGAATTAGCTTAATCATATAACCTCAAGTTTTTATGGATATCCAAATAAAATTATCTTTCCTAAATCTTAGTTTGGTGATAGTGCGGGATATTTAGTTAATGGCACTCGTAATATGCCCGGACTTTTTTTGGATTTTCGACCTGTTTTTCTATACCGAAGGATTGTCTCTATTGTGATGAATTCCAACTCAGTTCTTCTTACACTTTCCCTTAAAAGTGTAGGATTATAATTAATCATATATATTTTGGGGTTTTTATAATATAGTATGCACCTTTTTTTCATAAAGATTTAACTAGTATTATTAATTACATAATTTTTATGAGGAACAACAGATTACTACAAAAAACTATGTTGAATAAATTTTTACAATTAGGAAAATTATTAATCTACAGTGATCAGTGATGTCACATGCGTAACAATATGTTGAAGTTTATTGGCATCTTGTTTCTTCTCTTTATTGGTAATGGTATTCTTCATGCGTATGCTCAGGGTTCCGAGGAGGCTACTTTTAGCAGTCTTGGCCAGTATAGGAGAATACACAGCAGGTATTATTCAGGTAACGTGATAGCAGGAAGCCTTATCATGACCGTGAACGGCACGGATTATGAATCCTTTTGTATTAACCTCTTTAAAACCATTAGTATTGGCGACGAATTAGTCGTAAATGGCCCTCTCTCAGAAGATGTGATGGAGCAGGTAGACTGGTGCTCGGTCAACTTTATAATTAACACCTTTGCGTCGAATTATACTGATGCCTCTCAGCAGGCTGATGAGGCAGCTGCTATTCAGGCTGCTATATGGTATTTTGTTACCGAGCCTTATGGCGATTATGATGGATCCGGTGAGTATCAGTTTATGACAGACCCAACAAATACTGTGCCGTACGATGCATATAGGAATGGTCCTGCTATTAGGAACCGGGCATTCGAGATGATTAACAGCGTCCCAAGAGACGTTGATGGAAACTGTACGTTCAAGTTTCCCGAGAGAGTAGAGTTATCTCCCGATGTATCAATTGAATGTGGTGAGAATCTTACAGCTACGGTTTACGATCAGATTGGTGATCCTATGGAGGGTGTGGACGTTACTTTCGATAATAGTACTGGGAAGCTGAATATTACTGAGGGTACCACTGATGAGAATGGGTTGATCTCTGCGGAGTTAACTGATCTCACTTTTGGGACTAATTCAACAGTTTGGGCTTACGCAACAGGGGACTACGGGACCCTACTATTTGACCCCAACCAGGATAAACAAACCATAAGCACTATAACCTTGATTCCCAGGTCAATATCTGATTCCTCTATAGTGATATGTACGGAGGATCCATCCATTGACATCGAGAAGTACATCTCATCAGACGACAACACCTGGCTTGACGCTGATGAGGAGCCTGGATTAAAAATCTTCGAGGACCATGATGTCTACTATAAATTCGTGGTCACCAATACTGGAAACGTTCCATTAGAAAATATCGTACTAACGGATAGTAATTACACTCTTAATGAGTGCGAGGTATTGGATCCTCTGCCCATAAACGGGGTCTTTGAATGTGTAATAGGGCCTTATACTGCTGAACTAGGAAAGAGAACCAACACGGCCACAGTTACAGGAGATTATGAACAGACCACATATAGTGACTCTGATCCAGCGAACTATCATGGCTTACCCACATATACTAAGGGAGGAACGGTTTTCTTTGATAAAGATCAGGACAGTGAACAAGATCCAGGAGAGAATGGGTTCCCAGAGGTTACATTATTCCTCTGCCTTGAGTGCCCCATAGAGGAAGCAGCTCCTTGCCCCACAGTAGCCATCACCATGACAGACTCAAATGGCTACTACGAGTTTAACGAACTACCGGCGAGAACCTATATAGTTAGCATACCCCGAGATACGGATAATCCCGATGACTTCAATGAGGAGCTATACGAAGTATACAGAGATAAAGTAAACTATAACGAATTATTAAACAGATCATGCATATTCTTTGAACTAACCTCAGATGAGACTGATAATAACTTCCCGTTTATCCTTGACGCTGTCGGAGGCACAATTGATGTACTCGACTTTACTGAATACCTAGTTAACTACGTGACGGTTGTTATTCTACCCGTTCTAGCAATAATCCTCCTCCTGAAAATAAAGGATCTTCAATAATCCCTTTCCTGTGATTTATAATGGATGATTATGTCGTTCATTTACTCAATAAAGACGTTGTAGAGGATATTTTTCACTCAACACATGAATCTTCAGGACTGTGTCAGTGTGTATAATGTAATAGTTTTGATATCAGTAGCAATATGAATTATAATATTATATCGAAAAACACCTTTTTTAATCAATTACGATTGAAAGCGATGATGTAAAACTCTTTCTCTGGTGCATTTTTTTAAGATAAATCTGGATCATAGTTTTAAGACTGCAAGAGGGTCGCTAATACATCTATACGATAATATTAAAATAAACATCAAAAATGGAAAATTAAATATATACATGCAGATAATTAATGTTAGAATTAAAATGAATGTAAAAAAAAGGGTTTCAAGATCACTTTTAGTCTCACTACTTGTTATGATACTAATATCAAATTTTAGTATAGTATACTCGGCTTTTCCCGGAGAGAACGGGAAGATCGCGTTTGTAAGCGACAGAGGAGATAGCCCCCTTGAGATATACTCCATGGAAATAGATGGTTCACAGCAAACAAAACTAACCAACATACCGATTTCTGATGAAGCTAATCAACCAGCTTGGTCACCGGATGGAGAGAAAATAGTATATACC
>WJIV01000021.1 GCA_014730055.1 Candidatus Bathyarchaeota archaeon
ATCAAAGATATATCCGTTATTTTGTTGGGATATGTTCAAATTATTATACTTCCATTTGTTTGTAAACTAGAAGACGCAGGAAGGATCGATGAGATTATGATAAGGAAGTTATCTTTCTTGATCATCTAATTATCTTCCTGTGCATATAATAAGGGTTAATTTGTTTTAATATTTGTCAATATAGAATAAATAGTCTTAATGAATCCTTAGCCATATGATAATAATGTATCAAAGTTATGAGACATACCTCAACTAATTAAACAAAAGGAAGTCATTGGATAATATTAACAAACGCTAAATTTAGAGATTATACAAAATTTTCTCGAAATCATTAAAACAGCATAGGATATTATTCAATTTGATCATTATGGAAAAAACACTTTATCTGACTCAAGATGAGGTCGAAAAGGTCCTAGATATGAGTTCAACCCTGGAGGCAGTTGAGAATGCCTTTGAGGAGATGGGAAACGAGAACATTGAGATGCCACCCAGAGTATACTTACACTTTGAAAAAGGGGTTTTAATCGCAATGCCAGCGTACATGCCAGGACTAAATGCAGCAGGAACCAAAATTGTAACAGTACATCCGAATAATAGAAAGGATTATGACTTACCAGCAGTGATTGCAAGGATTATACTGAATAGCCCCGAAAATGGAGTGCCCTTAGCTATTATGGATGGTACTTATGTGACAGCACTGAGAACAGGAGCAGCAGGTGCAACAGGTATAAAGTATCTCAGTAAAGAGGATAGTGAGGTAGCTTGCATATGTGGTGCCGGAGTACAAGGAAGAAGCCAACTATTGGGCCTAATGGAGGTTAGACCGGATATCAAAAAAATTAAGGTCTTTGATATAATTAAGGAGGCAAGAGATAGCTTTGTCAAGGAACATAGTGAAGAATTCCCAGATGTAGAATTCCTAGCTGTTGATTCAGCTAAGAAAGCAGCAGAAGGGAGTGATATCATAATTACATGCACTCCTAGTTCTGAGCCCTTTATAGATGGAGCATGGTTGAAGAAAGGAGCACATGTTTCAGCAATCGGTGCTGATACCGGAGCAAAACGTGAACTTATGACTAGCGTAATAAAAAAATGTGACAAACATGTAGTTGATTTCATACCACAAGCCTTTGTCGTTGGAGATTTCAAGGTCCCGAAGGAAGAGGGAGTAATCTCTGAGGAGGACATATACGCTGAGCTTGGGGAGATAGTGGCAGGTAGAAAGAAAGGCCGCGAAGCACCTGATGAGATAACGATGTTCAAAGCAACTGGTCTAGCAATACAAGACGTTGGTACAGCTCATAAGGTATACCAGCTTGCACGTGAAAAAGGTGTAGGAAAAGAAATCTAATTTCCCAATATTTTTGAATAATCAATAAACTCATTTTCACAGGCATTACCTTCACAGTAAAATATCTTTGACTTTTCCACATTGTTTCCAATAGCTATTATGGTTGAACTTGTCTGTCTGTATTTTTTACTGTGCCAACATATCGATGCTTGAGATTTTCCAAATCCGTGATCTGCTGAGACCTGCATAAGTTGATTAATCAGATCATCGATATCTGATGGATTGTATCCATCAAGTAGAGAATTAGCCCTATTAATCCTCTTAGTAGCATCTTGATAGATTTTCTCTCTGTTGGCATCAAGCTGAGTATTAGGTAATTTAGTGAGCGTCGCAATTGGGTAGCAACCATTTTCGAGAGGATAGATATAAGTCTCTTTATCCCATAAAATATGCCACCCTTCTTTCTTTTCTACAAGTAGGAAATTTCCCTTTCGATACGGTCGGCGAGTATCAGGCTTAAGGAGAAAATCTTTCGCTTCCCGAGAATCTGAATATTTATTTAATATGTCAAGCGCTAATAACCCCCTACTTCTAACTGGGGTCTCTATTTTATTGGTCTCTTGGTTTGTTATCCCCAGTAATAACCCATTCTCATTGAACCCAAACCAGGTTCCACCTGAGGCTATGTCAATCGGGCAAATTATTCGGTTGATCTTATTTGGAGGTGACTCTCTTGTATCTTTATTCAGGTATCTATTATGTAAGGCTACGATTGGGTAATCATTCAACAGCTTATAGAGCAAGATTAGGGTACACACGGGAAATCAATAATAGAAAAAATGGTTGATAATATTCTTTACTACTAAAAAGTGCAATTTATTTAACCAACCTCTATAAATAATATATAGGTTTTCTAAATTGAGTAAGACTCTTGAAGAGCTAGCACAGATTGAAGTATCCCAACTTTTAACCAAGCAAGGAAGCAAGTTTGATCCCAAGGATCCATCGAGTAAAGCTTTGGGATTCCTAAAGGATACAGGTCAATACGAAGTAGCCGTATCATCAGGTCGCAAGGTGGGTATTATCACTGTGAGAAGCCTACTGGGGGTTGATCAACCACAGAATACAAAGATCGAGAGCATCTGGGATCAAGTAGGTGAAGCTCAGATGGAAGACCCCATTCTTGTCATCTCAGATATAATGCTTACCAATAATGTAAGAGCACTCCCCGTAATCAGTAATGATACGATTATTGGAATCATCTCTCAGACTAGAATAATTGAGGAGATGTCCAAGGTTTCAGTGCTTAAAGAATTCAAATCTAGAGATATTCTGCGATCATCACCAATTACCATGAAGCCAGAAGAGGGAATAGCCCAAGCACGGAGAATAATGCTAGATAAAGGCATAAGTCATATTCCAATAGTAGAGAATGGTAAGATCAAGGGGTTAGTCACTGCCGAACACATCGTACACAATTTTATAACTCCCTCATCAAAAACTACAAGAGGAGACAGGGCTGGAGCCAAAGTGTCAAGATTCCCTGGCCAAGTCA
>WJIV01000143.1 GCA_014730055.1 Candidatus Bathyarchaeota archaeon
ATTTTTGTGAGTAATGATACAACCTATCCAATTTACACAAACTATCTGAACTTTAACATAACATCCTTCACCTTAACCCCGAACTCGCAGCTCTACTACGAAGTGCCCTTCGGTCCAGCTGTGGCCATGTTCTTACTCATCTCGGCAGTGGCACACTTCTACCTCTCAACCATTGGGTATGGGCGCTATGTAGAGAACTTGAAGAAAGGCATGAACCCGGTCCGATTTTATGAGTATGCTCTCAGCTCTTCACTGATGATCGTGCTGATTGGCATGTTAATTGGTCTTTGGGACCTCGGGGCTATACTTCTCATCTTCACCCTCAACGGTACGATGAACCTTTTCGGCATAATGATGGAGAAAATTAACCAATACACAGAGAAAGTAGACTGGACCGCCTTCATCTATGGTTGTATCGCTGGATTTGTACCCTGGGTCGTCATCACACTGTACTTCCTGGGAGCGGTGAACTCCGGGGATGCAAAACCACCGGATTTCGTGTACGCCATAGTCCCGACACTGTTCGTATTCTTTAACATCTTCGCGATAAACATGGTATTACAGTACAAGAAAGTGGGGCCATGGAAAGATTATCTGTTCGGCGAGCGCGTATACATAATTCTCAGCCTAACAGCCAAATCTGTACTGTGTTGGTTAATCTGGACAGGAACCCTCGCACCAGTCTAATTTAAAATATGCAATTCCACTCAAATGTAAATATCTCATAAAAGGACTACAAAACCCTACACATTATAAAAAATTGAAGGATACCCAATTTCACCCAGATTATACACAGCATCACCTAGAATTGCATATTCTATATTAGCATACAGAGAACAAAATGGAGACAACTATTTTAATGGTAAATGATATTATATTGGGTATATTTATCAAATTGTATAATTATACTTAATTGGTTGACTGATTTGGAAGTTGAGGAGAGGGAGATACAGAGAGGGGGGAGAGTGACTATCCCCAAGAGCCTAAGGGATAGATATGGGTTAAAAGAAGGCACTGTAGTCAGATTCAGGGCTCTCGAAGACTCTATAGAGATCGAACCCCCCAAAAAGTTAACGGATCTAGCTGGGATCTTAAAAAATGGTACCGTAAGTGATGATCCAAAAAAAATCGCCCGTGAGCACGTGAGATCCCGTTTAAGAACGGATGTAGAATAGCTTGGCTTTCTTTATAGACACAAATATCCTGATATACGCCATGGAGTTACACCCCACTTTTGGTACAAGAAGCGTTGAGATCCTTGAACAAGTGGACAGGAACAAAATAAATGGATATACCTCATCACTGGTTCTGATGGAGATATGTTGGTATATGGAAGCCTCAGGTAAGATCGATGAGATGAAAGACGGTTTAGAGATCGTAGAGAATTCCCGTTTAGAGATAATTGAACTTGAGCACTCCGATATTATTGGTGCAGTTGAGATCAAGCCACATCACAGGGAGATCGACCTCAACGACCTGATTAACTATAGGGTAATGCGAAGAAAGGGAATAAAGGACATCTACACAAATGACTCTCACTTCAAGAGACTGGAAGGTATCAAAACACATTTTATTGACAATAAAGTATAGAAGACTTATAGATTCATGATAAATCTCTTTCTTTATTAATATACCATTAAAAGCCTACTTTCTGTATTTGAGGAGTTTGAAAACTCCTCTTGATGGCTTGTATACCTTATCTGGAAATTTTTCCGTCAACTTCCAGACACATCCATTTATTGTCTTCGGGTGAAACTCTGGGTTTGATCTTTGTATGGCCTCATTCAAGTCCTTCCATCGGATCCCTTCAGGGTTTTTGTCTAAAATTTCAAGCGCCTTAGTGTATATACGACCGGTGACTGTATTGGGGTTAATCCGCTCATCAATCATCCAAGTATCATATATTATTTAGAGAAGATCGAGTTAAGGATATGCAGAGATTTTTTTGAGATTTTGTGTCTAATTTTAAGTTCTCGCTATAGCTATTTGCCCAATCTCTCGTAATATTTTCATGTATTAACCTGTATATATTATTATAATATTATATTTATCAACTTAGTAGATGTTAAACTAATATATGTCAGAGTTGATAGTAGAATGTGCTGATCCTAAGGAAGGGGAAGATGTTAAAGGAATATTTCCCTGTCAAATGGATTACATAAAAGGCGTTCTTGTTCTCACCAATGAACGTATGTTATTTATTCAAGGAGGAGGACGTTTCAATACAGTTTACAGCAAGTGCCTTGAATCTAAGTACGAGGATATACTTGAGATTAAACTTATTCCTGGTGAAAGATTACGTTTCAGACTAAAGGATGACCCTTACTCACATTTAATCGAAACTATTGATGTAAAGACAAGAAATATTACCCGGGTACTAGAGGAATTTGTAGATATCCAATACTTCGATGAATCTAGTAGACCTAAAATACCGGCTTAAACGGGTAACAAAACAACTATATTATAGTTAAAACTATAATATTCTTGGTTGAAGTGCGCCGCTTTCAAAGCAGGGAAATAGCTACATCTGCGGTATTCACGGCCCTCGTATATATTACCACATCAATCAGTATGCCTATGCCCTCTCCTCTAGGCGTTTGGCATATGGGAAACTTGATCTCATTCCTCTCAGCCATCCTTTGTGGACCGGTCATAGGCGCATTCGTATGTGGGATAGGAGCGGGCCTCTTTGATGCGTGGAATCCTCTATGGGGAAGCCGATTTATCATTTACTTACCGGCCACACTCGTTATTAGAGGATCAATGGGTTACCTTGTTGGAAAAATCGCTTATAGAAAGGAGAATCAGAATCTAGCTATTCCTATTGCTCTCATTGCCGGGCATATTTGGAAGAACGTCGGATACTTTCTCTACGATTACTTTCTATATGGTGCGGCTGCTTTCCTTGATTTAACCAGTCTTACGGTGAAAAGCCTATTCGAGATAGTCTTAACCTTTCTAATAGTTAAGGCGGTCAGGAGAGTTCTAGGGAGGAATTATATAGTATGATTATCGATGCACATACCCATTTAGGAAATTTTGATCTTTTCGGGACCAGCTTAGACCTTGAGGGACTCGTCAAGATCCTTGATGAATATAATATTGAGAAAGCGGTGGTATCCGCACTACCCAACGATCTAACCAGGAGAGCCGTGGAAAAGTACCCTGAACGTTTGTTTGGGTTGGTCAGAGTAAACCCATATGATAATGATTCAGTGGATCTAATTAGAGAAGCAATTGTTGACTGGGGTTTCAATGGAATCAAACTGAATCCATTGTTTAACAATTATGTGCCTGACAATCTCATAGTTCATCCCATAATGGAGGAAGCAAAAAGACATAGCGTTCCTGTCTTAATCCACTCCGGACATCCCCCTTGGAGTTTGCCATGGAGTTTCGAGAGACTTGCTGCAAACTTCCCGGAAGTTACTATTATAATGGCGCACATGGGCCATGGTCATATAATCTACATAAACGGAGCCCTAGATGTAGCAGAGGATCATAAAAATATATACGTGGATACAGCAGGTATGACGATGCATTCCAAAATTAAAGAAGCTGTTGAGAGGCTTGGTAAGGAGCGGGTAATGTATGGATCCGATTTACCTCTCGGTCATCCAGCTTGGGAGATCCCGAAGGTTAAGGTATCCGGATTAGAAGAAAAACTACTGGACCGGGTTCTCTACGAGAACGCCCAAATGGTCTATAAGTTAGACTCATGAGGTAAACAAAGTAATAAGATTTTTAGTTTCTTTCAATTTGAAAATCCGAAATTCTGGAACTAATCAAATATCTTAAACAATCAGATATTTATAAATTGAGTCTTGTATTAGTATATTTATCAATATATATGTGTATTAATCAATGTATATAACATTACACCAAGGTAAATATCCCTCCACTCTCGTTACAATAAGTGGAGGTAGTAAAATGGCACCTAAATGGTATGAGTATGCCAAAAAGAATCTAAAACCAGGGGAAGAGATAGATAAAAACTACGAGGGCCGTCTAGATGGTAACTTCGGATACCTGTTCATAACTGACAAGAGACTATTATTCATTAAACAAGAAGGCTTCCTTAGAAAATCCTATGAAATAATACTGGACATGCCCAAAAACAATCTGGATAAGATTGAGCGCACAGGAAATTATCAGATGGAGATTATCTTAAAAGATGGAGAAATTCATAGCTTCGAGTCTGATATTGGCATCTCAGTAATAGAAAAAAGCATGGAAGAAGCAATATCTGTGGATTAAATCCCTTTTCTCGAAATTAGGATTGATCCACTTTTTTTCAAGAATAATATAAAGTAGATGCAACACTAGAGTATCAGAGCAATGGAACATAGAAAGATCATGGCCCTGGGCAAATCTTCTAATGCAGTTACCTTACCCAAAGATTGGCTTGAGGAAAACCATCTAGGAAAAGGTGATTTTGTAATTATGCATAAGAGAAACGATGGGGGTTTGATATTACAGCCTTACACTAACGACACTGAAGAACCAAGGAAAATTTGTCTTACCATTAGATCTGATGAAACACCCAATTCAATTAAACGTAGAATAATAGGATCTTTTCTTGATGGCTACTCCTTGATTACTCTCAAATCCGATAAAATTTTCACAGGAGAACAACAGGAAGCAATACGTGAAATAAGCAGAAGACTCTATATGATGGTAATAAACTCAGAATCCTCAACTATACAGCTAGAGACAATAATAGACGAGTCTAAGGCGTCAATTAATTCATGTATTGACAGAATGCACATGATCACTTTCGCCATGTTACGTGATGTGATCGAGGCTTTTGAGAAATCCGATAAAGAGCTGTCCATGTCCGTGATCTCACTGGAGGAGGATGTTGACCAGTTGATGTACTTGGTTCTCCGGATTATTAGAAATGCAATACAGAACCCTGGTCTCGCTGGTCAGCTATCTCTGGATCCTTTAGATTGTCTGGACTTCCAATCACTGGTACAACTTATTGAAAGAGTCGCTGATAATGTGACAGAAATTGCAGAGTCACAGATTAAGATAGTTGAAGAAGGTGTATCGATACCAGATAGATTAAAGAATGCTCTTCTCGACGCAGCGAAGATGGCATTTAAATCATATGAAGAATCAGTCCGTTGTTTTATTTACAAGGATATTGAACCTACAAATAAGATAATTAATAGACAGGATGATATCCGTGAAATATATCTGAAAATAACTCCTATGCCACTTTCCAGTGATTTTAACTCATCTCAGATCACTCAAGTAATAGCTATTAGAGAAAATATAATGGACATAAGTAGCTTATCAGCTGATATCGCTGAACTGACCATTGATAGAGTATCTAAATATGAAGAGTAGTTAAAAAATTATTTTATTTGTATACTAGTTTAACCTAGCCTAATTTTTTTATATATAAATATCCACCTATTAAGGATGTCTAAGTTTCCCATCACAAAAAAACATGATCTGAACTCTCAAGATTACCTCATTGAGGTCGAAGCCCCCCACGTTGCTGAGAGACTGAGGCCTGGGCATTTTGTTATTCTAATGACTCATGAGAAGGGGGAAAGAATACCCATGTCAGTTCAGAAAGCTCATGACGGAAAAATTGTTATGTTCATTAAGAGGCTGGGCAAGACAAGCCTAGAATTGGATGATTATAAGGTGGGTGACTCTTTTTACCAGGTAATTGGGCCACTAGGTAATGCATTTCCAATACAAAAATATGGGACTATAGTCTGGTGTTCTGACCTTGTGTGTGGCCATGCTGAAAATTACGCTTACTGCGAGGCGCTTTACAAGATCAAGGGTAATCATGTTATCTCGATTCAATCTTTCCCCACAAAAGAAGATGTATATGGAGAAGAAGAACTCCGCTCAGTTAGTCACGAGTACTACATCACAACTTATGATGGAACTTACGGATTAGAAGGGCACTATAATGATGTCCTTAAAGATCTAATTCAGAAAAAGAAAATTGACATAGTACTTGGTTGTGGGGATATTAAGATGCTCAAGGAGATGGCGGAGTTGACAGAGTCTAATGGAGTTGATTCACGTGCCGTTCTCAGACAGATAATGGTAGATGGGACTGGTATGTGTGGTGCCTGCAGGGTATTTGTTGACGGCTCGATGAGGTTAACCTGTATTGACGGGCCGCTTTTTGATGCACATAAGATAAACTTTGATGAAGTAATCAACAGGCTTGGGATGTTCAAGGAGCCAGAATCCCTCGTGAAACAAGAATACCTCAAGTTCAGGGAGGCCCAGAGATGAGTAAAGTTAGAGTTCCCATGAGGGAGCAGCCGGTAAGCGAGAGGGTGCATAACTTTGACGAGGTTCCACTGGGATATTCGGCAGAGGAGGCGGTACTAGAGGCGGAAAGATGTTTACAATGTGCAAACTCACCCTGTATTGAACACTGCCCCGTAATGGTGGATGTAAAAAAATTTGTTAATGAAATTGCTGAGAAACGCTTCCTAGACGCATATAGAACACTGAAAGAAAGTAATCCGATACCTTCAATAGCAGGTCGGGTCTGTCCCCAGGAAAATCAATGCGAAGGAGCATGTACCCTAGATAAAATTGGAAACCCCATTAACATCGGTAAATTAGAGTCCTTCATAGGAGACTGGGCTATCCAAAATAAAATAGAGGACTCTTTTCAGATAACCGAACGACCCGAGAAAGTTGCCATTATTGGTTCTGGGCCTTCGGGTATAAGTTGTGCGGTTGATTTAAGAAAAAATGGATATCAGGTTACAATATACGAGGCATTACACAAGCCAGGGGGAGTTCTACAATATGGTATACCTGAATTCCGTCTACCAAAGAATACAGTGGACACAGAACTCAGATATCTCGAGAAAATTGGAGTTGAAATCAAGCTAAACAGAATTGTCGGTCAAAACATATCATTCGAGGAGCTAAGAGAACAATATAACGCCATATGCATATCCACTGGAGCCGGTGCACCTCGTTTTATGAGGATAATGGGAGAAGAACTCAATGGTGTATATTCTGCCAATGAGTTTCTTATAAGGACAAACCTAATGAAATCTTACAAGTTTCCTGACGAATACGACACACCGATTATAGTAGGTAAGAAGGCGGCTGTGATTGGAGCTGGAAACGTGGCTATGGATGCTGCAAGAAGCGCATTAAGATACGGTGCAGAAACCCACCTTATATACAGACGAACTAAAAAAGAAGCGCCAGCCAGAGCAGAGGAATTCGAGCATGCTTTACAAGAA
>WJIV01000144.1 GCA_014730055.1 Candidatus Bathyarchaeota archaeon
ATATATTGTGTTAATATAGATAAAATTAAAATGTATATATGGATGTTAAAAGATGAGTGGGGTTAGATTTTATTAAAGTACTTATTGTTGACGACGAAGAGGATATTCGTAATTTAGGGCAAATGATGCTTGCAGATGAGGGATACGATGTTTTAACGGCAAAAAACGCAGGTGAGGCAATAACAAAGGCAGAGGAAGAAAAACCGGATATAATATTAATGGATATTGTCATGCCTGGACGGAACGGGTTCGATGCGTGCAAGATTCTAAAATTTAAGCCTGCTACTAAAGAGATTCCTGTGGTTATGTTCTCAGCTCTTGGAAGGGATGTTGATAAGGAGATGGCCGATGAAGCAGGTGCTGAAGCCTATATAACTAAGCCCTTTGATAAGGAAAAACTTCTTGAGTTAATTGAAGAGCATACTAAGTAATTAAAAAATTCAAGTTTCAATTATTTTATCCTTATAATTTTGTTGTGCTATTTTTATCCGTTTTTTGGTAGGGTGAATATAAATTTAGAACCTTTTCCTCTTCCCTCTGACTCTGCCCAGATCTCCCCCCCATGCATCTCAACTATTCCCCTAGAGATACTCAACCCAAGACCAGTGGATTTCTCTGTTACAGTGGGCCTATCAATCTGTGGAAAAGGTTCAAATAATTTACTCTTATCCTCTTCACTTAGTCCAATTCCCTCATCCTTTACAAGGACTTTTATCATATCTTCAGATGCTTTTACGGTGAGAACTATTTCTGTATCCTCAGGACTGAACTTCCATGCATTATTTAATAAATTCACAAGAACCTCTGAGATTCTTGTACGGTCTGCATTTATTGTTGGAAGATCTCCAGTTTTGTTGATTTCGAGTGTTTGTCTTTTTTGATCGAATAGGGGTATCATTTCTTCTTTTACGTTATCAATTACCTTCTCAAGTTCCATGGGTTCTTTATCTATCTCCATTTTTCCTGAATTAATCCTCTGCTGATTTAGTAGATCGTCTGTAAGGCTTTGTAATCTTTCTGTGTTTCTTTGGACAATATCTAGTAGATCCTTAATTCTTTTTGGGACCTCTCCAGCTGATCCATTTTGAATATAGTCAACGTATCCTTTGATGGAGACTAGAGGGGTCCGTAGTTCATGGGTCGCCATACTTAGAAATCGATCTTTCATTTTGTTAAGATTGACAAGTTCCTCATTTGTTTTTTCAAGTTCACGTGTTCGTTGTTCGACTATATCTTCGAGATTTTCTGTATAGTTTTTTAACTCTTTTTCAAGATCAATTTTGTATAACCCATAAGCTATATCATTTGTTATATCTTCCAAGAAAGATTTTTCGTCTTCTTCAAATATTCGGTTCTCATAAGACATCCCTAATATACCGTAGACATTTTCTGAGTAACTTATTTGTGTGCAGATAATTTTTTCATCCTTATAGTCTGAGCAAATCTGGCAATTATCACATTCATCTAATGGTTCATCGATCTTATGAATTCCAGATTCTTTTAACCCAAGTCTAAGACATATTGGAAGTATTTTTTGATTATTGATTTTTTTTGTAAGTATTTTCTGGTCTTTTGAACTATAACATTTGATTAGGTTAGCTTCCTCATCAATTCTGATGATCCACACATGATTGAACCCTCGTTTATCTTGGATTATCTTCGGTATTTCTAGTAACAGATCTGAAATATTCTCTGATCGAAGGATAATCTGGTTAACTTTTCTATTTGCATTGAGAATTTGATTTAAGTTCTCTATTTTCTCATGTGCTCGGGTGAAGCCTACACTATAGGTCATAATCATCTCTAACAGAAGATTAATCGACTCTTTGTCGAGAACCTTTGTTTTTTCTATCTGATTAATAGCCTCAATAAAAAAACCTACCACGCTGTCTGGAGCATATCCTAGCTTGTATAGTCTCGTCCCTAGATTTGAAGCTCTGTATCTTTCGCTTTCTCCTCCTCGTACGGAATATGCTTTTAGTATATCAGCTATCTCTTCGACTAAATCTTGACTCAAGACTTTACTTCCTCTATAGCTAGTATAAAGGTCAGGTCATCAGTTTCTTTTCCCCACTCTTTAACTATCAAATTAATCGCTTTTTCTGGGTCCTTTTTTAAGGGATAATTTTCAGGTTGAAATCTTCTTGATATACCGTCACTGTGGATATAAAATGCAAATCCTTTTCTGAGATTGTATTCATATGTAGATACTTTTCTAATATTGTGTCCTACTATTCCAGGTCTTGAGATGGGTCTTTTGTGTTTAAAATTCAAGATACATGCTTCAGTATCCCCAATCCCAGCGTAATTTAATGTTCTTTGGTTAGTATCTATTCGGGCTAAGCCCATCACCGCTCCTCTAGTATTTTTTATGGCTTCATGACATCCCCATATTAATTCGTTCAGGCTTTGATGAGCATGATTTTCAACATATTTTTTTGCTTTTACAGAAGCTTCTGAGGCTTTCTTACCGTGTCCAAGGCCATCTATTACGCCCATTAGGATTTTTTCATGTTGTTTAATTATTATATAATTGTCTCCATTATCAGTTTCAACAGGTCTTGTAAAGACGAAGGTTTTAACGGTGGACAATTACTAACTTCTCCTTGGCAAGAATTTTCTCATTGTTACTATTGTTCCCTTTCCTACCCGTGAATTGATCTCGAACTCATCCATTAGCCTTTTAGCTCCACCTAGGCCAAGTCCCAAGCTATCTTTTGTTGAATAGCCGTTACGCATTGCTTGCTCAACATCAGGGATTCCATTGCCTTCATCGCTTATCATTATCTCTAAGCCTTTTTTGTTATCCGTATGTTTTATCTTCATCACCCCACCTCCTCCATGGGTTAATGCGTTTCTTGTTATCTCAGATACCGCTGTTGCTATTCTAGTTTGATTAACTAGGGAGAAATCTAGGTCCTTAGCAATTTTTCTTGCGAGGCGCCGTGCTAGGATAATATCTCTTTCTTCTTTTATCTCCATAGTTTGTTCCTGAATCAAGATGTTTCATCCTTTAGGAATTTCATCGCTTCCTCTAGGTTCAAAGCTGTTTTTACATCTGGAAAGGAGATACCTAACTCTACAAGGGTGATTGCTGTATCAGGTCTAATCCCGGAGATCACTACGCTTACGCCAAGTAGTCGAGCTGAATTGGCTAGTTCCCCGACTGCTCTAATTAAAAAGCTATCAACAGTGATTATTCCACTTACGTCTATGATAAGATTGTTGATTTTTCCTTCTCCAAGCAAGTCTAGAATATCGTTTGTCATCCGGATTATCTCTGAGTCATGTAGAGCCATGTAAGGAGAGATTAGGAGAGTATCTCCTATTTTTGTCAGAGAGTATTCAGAGCCTGATCCTTCTATACTCAATCATATCACTCTATATTTACTACCTTCAGGTTCATTTGATTGAATGTATAGTGTAGAGCTCTACGGAGTACATTGAATGTTGGTACCTGGAATACAACATCTAAGCCAACTAGCGTCTTTGCTACATCGGGTCGCATACCAGATATTACGGCATTTGATCCCATGAGTTTCAATGCCTTGATTATATCGATTAGGTGTTTGACCACTCTAGTATCCATTGCCTCAACACCAGCAATATCAATTATCACGAACTTGGCTTCTTCTTCTACGATTTTTTGAAGTAACTCTTCTGAGAGTTTCTCTGCTCTATGTGTATCTAGTATTCCAATAACTGGGACAAGGATTATATTATCCCATATCTCAACCAAAGGCGTTTTCTGTCCTAACTCAGATTCCATTTTTTGAACTCAATTCAACAGTGAGAAACATAATTTATAAACACCTTACATTTAATATTGATTTTACATTAATTTCAAAGAACCCAATTAGCTTATATAAAGTAAAAAGATAGGAAGTTCTTTTATATTGAATAATAAGTTCAGGATAAATAGTTTTCCTTAGAGCATTTTGATTATGTTTATTATTTATGAATCCTATTATTGAGCAAACTCAAGATATAGATGTAGTGTCACATTAATGTTTGATTCTTTACGGCGGAGGTTCCTTCAACTCTTTGAACCATCTCTTTACGAGACCTTGGAGGATAGGAGGAGTAATTTATTAGATATAATGATTTTTGTTGTTGCATTTACGGCTTCTTCTTTTTTTGTAGTCTTATTTTTCTCAACTTTGTTTTTTGGGGCTGGGCCTTATGTTGATTTCTTTTTTTCCTCAGTTCTTGTTTTTCTTGTTTTATTTTTTTGTGTTATTACACATATTATAAATCATAATACTTCGCCCTATGTTGCCAGTTTTATATTTTTAACAGCGATTACAGCAATTACTCTGATATCAGATGATCCATGGTATATTATTCAAGGACGGAGTCTATTCTTTTTCTCTATTCCAATAGTTATGGGCAGTATTCTTATCCAACCCTGGGTTAGTTTTCTATTCGCTGTTTTTTCTAGTATTGGAATATCCATCATTGGAATTAGAGTTAATATTTATCCTAATATTTTCGCTATCGCAGGTTTCTTCCTGCTAGCAGCGATTTCTTGGCTTATGACCAGAAGAATTGAAACTACATATTTGGCTCTGAGAAAGTCAGAACATCAAGCGATGAACTACGCGGGCAAGCTTGAACAAATAAATCACGTACTTAGTTCTATCCGGGATATTAACCAACTCATTGTTAAGAAACAGGAGAAAGATGATTTATTCAGAGAAGTGTGTGAGATACTTTCTAGAGCAGATCATTATAATGGCGTCTGGTTAGTGACTTTAGATGATCAGAATAAACCAGTATCCTCTTACAATTACGGATTTGGAGACGAATTTAACGTGCTACTAAATGAAGTCGAGGATGGTAAATTACCAGATTGTGTGAAAATTGCCCTTAAAGATAGAGAAGTTCACGTAATTCGAGATACCAACGACGAATGTAAAGAGTGTCTTCTATCTGGGAACCATACTAAAGGAAGGAGTAGCATATTCACACAGATAAGTTACATAGATAGCATTTATGGTGTATTAGTAATCTCATCCAATCAAGGACTGCGTTGGGATGAGGAAAAATCGTTAATTAAAGAAGTTGCTACTGATATCGCGTACGCAATTAATCGGTTTGAGATTGAGCAGGAGAGTGAAAGATATTATGCGAATCTCAAGGAGCGTATGAAGGAGTTACAGACATTATACAAGTTCACTACTTTAATTGATAAATATGGATATGATTTTGATAGTATCTGCAGGGATTTTGTTAAAATTATACCTGATGGATATCAGTATCCCTCCATAGCCTGTTCAAGAATAATCTTTGACGAGAATATATATGAAAGCGGAAATTTTAAAGAAACAAAGTGGAGCCAATCTGAAAATATTGTAATTGATAATACTAGTAGAGGAAAAATTGAAGTATTTTACCTTGAGGAGAGACCTGGATTTAATGAAGAGCCATTTCTGGAGGAAGAAAAGGATATGCTCCAGGAAATAGCTCAGCATTTAGTTGATCTCTATAAACATGAAGAGATGGAAGAAGAGTTACAGTTAAGTGAGCAAAAATACAGGAAACTCTTTGAAAATGTAAATACAGGGATAGTAATACATGATAATGAAGGAAACATAATAGGAGCGAATCCTACTTCCCTGAACTTGTTTAATTTAAGTGAAAATGAAATAAAGGAAAAAAGTATTGATTTTTGGGAAGGCAAACTTCTGGATGAGGATAAAAATGTATTGGAACTATCTGATTTTCCTATCTTTAAAGTTCTGAATACTGAAAAGCCTGTCGAAGGAATGGAAATAGGTTTGAGAAACTCAGAGGATGAGATCCATTGGCAACTGGTTAGTGCTGTACCAGAGTTTAATGAGAAAGGTGAAATTAGTAGAGTAATTAATACGTTTAAAGACATTACAGAGAAAAAGCAATATGAAGAGAGGCTTGAATCTTTTCATCATTATTCAGCCAAGTTATCAAGAGTAAATGATATTGACGAGGTTTATAGCATTGCACTTGAGACAGTCAAGGAGATTCTTGGTTTTAGTTTTGCTGGTATTTCTATTAGAAG
>WJIV01000145.1 GCA_014730055.1 Candidatus Bathyarchaeota archaeon
GAAAATGATTGAGCCTAGCCCAGAGATGAAATCAATATTTTCTGAGACAAAGATCATGGTACATAATGAAGACTATTTTATAGTAAGTATAAGCAGGAATGAGGAAGAAAACGCCAGAGTACTTTTGAAGGATCTGAAGCCTTGGTCTAGTATCACCTTCGACCCAGAGGAGGTCTCCGTTGTATTAAAAGATCATGATTGGAGTGACGTTAAGGGAAGTTTCAGAGATTTTAAAGAAGAGGGTCCTTATCGACTCCTAACCTTTGATATAGTACTCGATCTGAATCTTGTGGGGTTTTTATCTGTGGTGAGTGCTCTTCTAGCCCATGAGGATATTAGTATCTATGCGGTATCAACCTATTTGCGTGATCATATTCTAGTGAAGAAAGAAGATGCTGATAAGGCAGTTGTTGCACTAGAACAACTGATAAACATAGATAAATAACCAATATTTGGGTAACAACACATATATTGGTAAATTCACTGGCATACTCAGTATGCAAAAGTTAGAATCCAAAGCTCTGATATTCGCTGCCATGATGGCCTCCCTTGGAAATGCCCTTAGTTTTCTATCAACGCAGCTAGCCCCAATAGCCCCAAATATACCATTGGGCCCAGTTCAGGTCTCTTTAGCTCTGGATCTAAGCCATCTCAGTACCTTCATAGCTGCATTATTTGGCGGACCGGTAGTAGGTGGGTTAACAGGACTAGTTGGGGGTCTTGTTGCGGCTTTTGAGTTTGGATTTAGTAAAGGAAACCTCGTCACTGGTTTTGGGCTGCCTCTTGGAAAGGCATTAACCGGAGTAACTGCTGGTTTTGTTTTTAAAAATGTATACAAAGAGACAGATCTCAGTATGATTGTAAGCACTGTTATATCCTATATTCCAGAAGGTCTACTGACCCTTGTACTCTTCATGTTTTTACTACCCTGGTATATTGCCCTCCCGAGCAGTGTAGCTACAGCTATAGGTGTACAGATTATAGTAAAGGCATTCATAGAGATGGTAATACTTGGTGCATTACTAGTTGTAATTAACCGGAATCTTGGGTTCAGTAACTACGTAAAGAATTATTTCAGGTAAATATATACCTGAAATCAATATGTAATCACCTGTGGATAGAGAAGATCTTATAAAAGAACTCATTGAGAGAGGGAAGGATCATGGGTTCATAATCGAGCAAAGCGAAACCCTCGATGTAGCTTGGTGCTTGAGAAGAAAAGAGCCAGTCATAAGTTTTTTAGTAGGAGCAAACGAAAGTAACCATATCTTTAATAAAACTATGAACATGTACTGGTCCTCTGCTGACTATGCAATAAAGCCATGGAGCCACTACTGTGTAAAACTTAATTCCTTAGTTCCTCAATATGAAGTATTACTACAGAACTTGGCTAATCAATATAGGATAAAAATATTTGAAGGTGTTACGGGACTAAGAGAGAATATCGAGAATGATGTAAAATATCTATTATCTTTATTCAATACCTTCGGTGTTAGTGATATAGACGATCTACGGAAGAAAGTATCTCAATGGAGCATACAAAAAACGAAAATCTCTAAGAAACTCTCAAAACCTGCGGAAACAGGAGACATAAAAATTATTCAATCCTGTGTAGAAAAACTAAATTCAAGAGAAACTTTACCCGTCATCTTAGAGATTGGGTCAGCAACACAGGAAGGCATACTTTTAAGGGCTTTTATTTATGAGAACGGGTTTGCTTTAAAAACTGAGCATAGAAACCTCCCACTTATTTTAGAGATAGATATATCTCAAAACCTTGAACTTAATTTAGGTTTTGAGTACGACAAGTCGAATATATATCAGGCAATCATTTTTCAAGAATTGTTAGTGGAGTGGGATCAGAAAGAAGAGATAAACCTTGTTGAATCAAATTCTAGAGAGAAAATCCTATCACTAAAAAATGAATAATCTATATAAATCAACTTTTGTCTCCCAATTTTTGAAATTATTAGACCTTTCCTTTCTTCGAAATAACAAGTAGCTTATTATTTCGCAAAGAGAGGCCGAGTGTTGCTCTCAATTCGAAATAAAATTGGATTTGTTTATTGTCTTAATTAGTTAAAACTCAGGTAAATACACTAGTGTTTGATGTGGGATTCGATCCCATCTATAAGTGGAGAAAGACCATAGAGATTCTCTCAAAATAAACCCTTTTTATCGATGATTTTATCATCACATATCACAAACAGTAAGATATGGTTGAGTTTTGTTCATTTTGATCCACTTATCATTATGATTATTATCATCTGTTGCTTCTTAAACACAGACTCAACACTACTCGACAGATGAAAGAAAACCACCAAGTAGACATTGAGAAAATACTAGGTCCTATTCCAGAGTTTGTCCAAAATGAAATGAAAACTCATGTTACTTACAAGGCACCGATAGAGGTTGTTATTCTGATTTATATTGATGGTGAAATTGCGGGTATGGGGAGGATATCAAAGATTAGGGAAGATGCTGGTGAGGATTAAGCAGATGTACAATAGACCTGAATTTAGAGGTAGAGGACTTGCCAAGGAAATGCTGAGTCGATTATTGCAGAAGGGTAGAGATTTAGGATATTCTACGTTCCTTCTTGAGGTATGGAAAATTAACTATCCAGCAATACACATTTACACGTCTGCGGGATTTAAAGAAATTGAACGATACCCAGCGAGTGAATCGCCCTCATTTATGGCACCATATTATATATTCATGAAGAAAACTGAAAACTTGACACGATGATTTTATCCTCTTACGTGGGTGCAGGACGTTTTTGGAGTATTTGATTACGCACCTCCATCTCTTGCTGTAGTTGATGCAGCTACTATAGCTGTATCTGTTTTCACTTGCGTCGAGACCTCTGTTTTTCTTAAATTAGATAGTGTTTATTTAGTGAAGGAAGTGAAGGTAGTGAAGTTTCCCCTGAGGGGGGTACCTCCTCCATGTTCTGCACGTGGCTCTCCACGGCGTGATCCACGATGCTCTACCTGGCCCCCGGTGTCTCCGCCAGCTTGATGAGAGGAGCATACAGCTCCACTATCCTGCTGTTCTCCACCTGGTGAAGTCCATGGAGGGCCTCCACTTGAACCTAGGCCTCATAGCATCTCTTATCTCTTGGCTTATTTTATTTCGTGAGATGTGTCCACTGGTTCTCTGAGTATCATCTGAGAAGCCTGTATCGTAGTAACCTTTCTTATACGTAATAATAGCTGATTTAGAGCTTAACTTTTTCACCCTCGGCTCCAAGAAAAGTGAAATACTTATTCTTTGCCTTGTTGAGCTCAGCTTTAACAATAACCTGAGCAGGTATAGTAGAAAATGAGACCTCTCTCTTACTTATCTCGAGCTCTGGAAAATCTCTGATCTCTAAACCCCGGGTACCGTTGAGATTACCTATTAATTATGGCCTCAGGCCACTAAAGGCCATTAATGATTTTGAGCACCTGCCCCTATCTGGGGCGTAAGTAATTATTTGTCTAAGCTCATTTTTGTGGGTACTCTCTCATTCTCAATCGTGGGTGTCAAGTTAGTGTTACCTATATTGATCTTCTTGACTAGTATTAAATCGTTAAACCTTAACCAGCTCCTCACGCACGTGAGGTAGTTCTCAATATAGCTCGGTTTTCTACCCTCATCTCTAAGGTTGGTAACAAAATCGAAAAGAAGGTCTTCAAACCCCTTACGATTTTCCCTAGTAAACTCAACTATCTGAGTCGGGGTAATGTCTATGAGAGAGCAAAAACGCTTCAGAGTTCTGTCATTTAACTCAGCCGTGTTCTTACTACCACGCGTAAGGTTGTCGTATCATCTTCTAAAGTCATCATTCTCTTCCAGAAGGTGTCTCCATCCATGTTTATGAGGCAAATACGGTCAAATAAACTGTTACTAGAGAATAATAAACAACTTTTGGATGAAATTTCAGGCGCAGGGAGAGGGATTCGAACCCTTGAGGAACTGTTTCTTAGCCTTTGAGTGGTTGTCTTGTTCTGTCATTCCAACTCACTTACATCTATAGTAAGCATATATTA
>WJIV01000146.1 GCA_014730055.1 Candidatus Bathyarchaeota archaeon
TACAGTTGGAACATTATGAAGAAAAATTAAGAAATGGTACATACAATAAAATAACAATGGAGATAATAGATAACATGAATGGCAGACAATTTGAAGAATTTTTAGAAGAACTATTTATAAAAATCGGATATTCTGTAAAAAATAATAAGTATTCCAGAGACCAAGGAGCAGATTTAATATTATCTAATTTAATCTCGAAAATAGTTGTTCAAGCTAAAAATTATGCTGGAAATATCAATAATAATGCAGTACAACAGGTTGTAGCTGCCAAAGGATTCTATCAAGCTCAAGAAGGTTGGATAGTTACAAATAGCTATCTAACACCTTCAGCGAGACAGCTAGCTCACGCAAATCAAATAAGGATAATAAACCGTAACTCACTAAAACAATTGATCCAAGAAAATTTTTGAATGCATGCGATGTTGTATGAAGATGTTAAATCCAAAGTACGCCCATCTTCAGACATGAATACCCTTTACTGTGGACTGGATGTCCACGAGGAAGGACACCTACGTCACAATAATCAAGGTATTCGGCGAGGTCCAGACCTAGAAGGAATGAAAAACGAGGAAATACCCGACTTCCTCGAACCATACCAGGTAGAGAAGGTGGCCATGGAGGCCTCCACCTACATCACACCCCTCCACAGAGAAATCACCCAGCAAGGCTACGACATCACCGTAAGTCACCCCAGGAAGACAAAGCTCATAGCCGAGTCAAGGCTAAAAAACGACAAGGTAGACAGCAAAGCCCTGGCTAAGCTGTTGAGGTTGAAAGCGTTGCCTGAGAGCTACATCCCACCAATAGAATTAGGAGTAGAATGGCTCAAAGGCATAGGAATGGAGCCGGTGGACTGCTACCTCCGACTCATGGAGCCCTTCAAGCAGGAGATCCTAGTTGCTAAACAAGGGGGATACGATCCCCGGAATATGAGTAAGGGGATAGAAATTATTTTGTAAAATGCTGTAATTTTTACTGTATCTTTAATGGTAGTATAAAGTTATCCTAGATACAAGTATATGAGGCATCCAAGCAACATTATGAACAGTCTCTCAAAGATACAGCTACAGAAAGCTGCTAGTAACTGGATTAATGTTGAGTACCAGTAGCTCTATCCTATCAGCATTCTCACCAAACTTTTCACATTACTCACAATAATGATACTAATAGGAACCGGAGTTGCATTAACAGTACCCATGACCACAACACTGGTTGGTGAACATAATCAAGGGAATGAGCGTGGAAGAGCCATGAGTTTTCTAGGCGTTGGGGGAGGTAACGCGTTCTACTTGGTGGAACTATTACTAGTACATTGAGTATTATGGTGGATGGAGGTTGGCTTTCCTTGGATTCTCAGAGCTTATTGGCCTTATTGGATTACTACTCCCTGTTTTGTTTCTGCCTGAGTCACATGTGTATGGTGGTCAGGAAGGATTTATTGACAGCATTAGGAGTATTTCTAAGAACAGGGGCGTCTCTAGGAGTCTGATGGAAACCTTGTTTGCTTCTATTGCGGTGCAGGGTTTGTATCTTTATTGTTTCAGCTATCTCAAGGAGGTATACAAGACAAGTACGTTTAGTACCGGGTTGATCTATTCTGGAACTAGCGTCTTCTTTATAATGGGAGTATCCTTGCTAGTGTTATTATAAAAAGAACTGGTTCGAAAAATATCACTTTATTGGGCCTGCTTGGGTTATCTGCTGCTACTTTTGTGTATCATTTTGCGCCGTCTCTAGAGTTATCAATAGGGTTTATCTTAATGGGAAACTTGTTGTAGGCTTTGCGCTATAATGGGGATAATGCTTTGAGTTTGAGCACTCTGGGGATAAAGCTGGTGCTGTCATGGGGTTGCATTCTGCGTTTGCTCAGCTTGGGTATAGTCTTGGTTGCTGGGTTGGGTGATTTTGTTGTATGCTGATTGGAGTTTCTTAGGAGCTGTATTGTCTATTTTGGGTGTTTTTGGGTCTTTTATTTTATATTATATCCTTAAAAGTTTGTGAACTGTTTTAAGTAGGATTAAAGAAATATATATAACCAGTTACTTTATTTTTTTTATTAATTGCCTTTTTTTTAAACTTGAAATGTATTTAAGCTTTGTTTCATTTTCGTATTTGAGCAAAAATGGCTGGATTCCTTAATTATGCTATAACATTCTTCGTTCTCGCGATAATTGCCGCCTTATTTGGGTTAAGGGGAATAGCGGGAATAACGATGGCTGTTGCCCGCTGGTTTGTAATAATTTTCATAATACTGGCTGTTGTCTCACTTGTGTTATAATGAAAATTATTTCAGTTAACATCCCCTTTTTTATAATTAAGATTATTTCAACATATTTGTTAAAATATATTAAATATGTTACATAGAAAATAACTTAATAGTCATGCCTTATAATAAAATATCAGACTTACCTGAGGATGTTCAGGATAATCTACCTAAAAAAGCCCAAGAAATTTATATGGCGGCTTTTAACTCCTCAGATGAGGAACATTCTGATTGGGATGAAGGAAGAAAGCATCAATACGCATGGGGGGCTGTAAAAAACGCCTACGAAAAAAAGGAAGGCAAATGGGTAAAAAAAGATTAAACACCTTTTTCACTAAAATATAATTTTATACATAAAAATTTGTTTTACAAAATTTTCTATAAAATAAGTTATTGTCCTTAATATGGTGTTTAACTTGTAAGGTTTTCCCATGCTTCGGACAAGTTGTCAAGAGCGTCATCGAGCTTACTCTGGACATCTTTGACTTTAAACTCAAGTTCGGTCTTTGTCTGCTCTGATTTCTTAGCTAGTTCTTTTCTAAGTTCCTCTCCTCTACTCTTGAGGTCCTCCATATTCTCCTCCATTTCAGAGGATGTTTCTTTTCCTTTTTCGCTCATTTTTGAAACTAGTTCCTTGGTTTCTTTTTCCCATTCTTCTATTCTTTCTTCAATATCTTTTGACATTTTGAATCATATTAAAATTGTAATGATCTAATATAAAGGGAAGGTAACTATTCTTCTTCACATTATTGAGAGGAGATCGCCCCCTATGATCCCTTACCCCTATGCGGATGAGAAGCTTGCTGAACATTCAAAAGCGGTTTTTAACGAGGCTAGGGATAAGGCGGAGGAAGTTGCACCAGATGTGAAGCTAGAGCTTATGCTATAGCAATGAAAATCTGCCAGTAAGATATTGTATATTATAGATGAGAGAGAATATGATCTGATGGTAATGGTTAGTAGTACTGGATTAGGTGATGTGGGTAGATCTCTCATGGGGCGTGTAAGTAGCAGAGTCAAAGCGAAATACGAGGTAACTGTAAGGATATTTAATGGTGAAGGTGAAGAGATAGAGGATGTTGGTCAGGGATTGCTCTCATAGAAAACACACCATTTTTAGTGAATGTACTCAAGGAAATTTAGAGAACCTAAATCTCTGCTCAACTATATAAAATATTATGTAAATTTCTAATGGAATTAAATGAGTGAAACAAACTTAGAGACCCTTGTCGAAAAGATCTCAACAATATTCTCAGCAGATAGTGCAATAGGAGGTCCAATAGTACAAGATGATAAAGTGATAATCCCAGTGATGAAAATGGGCTTTGCGTTGGGTGCTGGTAGTGGAAAAGGCTCTAGCAAGGAAAATGAGGGAGAGGGAACGGGTGCAGGAGGAGGAGCCGGGATCGAGCCTCTTGCTCTGATTGTAATTTATAAGGATGCGGAAGGACCTGAGGGTGTCGAAGTACTTCCATTAAAGTCACCAAGTAAAATACCCGAAGTTCTTGAGAGAGCTATAGAAGCAGTTGCTGAAAAGATTGAGAAAATAAAACCATTAGAAGAAGTGACTGAAGAGAAGGAAGAAGAAAAATAGAATACATGTTGTCTAGGAATTAGATAAGACAATTTTTGATGATTCCTTTTTATCTAATTATGAAGATTGTTAACCATGAACATCAGAAAAGCTGCACTTTTTCTATTAATAGCCGCCTTCGGGTGGCTATCAATGAAAACTCTGGGACCCTTCCTGGTATATGTTTTAGGCGCTATGGTTCTAGCTTTCATTGTAAGACCTATCTATAATGGGATAATTCCTCTTATAGGCGAAAATTTATCCGCAGGGTTAATGGTCTTATGTTCAATACTGGTAGTATTATTACCAGTAGCATTCATCAGCATCCTGGTAGTGGATGATGCCCAGGAAGTTATATCTCAGGTAAACGAGACCCAGATAGTTGATCTGGAAAACTTGGAGACTAGGTTTAAAGAAATCACAGGCCAGGATATAGATCTAACACAGAATCTTGAACAGGCAATTGAGTACATTTTTTCTCTTGCATTTTTCGGTAACTTTGCTTCAGGTCTTGGTGTGCTGGGTAATATTTCCATAGGGTTGACTATAGTGCTTTTTCTAGAATATTATCTAGTCAGGGATGGGGAGGGACTCGTCAGGTGGATGTTGGGTGTTTATCCATTGCCTGAATCTATTCAATCCAGGTTGATTAGGGATGCAGGGAGGATAACGATGGCTGTTCTAAGAGGGCATATCATGGTAGCTATAATTCAGGGACTAGTAGCTGGGTTAGGGGTGTTCATTGTTGGTATATCTAACTATTTCTTCTGGACATTTGTGATGATTATATTATCTTTTATCCCTATTATCGGGTCTATTGGTGTCTGGGGTCCGGCTTCGCTCTATCTGTTTTTCTCAGGCAGCTACGCTTGGGGAGGGTTCTTACTGCTGTATGGTGTGTTAGTGGTAAGTTTTACTGATAATTTTCTTAGACCTCTATTAATTGATAAGTCCGTGAAACTACACCCGGCGGTGATTTTTTTAGGCGTAGTTGGCGGGATCTTTGTGTATGGCGCGGTAGGGGTTTTTCTCGGTCCCTTGGTCTTGGGGTTGCTACAGGCCTCCTTGACAGTTTTCAGAGATCATTATACGGAATTATAGACCCCTTCAACTCAACCGCCTTTTTAGAACTTGGCCCCTGTTTTTGGGTCTAGGTCCCTAGGGATATCTGAAGAAGGTTGGTTACTTTTATAATGTTTCACGCTTACTATTAATTGTGTTTGACAAAACCTTCTCGGTTATTGGAAGGGAGCTAGTTAACCCTATTGGTTTTTTGGCTATTCTGGCTGTATTCATTATAGTAGGGTACCTGGGAATACGGGTTCTAGGGGCAGTATTATTCTTCCTTAAGGCCCGTTCAGCTTTCAAGCAGGAATCTTAACCCCTTGCTAAGGTTAGAAGTAGCCTCTTACAGAGCACATATCGTAGAAGTAATTTATTTTTCCATTATACGATTGTTTATTAACTAGCGGTCTTCACTTGAAATGTATTTAAGCTTTTTAATTCTCGTACTCTGAGGTAGAAATGGCTAACTTTATAGAGCTGGCAATAGCGTTCTTCGTGCTGGCCATCATCGCGGCACTTGTTGGAGCAAGAGGAATCGCCGGCATACAATGGCAATAGCACGTTGGTTCTATACTAGGCTTCATCGTCGATAGGTTATAGCTTGTTCGATATGCTAGGAGGTTAATCCTTCAAGCAAGGTATCAATAGCGTTACGCAGCATGAGAACCACGGTATCCATTGTATACGAATCCTATTAGCAGCTGTCCGAGAAATACGAAAAACGCCCCAACCGCACCGCCAATTAAGGCTCTTCTTTCTCCGACAAAAAGGAAGCTTGATATTTGTTTTTCTTCTTCGGTGTGTGTCTCATCCTTTTTTACTGTCATGATGGTGGTCTCCAGATTAACTTTATACACAATGTATTTATAGGAAATATACCGGGAATATTGATTTTATAGATCGACAAGGTTTGGATTCGTAAGAGTTTGGAGCCTTATACTTGCAGCTACTAAACATGCAACGGAATGCATGCGATGATGTATTGGTATGATTAAAGTCCTCTTCACACCCTGTGTTTAGTGTTGTGGCTGGCTGAACCATATCCTTCGTTGACCCAGATGAGGCCTGGATCGCTGCTGGCCGGGAGCTGCTGACGGTGTGCTACAGCGTGCTGAAGCAATTATAGGCCGTACTTTAACCCGTTGCACGTTCAGGCATAGAAGTCTCTCCGTGAATGCTTTAACCCCAGCCGGGTCTGGTGGCTGCGCATGCGATTGGAGAAGCCCGGGAGCGTACAGTTTCAATCCGCCCCACGGTTGTGGGCGTACAGGCGTTTGCCAAATATATGTCACGGAGAAGAAGGATAGAGATAAATATCCTTCATACTGGCATGCATAACTGTAACTTGCATACAAATATTTTTCAATGTGCAAGCATGCAATCTTCAAGTTTGTTAATTTACCAAAAAAAGAAAAGGGATTAGATTTTTATGGTTACGTCCGCGTCTGCGGCTACGTCCAGGAAGGTTGCTGCTCCGGCTAGCTTGTCTACTTCTGGTATGAGGTCCTCTCTTTTGATGTCGAACATCTCCATGGTTGGAGTGCAAGCGTAGAGGGTGAGTTTTCCTGAGTCCTTCATCCTCTGGAGCATCTCATAGGGCGTAGGGTAGTTCATCTCCTCAAGCTTCGCCTGTAGGTGTTCCTCCATGTGCTTGTAGGTAGCTGGTAGCTCCGCCTTGTTCATCTCATCTTTCTTGAGCATGGTGAGCCCCCAGAAGGTGAAGTACATGTGTACATCCCAGTCCATGGTTGTTGCGGTTGATCCCAGTATGAAGGCGCATAGAAGCTGGTCTATGGTACCGCTGTGGACGATTATGGCTATTTTCCTTGGCATATTTTTCTCCAAGATAATCAAAGGAAGCGTAGTAGTTAATGTTTAACCATGATTTTCTGGTTCTATCGTCAAGGGATATAAGAAATGGTATCCATTGGTTTTACGTGGATTTATGGCGTCTGTTATAGGTGAACGGGAGAGAGAGCAAAGGGAGGAAGCTGTAAGGCTTCTAAAGGAGCAGATAGAGACTGAGGGGCTTCTTGTGGCAGAGTATAAGGAGTTCGGAGAAAAAGTATCGAACCTTGGCGTGAGGCGCATGCTTCATGCGATAATGTTTGACTCTCAGAAGCACATAGAGGTCCTCCAGGCGGCTATTGATAATATTATGGGACAGGACATATTGAGGGGTGACCGTGAGGAGCTCCGGGAAGGTTTGAGGAGGCATATTGAACTGGAACAGGCTTCTATAGAGAAGGCGGAGAAGGTTCTAGAGTACCCTTGGCTCAGTAATACCAAGGGACTGAGGGAGCTCATTGAGGTCTGGAGGGATGATGAGAGACGTCACCACCGTAGCTTGA
>WJIV01000022.1 GCA_014730055.1 Candidatus Bathyarchaeota archaeon
GCGAAAAACACCACAAAACAGAGGTTAATCAAAATTCTCTTAAGTTTATAAAAAGAATATATCAAAAGATATCGTCCTTTGTTATACTGAGGGAAATTCAATATACCTTTACATGAAACATGTAAAAGCGATAGATTATAGTTTGATTTCTCCTCCCGCATCTAAAATCAGCATCCGAGATATATAACGGACAGTATGATTCCCTCCCAGCCACTTTTTTCCTAGATGAAAATAAGAAACCCGAGAATAGTAGACGAGACATTAGATCTCTCCGGCGGCACCAACCTCTTCTGTGTTTTTGATAATGGAGGTAATTTGATATAATAAGCCCTCATATTAGAAGGGTGATTTGTTACCTGAAGGAAGATCGTATCAGAAAACATTAGAGTTACTGAAGGGCGCCATTGACATACATGTTCATGCTGGTCCTCACCTTAAATCAAGTCCAAGAAGCGTTACGCCTATCCAGGCCGCCATCCAGGCACGAGACGCAGGGATGAAGGCATTAGTCTTCATGGATGTATTTGAGATGAGTAACGGTATAAGCCAAATCGTTAACGAGGCTGTACCGGGTTTCATGACATTTGGAGGTATGAACCTCAACACGGTATACGGTGGAATGAATCCAAGGGCTGTCAAGACAAGCCTGTATTATGGAGATGGTGCGAAATATGTGGCCTTTGGAACTCATAGCACCCATTGGATGGCAAGCCGCGAGGGCCACTATATTGACGGGGAATTCAAGGAATTCTGGAAAATTGACCCCAAATTTAAGGAGGAGGAGCTAGGTAGAAGTATAAAGATACCTCTAAATGAGGCTCCAACACCAGAACTTGAAGAGATCCTCAGACTCATTGCAGATCATCCGGATGTATACTTGATAACGGGACACGTATCATCGGACGAAGCTCTAAGGCTGACCAAGTTAGGCAAAGAATATGGGATAAAAAAGATGCTTGTAAGCAGTACGATATTCAAGATCGCCACTATAGACCAGCTTTCGGAGATGATAGAAAACGGGGCCTTCATTGAATACACACTAGCTGCATACGGGCACAGTGGGGGTACCAGAAAGACAGATTACTACGTCGAGATAGAGTATGCTAGCGATCCTATCCCTAGTAATTTTCCAAAGACAAGTATCAAGACAGTAGCTGAGCATACTCAGGAACTAGGGGCAGATAACTGTATTCTAGCAACAGATTTCGGAGTTTACACTTTGCCCCCACCGGTGGAAGGTTTTAGAGAGTTTATTGCGCTAATGCTAGATCTAGGCGTACCTGAATCAGATATTATAACGATGACTAGAGATAATCCGGAAAAACTTCTAGGTCTAAGTTAGGTCTCAGAACATTAATCAATTTTGTAAATCAAATATAATTAAAAAATCTTCATCAGTTCGTGCAAAGCTTAACAAATTATAGCGTACATATCATTGGTTAATTATGGTATCTGATAGAGCAAAAAAAATTCCATCTTACTCCGAAAATGATAATATTTTAGTCACATTTCATTATATCTCTGTAGCAACGATAGGTTTTAGCCTGAATGGTCCTTTCGGTAGAATGGTTGATTTACCTTCTAGGGTCATTGCATGGGGTAGAGGATTATTTGCTTCAATAGGGCTGTATATATTATTAAAATTTAGAGGCGAAGAACTATTTTCTTTCCATGATAAGAACGATCCATTAAAGATGGTTCGTCTAGGTCTATTTCTGAGAGGTAACTGGTACTTCTTCTATGTATCGATAAAAACTTCATCTGTTGCGATCGCAGTAGTTTCCCTGTTCACTTATCCTTCATAACATCAATTTTTAAACCCTTTTTCAAGCTCCTTTCGTCAAAATAACCTTTTTTAAGTTGAATAGGACTCTCGCAAAAGTATTTAATTTACGTTTTTTTACTTCTTAATATTTTATTCGTTGTTTTTTGTCTTTTTTTGTTTTTTAAAGTATTTATTTTACTTCATTTGTCTTAATTTTACGTTATTTGTATGGTAAAGGCACTTATGATTACTATCCCCAGGATTTAGTCTTAGTAGCAACAATACTCAAGGAGTTATCTTAAGGATTCTTTCTGGTGTCTGTTTCTCTATGAGAAACTTGCTAAGTCGTAAACTACTCGAGTGTTACGATAGCTCTGTAATGTCCCTGTATCAGTTCATGATAGCTGCTGTAGTTTTCACGCCATTTCTTTATTTCGATACAAAGTTTTTCACTTTATTTAATATAGATATTCTATTCATTTTTTTGCGTTTTTAACGACTTTGTCCCTTGTGCTTTTCACATACAGCCTAGATACGATCAAGGTTTAGCCTAGCATGTATTTTGCTGTTTACCCACCCCGTAGTAACGGTTATCCTCAACTACTTTATTATTGGAGACATCTCAACAACTCGGACATTAATTGGAGGATCAATAACCTCCTTAGCTATTATACTTGTTTCAGTTATCCACCATATTAGAATCGTGGTATTCTAGAATGTTTTAAGCATTTAATCCCTTTTCAACCTTGAAAAACCTAAAGAAGAAAACTGTTGAGACGAAAATGGACTGGGGGGGATTTGAACCCCCGACATCCTGGTTGCAAACCAGGCATTCATACCCCTGAACTACCAGCCCTTCCATTTCCTGATACTGCGCCTATAAAATTAAAACCTATTGGCTTTATATAGAAATGATTCATAAGTAACCTTCCTATAACACCTTTAAATGCCTCCTATCAAAGCCATAGTGTTTGACCTCGACGGTACCTTAATGGACAGTAAAATAGACTATCCCAGAATGGGGCAGCTCATTGCAGAGGTACTACAGAGTTATGGTATGACCGAGCCATTAGAGGACAGGCGTAAGGTATACCGTGTCATTCGTGGTGGAGAGAGAACTCTTCGAGAGTATGGTCATCCTGAGGAAAACATACCAATAACCCTCCTTGAGATGGAGAAGGTAATGAATCTGATAGAACTTGAGGCACTAGTAAATATTCAGCTAAAGCCATACGCTGTCGAAGCTGTAAAGATGTTGAATGAATCAGGATATAAACTTGGTATTGCCACCCGTAGTCACAGGGAGTACACAATCCAGGGGTTGACTAAGTTTGGTTTATTTGATTACTTTCACCATATTGTAGCTAGGGATGATGTCGAACTCCCGAAACCGCATCCACATCATCTCCTTCATACTATAGAGTTGCTTGAAGAGACTCCTGAAACATCGTTATTTATTGGAGATACTACGACAGATCTGGATACAGCAAAAGCGGCCAATGTAAAATTCATTGGTTACTGGAGAGATGATGACTGGGCTAAGAGGCTTGTTGAGGCTGGCTGTAAAACTTTGATAAAAGATCTAAGGGAAATAAAGAAAATCGTAGAAGATTAAGCGTTGAGTATCTTTCTTAAACCTTCAGGGAATTGTGAGATATCCTTGATAACCGCTGTACATTCGTGATAATTTTCATGTTGGTTATCATAAACATCTACAAGAATATTCTTCATACCCATTGAGTTAGCTCCAACGATATCAGCCTCAAAGGTATCTCCTACCATTAAACTAGAACCTGACTCGGAACCTATTTCTTTTAGTGCTTGTTCGAAAATCACTTCTGCAGGTTTTCTGTACCCTAATTCAGCAGAAACAACTAGGCTGTCAAATATTTCATAATATCCCAGTTTATTAAATACCTCTCTACAGGTCGGTCCATCCATGTAATTAGTTATTAATCCTAATTTGTAATTTCCTTTTAGACCATCTAGGATTTTTCTGGTCGCTGGGAAAAACTCAGTTTGCTTAGGCCATTCATTGAGATAGATTTTCCATGCGCGCTCTGCAAGTAATTGATAATCTTCAACATCAAGAAATTTGAAGACTCTTTCTAGTCTATTCTTATAATCTAATTCCTTATAGCCCGCTCTATCTGCCTCCTCAACTTGTTTTCTGGATATAGGGACATAAGCACTGATGAAAGAATCGTATGGTATATCGATACCATTATCGAGAAGGTATTCATGGAAGATCTTTGTACTACTTCCCCTCTTCATAAGATTTGGAGCTTGGACAAGCGTATTCCAATTATCAAAAAATATTGTATCAATCATCTTCATCATCTATCTGGATGAGGCACTTGCAACCCTAGGTCCAAGGATTACCCACAGCCAGTCTACGAATTCTCTTAGATTTTTTGTCTGTACGTAAACCTCACCTGGACCCTCAATGTAAGTGACAAAACCCTCTCCACTAAACATTGTGTCCTTCCAACTGCCAAATTTTCTTACCTCATATTCACATGTATTACTGAAAGCTGCTAAGTGAAAGTTATCCACAACAAGCTGTTCCCCAGCTTCAAGTTCATGTTTATCGATTGCACCGAAAGTGTTTACGAATAAATCGCCTTCTCCCTGACATTTTATCATAAAAAGACCCTGACCGAACAGTCCTTTACCGAAGCCTTCCCATCGAATATCAAGGTCTACACCATGTGTTGATGCTAAATATCCTGACTTCTGTACTATCCACCCCTCATCAGGCATTACCTCAAGTTTCGTTATATCCCCTATTGGAGCTGCCACAAGTCCAAGTTTTCCTTTGCCTCCAAGTGCCTTAAAATCTGTCACAAATAGGCTTTGTCCACCAAGGATACTTGTTCTCAGAGATCCTAGTATGCTTCTCTCCCTTGTTCTTGTATTTATATCAATATTGGGAGACATATAGGTTAGACTTCCAGCCTCGGCTGTAATGGATTCCCCATTATCGAGTTCAACATCTAAAAGGCTGTAAGATGGCTGATATTTTATCTCGTACTTCATTAGTTTTGCACTATCCCTTACTTGATGTACTTGCTTTTAAATAATGAACACATAAGCTAAATAGATTAGATATGCAAATTTTTTAGTCTAGTTCCTATTCTATCTAGAAATTAGTCTTATTTTAGAGGATATCCTCATCGTCGTGGGTAATACTATAGTATAATTCTTTCAGTATCCTGAATAGAAAGTATATGCTGGGTATTATTGCTACAAGGTACGAGATTATCTGAATGGTGCTAGTTGACTCGCTCATATCAGGTATCTACATAATTCATATGTAATAAAGTATTGTAAAATAATCTTATTTCTCAATGAAATCAGGAATATAGAGATAGTAATCGTTTTCGCATGGTGGTCCATCCGTGAAAAACAATTTTCCACAATCCAGTTCGTAAATAACAGAGGTTATTGTTTCTTCCTGTTTATCCTCAAGCTTTTCGCTGTCAGGATGATGACATATAGAGGCAGGATATGCAAAATGATTCATGAGGATTTGTTTGAACGTTTCTAAACTATGGTTCCCCGTTTTAGCCTTCAAGATATCATGAGCAATATGATATCTATGAATTGAACTGGGTTCATCTTTCACGAACTCATCAACTAGGTAGAAACACCTCTCACCAACAAAATGATTAGTGTGAACCATTGAACCATTCTCCGGTAAAATCACACTAGTCTCAAACGGATGTGTTTCGAGATCAACAGCAACTCCTCCCCTCATGGCCATCATTACATTGTATGAAACGGTCCTTGGAGCTTTGAGAAGTACCTGTACTGCTTTATCGAATCTTGACTCATTTAGCATCGCTCTGCAAACTGCAAAAAAAGGAACCGTTTCCCCCATCTTATCTCTGTCTGATACCATCGCATTAATAACAAGACCAAGTCCCTCACTGTTAAACCCCTTTTGACCAATGATTCCAGCTTCCGTATGCATTACAATTGAATGGCCACTATCCTGTTCTATCTCTAGAATGATGCAATTTTCTCTAACAGATAATCTATAGTCCCAGTTTTGTGCAAGTAGAGTATTATTTTCTTTTACTGATCCTGGAAGAGATGTAATAGACGTACATCCCCCCATGAGCTGGTCTTTACTTGCCCAAGCAAGTTCATATCTGCCATTGATCGCAGATATTAGCTCAGGCTCTATCTCTGAACCTTCTGATACTCCTAAGATCTCCTTATGTATAGATTTATCAAATTTCTCAAGAATTTCGAGTACTTTAGAGCCATAATTCTTTACATAATTAATGTCAAGGTCCAGATTCCTACTCCACCAACCAAGATAATAATCCACATTTCGAGATATCTTATCTTTGGCACTCACGCCATGAATATGACCACACTCGAATGGATTACCTTTTGTTTTGATAATAGGGATAGGATATTCCATAATTGTAGTATTTGTCTACTTATCATAAAGATTACGAGAATAAATGAAGATGTATTTCCCTCTTGAACTATTCATTCTTATCTTCTATTTGATCCAGCTCTAATTTCCTGAAGATTCTTCTTAGCTGCCTCTTCATGCTACCTCTATTATGGCTCAGACCGAGATAATCCGCGAAGTCGGGTGTCGTTCTAACCATCTTTGTCCTACCATACTTTTCCCTAGAAATTAGGCCTAGTTCCTCTAATTCTTTTAAATGACTATATGCATGGCTGCCTCTAGAATCTGCTATCTCTTTCTGCTCTACTGGTTGATGATAAGCGATATAACTCAAGGTTCTAAGAGGACCTAATGTCAATAATGGTTTTATACTATACTTGCTTGCAGGTTTGGTAAAATCCGATTTTAACTGAAGAACGGCTCTCTGTTGGGGTAATTTTACTATCTCGAGAGCAGTTGCCTCCTCTTTGTAAACCTCAATGAGCTTCTCTATGAGTGCTCTTGCCTCGCTCTCATCCTCGAGTTTTAACTGAGTGACAATCTCTGTTAGACTCAGGGGCCTTCCCGCCGCGTAAAGCAATGCTTCAACCTTTGCTGCCTGTTCACCTATCAGCTTTACCAACCTGTTTACAGTTTTCTTATATGTTTTTAGCGATATCTTTCCTGTAATGCAGCTTACCGGAAACTTTTGTGATATCACCGTATACTTTATCTCTTGCTGCTTTAACTGTGTCTCCTTTGCCAAGTAATGCAATTGCCCTGCTTCCTGTTGTTAATATTTTACCTTTTTCTTCATTCACTGATGCATAATACATATCTGAGTGCTCTATATCTCCAATTTCTATGACTTTACCAGTAACAGGATCTATGGGATAGCCCTGAGGTACTAAGTATACGCAAACTGTTGCTTTCTCTGTAAATTTTACTCTAGGTAATTCTCCTTCTGTTATTCCGAAACCTATCTCAGTCAGAGGGTTTTCTAAGAGGCTGAGTACATTTATTGCTTCAGGGTCGCCGAATCTTACGTTGTATTCCAAAAGAAATACCCCTTCTTGTGTTGCCATGAAACCACCGTAGAGTATTCCCTGAAAAGTATCTGTTTCCCGGCGGGTTACGTCTATAGTTCTCCTCATTATCTCAATTCCCTCCTCAACAATTTCTGATGTTAAGTCAGGCATTCCATGATCAGGGCAACTGAAACTACCCATACTTCCAGTGTTTGGCCCCTTATCCTCATCATAGGCTCTTTTAAAATCCCTAACAAGAGGCATAACCTCAATTCTTTTTCCATCCGTGAAAGCCTGTAGAGTAAACTCCTTTCCTTCTAGCTTCTCCTCAAGAACTACCAGTCCATCTGTCTTAATTCTCTCTAGAGCATAATCAATTATCTCAGAAGAGGTTCTAAGGTGTTCTCCACTCACTTTAACACCTTTACCACCAGTTAAAACATCCGGTTTAACGGCAACTTCATTATGTAAGCGCAGGAAGTCTTTGATATCTTCCTTATTCTTACAGATTTTGTAATCCGGATTACCAGCTATCTGATATTCATTCAATATTTCTCTCGCGTATGCCTTGCTCCACTCTAGCTTAGCCTGCGACTTCTTTGGTCCAACCACTGGGACCTCAAGGTTCCAGAGGTAATCCGCAACACCGTTGGCAAGGGGATCCTCAGGTCCGACAAATGCTAGATCCATTCCGCCAAATTCTTTATAGTTATCTAGTTTGTTGATATCAACAACTTTAGCCTTTTTTGATAAATTCCTAATTCCTGGATTGTTCTTACCCATCACAGCAAATATTTCAATATCTTCTTCTGCTAGCTTTTTTGTTATCGCATGTTCACGGGCGCCATGTCCTACGACTAAAACTCTCATGGATTATCACAGACACTCTTCATATGAGTTATTGGAAATATAAGCGTGGTTAATCTTCAATATCTTGACTTTCGTTATCCTTCGGCATCTTTTGCGCAACTATTAAGGTCGGAGTACTCAAATCTATGCCATACTCTGAGCAGGTTTCAAAAACAACATCCCTCAGTTCAGCCTCTATCTCACGGAGCCTCTTAACCCTCTGGATAAATGTGTACAGTGTATACTCTACAGCAAAATCCTTAAACTGGGTGATCCTCACGTAGGCTCTGGGAGCATCTATTATATTATCAACCTTCATAGAAGCCTCAAGAAGAACTTCTTTGACAAACTTCGGATCATGTTCATACCCCGCGGTAATAACTGTGCGAAGTCTTACAATTCTCCTTTTCCCATAGTTTTCTATTTCAGTTTTGAGAATGTTTTGGTTAGGGACTGACACTAGGATATAGTCCATTGTAAGAAGTTTGGTGTAGATAAGATCAATAGATAGAACGTCACTAAACCTTTCATTGAAAAAGACCCTATCACCCACTCGAAATGGTTTGCTGGCCATTATTATTAGTCCAGCTATAGCATTTCCTAATGTATTAATAGCTGCAAAACCGACGATGGTTCCTCCCAGAAGTGTCATAAACCCGGATAACATGGCAAAAGTTACACCAAACTCAACCAGAACAATTGAAAGTACCGCTAAGGAGGTTCCCCATTTAACTATTTTTCCTAAGGTATTGGCTAAGTGCTCATTAATTCTCCCTTCTTCACTGAGATTATCAATTCTATTTGATAGTAAGAACTGGAAGACATATCCAACTAAAACAGCTATTCCCGAATATGCAATTTTAGCAAAATTGTCCATCATCCATTGACCAATTGCTTCGACATATCCAAATAATAACTGAAGAATCTGTTCAATAGACGAGGATGCCATAACAATTAATTATAATATTAAGTGTTTTTAAACCTCATAAAAATTAGATAAGGTTTGCGATTTTTTCTATGAATATTTCCGCTTCATCCGTTTTGTTGTACGCGCCGGGTGAGATGCGTAGACCACCTACTCGAGGGCTTACGTAACAACTCTCTTTTGATAACTTTTCACTTACCGCCTTATATTCTGGGATCTTTGCATTGATGTAAATTCTTCTATCCTCATCTACTGGTGTCTGGATATCGATATCTAAGTCTTGGAGACCTTCAATTATTGCCGTATCTATATTTTTGATCTGTCTCTCAACATTCTCAAGGCCAAAATCTAAGAGTAGTTTCATGCTGTTCTCAACTGCTACATATGCCGCTTCGTTTTGATTATAGATTTCAAGTCTACCTATATCCTCTCTGGGTTCATAATCGTATAGATCAAATCCATCTGTTGTGTTTGCTCTCATTTGGGCAGGTTTCAGCGTCTGACCTCCAACATAATCGGGGCCTAGGTCCTCCTGTATTCCCTCTTTTACATAAAAGAAACCTGTGCTGTTGTTATACGGTCCGCCTAAAAGCCATTTGTATGTACTTGTTGCAAGGAAATCAACGTCCTCTTTATGGACATTCCATTTAATTGCTCCTACGCTTTGAGTCCCATCAACGATTATATACGCATCGTGCTCATGAGCTATTTCAGCTAAAGATTCAATGTCATGCAGATATCCATTAAACCATCCGGCCTGATCCACCATCAGAACCTTTGTATCATCATCCACAGCTTTTTCCCACTGCCAAGTTTCAACCACACCATTTTCATGATTGATAAAACGGGATTCTACACCTTTCTCACGTTGTTTGTGCGCAACAGTTGCGCACATCGGAAAACTGAGATCAGTTAAAACGATATTATCCCCTTTTTCAAATGGAATCATGCTAAAAGCGGTATTAACTCCCGTTGTAGCATTAGGTAAAAACGCGATCTCTGATGTTGCAGCTCCAATAATTTCAGCAAACAAATGCTTACAGTTATTTTTAACCTCTTTATAGGCTTCCAGACCAGATTCCCAATCTACCTCTTTTCTTAGTATCTTCCCATAATGTATCCAGTATTCTTCCAAAACTTTGATAGTAGACTCAGGGACTGCACCAATAACTGCGTTATTAAAATATATACTCCCCTCACAAAGAGGAAAGTCTTCCTTCTCTCTAAGACTCATAGAGGAAATAACTGTAATAAGAATAATATTATACCTTCTAATAACCTCCCAGTTATTGGAGTAATATTTGATTCTACAAAAGACTAAAAGGATGAATTATACTAAGAAAACATGCCTATACAAGGAACATATTGCCTATGTATCTCATTAACCGAGTCAATATTACTCCAAATTGGAAAACTTGGAGAAATAAAATTTGATTCTGGAAAATACGTCTATGTGGGCTCAGCATTAAATAGTCTTGTCCCCAGACTAGTCAGGCACATCAAAATAAGCACCGGATCTCATGATGTGCGTCATTGGCATATTGATTACCTACTAGCTGAAAGTGTAGCCACGATATCTAAGATTTACATAGTAGAGGGTACAGTTCGATTGGAATGCGAGATAGCAAATACTGTCGAAAGTCGGGGCTCCTGCATACCAGGTTTTGGTAGCAGCGATTGTAAATGTAATAGTCATCTATTCAAGGTTGAAGATTTTAGTTTTCTAGAAAAAAATGGGTTAAAAGAATATAACTTAGGTGTTATCGATGATCTCTTTGATTAATGGTATCGACAATTCAGCTACAGTAACACCAGTACCCCAACCCATAAGAGCCGCAGCTTGAATTTCCTTTTTGGAAGCTCCTGCGTTCAAGGCCTGATGTACAAAGTGTCGCAA
>WJIV01000147.1 GCA_014730055.1 Candidatus Bathyarchaeota archaeon
AATAATTGGATAATAAAAGACTGGGTTCTCTGGATGAATATACCACTGCATTTTTTATTCTAGGGTGCGGTATTTGGTTAAATTCTGGGTGATATTGCTTGAGCATTGAAACTGATGTGGGCTATCTTAGACAGATGGTATCACCCTTTAAGGACAAGGGCTTCTCACTGATATTCCTGACGACCGTCACGGCGTCCCTAGGGGATATGTTTATGGATGTCTCATCTGGGTGGCTGGTGCTAGAGCTAACCGACTCGCCGCTATCACTGGGCCTGTTCTGGGCGGTTCGCTCCTCGCCTAACCTTTTATTTGGTATGGTGGGCGGCGCAACCACGGATAAGATGGACCGGCAGAGGCTGCTGATTATCTGTTATTCCCTTTACACGGTTTGTGGCCTGCTTTTTGGTTTTTTAATCGTCTCTGGCTACATCCAGCTGATCCATGCCATAGCCCTGATATTCATAAGGGGGATCATCAGGACCTTTGAGAATCCCTCTCGCCAGTCCTTCATTGTAGACATAGTTGGACGGAAAAACGCCATGAACGGCATATCCCTCAACGCCGTAGGGATGAGAGGAATAGGCATAGTTGGCGGCGCTATGGCAGGTTTAATTATAGAGCTCTTTGGAAAGGAGTGGCCATTCTTTATACTTGCTGGGCTGTTCGTATTATCGATCATACTAGTAGGCTCTATCAGAGGTGTTGAGACCAAGAGGACCGCTCAGGAACTCTCCGTTTGGAGAAACCTAGAGGAAGGCATCCTAATAGTGCGTCAAAATAGAATCGTGCTGGCGTTAATGTTAATGGCTGCTACCTGTGAGATGTTTGGATTTTCATTCCCCGTGCTGGTCCCTGTTTTCGCCAGGGATATACTCAAGGTAGGAGCAGTTGGGAACGGGATGATTAACGCCTTCAGGTCAGGGGGAGGGCTTATCGCTAGCCTTGTCCTAGCCAGCCTGGGAGATTTCAGGCACAAGGGTAAGCTACTTTTAGGGATGTACCTGATGTTTGGGGTCGGGTTGATACTTTACGCAAATTCCCCCGTCTATGCGTTGGCTCTAATCTTCATTGGGATCGTAGGGGTATCAGCCGCGGGTCATGATGCCATGTCCCAGATACTGCTCCAGCTGAATGTCAATGAGGAACAAAGAGGCCGGGCGATGGGTATCTGGCAGTTAAGTATCGGGTTCGGAGTAATTGGCAGTATTACTCTCGGTACACTGGCAGAAATTTACGGTGTACGGTTCGCTCAAAGCATGTTCGGAGGTATAATGGTGATAATTTTGACCTTGATGTACGTCTCAGTGCCAAAACTAAAACAACTGTAGTATATAGAAGCTTAATGCTGAGTAGGATATTAGATTTTTTGATGTATCTTGCATAGTCTTTTCAGAATTAAAGTTCAATTATTATTAAAATTATAATCTCATTTTAGTTGAGTGCACATAGTCTCTCCATCTATAAGCAAACAAGCACTGCAATAGATACAATCCGAAGATTCCTTTTCTCCCATTCTCCACCTGTTAATTAGATCAGGTTCACGAAGAAGCGGACGACACAACCCTATATAATCGGCATCCTCAGATTCAATAATTTCCTCAGCCACAATAAGTGATTTGATACCACCAGTAAGGATGAGGGGAGTCTCTAGTTCCTGCTTCAGCTGTCTCGAGACCTCAAGATAATACACATTATCATAGCTAGTTCTACAGGGGCTCCAATCCAATCCATAAGTATTCCAACCCCAACTCACACCACCACTTAGCTCTATAGCGTCAAAACCCATGGTTCAAAGATAGATGCCGTCTCAATAGCGTCCATAGTTGAGGTCCCACCCTCGAGAAAATCGGTCACATTCATCTTAATCATTACGGGATAATCATCACCAACGAACTCTCGTACTTCTTCGTATATTTCACATGCTAATCGAGCTCGATTTTCAACGTTTCCACCGTACTCATCTTCTCGTTTATTGTAGATGGGTGATAGAAATTGGCTTATAAGATATCCATGAGCCGCATGTAACTGAACTCCATCAAAACCTGCTTTCTTAGCTCTGTTAGCAGCTGCTCCAAACGCTGATTTGATTTCCTCAATATCCCTCGGCGTCATTTCTCTGGTATTCGGGTTAGTTTTGTCGCTTACTGAGGAAGAGATTGGATATGTTCCAGTTAGGTCGAGGTTTGATGTTGTTCCTCCATGATTTAGCTGAGCTACAATTTTTCCGTTATTTTTCTTCACTTTTTTCACTAATACTGCAAGTTTGGGAATATAGGCGTCTGAGTATAGAAAGAGTTGTTGAGCGGATATTCGTCCATTTGGATGGACGCCTACGTGTCCTGATATGATTAAACCGACACCACCTTCAACTAGTTCCATTATATGTTCGGTTAGCTTTGGTGTGACGTATCCTTGTTTATCTGCTTTTCCCGATCCTGTTGCTGATCGTATAAATCGATTTTCTAGTTCTAGACCCTTGATACTTGTTGAATCCCATACCGAAGGCATGCCTATTAGTTGGATGGATGTGAGGATAAAATCATCGATATAAGATTTGGGCTGGTTTTCTGGAGATCATCTCTAGGTGGAGTATGCAAGATTTTTTGCTGGTTTTTTAATCATTTATATTAGTTTAGTTAACTGATGAAAAATGAGAGAACAGGTTTCTTGCCTCAGATAATTTCACAGACTGGCACATATTCACATACTTTTTCAAACTTATCCTTCATTTTGACGAAAACTATATTACAGTGAGCCTTCTCAATAGCTTCTTTAGATTTCCACCCAAATACTTCAATAAAAGCACCGTCTTTAGACTGCATCACAATAGCCCTTCTATCAGTGACGAGGCCTTCAGCACGAAGACCAACAAGACGATCCTTTATTAATTCAGCTAATTCTTTTTCTTTCCCGTTAAAGGGTTTTTATCCCACTATTACAATTCGTACAGAATACATATTTACTCAAGAAAGTTGCTTCTTTAAAATAAATAGAACCAAAAAAATTGGAGATGGTTTGCGGGAGATATTTCTAGAAAGGGTAGATTTAGAACCCTTCACTTATATTTTATACGTAATTACGTACAATATGTTAGGATAAAGTCATCAAATATTTCCTTAATTTTATTGTGAATATATTTTTAGCACCATTTAAGCTAGTCATGCACGCAATGCCGATATCTTTTATAAATACAAAGATGAGAGTTAATCCATGTCTGAACCTTTTATTGGAGAAATCAGAATCGTAGCATTTGATTACGCCCCAAGAGGATTCGCCTTATGTGAAGGTCAATTATTACAAATCTCACAGCATCAAGCACTTTTCTCGTTATTAGGAACCACTTATGGAGGAGATGGTCGAACAACATTTGCACTCCCAGATTTAAAAGAGAGTTTTCCACAAAAAAATAGAGAACGAACAGCACAAACACGTAAACAAAGTCAGAAGGGAATACGTTACGTGATAGCACTCGAAGGGTTATTCCCTAGTCGTACCTAAGGATCTAGCGATTACTAATAATAGAACCAATCAAGGACATAGCTAGATAATATCAGAACAACGATTATAGTACCTAAAGGTACCACCCATTTCATAATCAAGCGAGGTATCCAATTCTTTTCTGACAAGTGAACTCTACCTTTTCCTCAAAGAGACCCTAGTTCTATCCGTCCAAACCTCTTCAATATAATCCACACATTCTTTTTTCAAGCCCTGTTTACCTGTATCTACCCACCCATCTGGAGTTTTCTTTTTTACTGACCATATTTTATATTGATTTCTAGAATCTTTGATTACTTTATACGCCTGTTTGTCTTCTTCTTCATCCCAAGCCAATGCAATTCAACTACTATGAATAAGTCTTGGATATTCTAAAGCTTTGTCTGCAAGCACATATATTTAATATAATTCTTTGGATAGAATAACTAGATCGAATTCCAGGCATGGATTTTATTCATCTTATAGTGTGGATAAAACCATCGATTATATTATCTTTCAACCGATACTCTAGGGTCATAAAACGGGCCTGGATTATTCGAATAGTCCCTGGTTTAATAAAGTAAATGCGTATTATCGAGTTGGTTGATAAATTCACGAGGTATTATTACTTTTCTTAGTACCATGAGAAACTTTATGCATAATCCACCATTTATCGTCCAATTTCATGAGATTAAAGTAATCGATGTACCGCACTTTTTCGCATTCCAGTCGAATTTTGGCTGATCCTACGTTTCCTGTGATATCGACATAGTATATTTCGGTCTCCCAGTTCAGACTTTCTTCAGAATCTTTTGGGTCGTACCAGGAATAGTACTTGTTTTTGTCTACAATTTGAAGCGATCCTTCTTGATCTAACATGAAAAACTTCCATTCATCATGTAAAATCCCGTCATAGTATCTGTAATCGTGTTTAGCATGTCCTTCATGATAATGATCCATTATCGCTTTCTTGATCTTTTTGACTTCCTCAGAGTCGGTCATCTCTAGTTATCTCTTAAAAGTGTACCAATTTTTATCAAATAAAAATTTAGCGAAAGAATTATTGAGTAAAGGTGGAATCTTGTGGTCTCAGTGAGTACGAAAGTAGTATCTTGTTTAATTTTTGTGAAATCTTTGAATTTTTTTGAATGTTTAGGAGAATCTTTGAAATATATTATAGATTTAGAGGTAACTGTTAATTCACTGTGTTTATCACAATATTTTGGTAAAAGCATATCTGGACTAAATTTTTACATATTGATGCCTTTGAGATATGATATCTGGGAGAAGGGAGCTGTTTTAGTTTATTCCCCTACCTGAACTCTGTTACCATATCCACAGAAAGCCTTTTCGGTGGACTCTTCCTCAGTTCACCTTTTTCAGGGAACCCTAATGATACAGCTGCGACAAGCTCCCAGGGGTAACTGAAATAATCTTCCAACTCGTCTTTCACATAATAAAAATCATTTATCCAGAGGCCACCCAAACCCAGACTATGAGCGCATAACAACATATTCTGAATTGCGGCAGAAACACCCTGTAGCTCAACCATAAGCATAACTCTATCAGGATCAGAGAAAAAGCTCATGAACTGTTCCGCACTTTCTCTTATATCTGGATCTGAGTAATCACTTCCCTTGTTCCAAACAAGTATCAAAACCGGTGCATTTTTCATTATATTACATGTGCTTAAGGCGGATCCAATGGATTTATTTCCATATTTTTCTGAGAGTTTAATCAATAGTTTTTCTATTAAACTTGTGATCTTATTTTTTTCCTTACCTGTTAAAACCGTGAATCTCCATGTCTGCCCATTGTCAGCGGAAGGCGCATATATAGCAGCTTGGATTATTTTTCTAATAGCCTCATTAGAAACAGGTTTCCCCTCAAACTTTCGTACACTTCTTCTCATCCTTATTGCTTCTTCTACAAGCATTATGATCACATTTACAATAATATGCAAAGGAAAGTTTGACACAGTATAAATTTGTTATTAAATGTTTTCAAAGACCCAAAAAAAGATACATCTTACCTATGTAATATCAGTATTTCCGGTACAGGAAGTAATCGACATACCTGTTATTACAGCTTATTCAACAAGGATCCTTGAAGGTACTTGATTAGGTCTAGGATCAAGTACGACTTCGGGTTCCAAAATAGGAGCCACTTAAAGGAGATTAGAAAAATGAAAGTAATAAAGCATTACGAGTTCGCGATAGCAGAACAGGACGAAATGCTACAAATATGGGGAGAGTACCTTGAAAGAAGCAAAAAGAATCCTGAGAAGTATCCAAAATACATCGCAGGACCCTTTATTGTTGCTCAGACGAGCGAAATGATGAAAGGAGTATCAATAATGGAAATCGATAATGACGAACAGCTAGTAAATTATATACTGGACTTATCACCACCACTGAAAGCAAAATTTGAGCTTCTATACGACTCAAGCAGCTACATTCCGATTTATATGGAACGAAAAAACAAGTCCTGAGAATATTAAATCAACCTTTTTTTATATCTTTTCGTATAACTTGAATAATCTCTCAACAGTAAATAATACATTCTCTGGGCGTCCAACAGCCCTACCTGAAATTATATCCATCTCCGTTAAATCTCTCATCGATTTGTACATGAAAAAATGAGCCCAGTTGTATCTCTCACTTGCTGGGGCATACTGGCCTAATAACCAGCAATTTTCATTTTCTCGGAAAATTTCAGAAATTGAGTTAAAGTATCGCTGGATACCTTTATCTATCCCATCCCAAACACTTAGCTCTATTTCCAAGTACTTCATTGGGTTGTTGTTTTTCGGCTTTGGGGTTCTTATTCGCTCGACGTAAACTCTATTTATTTTTTGAGTAATTTGGTCTCTAAATACTAGATATTTTTTCTCTATTGTTTCTTCAACTTTTTGCCATGTTTCGAGTTCATCTACATTTAATAGATATGTCCAGTGCCAATTCTCAGTTAAAGGTATATATAATCCAAGCAATTCAGCGTTATCTATTAGATAACATGCTTCTTTTACAGTATTATAGTAATCTTTAATGTCATCATACTTGTTCTTAAGATTCAAACTAGTTAGGATAATGTACCCGACCATTTACACCTACTCGCAATATAGCATATAGAGGGCTATTATATTGAAGAGTAGATTTTGATCATAAATTATTTTCCAAAAGAGATTGATATGAATTCTTAAAAACGTAGATAAAGGTCTTACTTCACTGGCTCATTTCTTGTTATTCGGAACCACGGGTCTATTAGTTGAAGTTCGGTAATATCATTATTTGCGTTATAATCATTACTCTTCTGTGAAGCTAAGGTCGGGGTTATTTTATCCGATTTCACCATTACCCCAAAAAAAGCATTTCCTGAGAATTTGTTATCAATTATTGACATCATTCCAGAATCGACTTTTATGCAAGCTTGACCTTCTTTAATACGGATATTATTTTTTATTATTCTGGTTTTTTCCGTTCTATCTAATCCTTCTTGAATATTTGTCTTAAGGACTATTCCGCAGTAATCAGGTCTATCGATATTAAGAATGTTGCCTGATATTTTCATTGAGCTTGTTGATGGCCAATAGTTTGATGAATTTTGTATCAGAATACCATTGCCTGCCTCCGGTCTTCTAAAGGGATAGGAACCAGGAATTGTGGATTCGATAATGTTCTCAGTAATCTTCACATCAGAATCGATGAAATTATCTATGATACTTATTCCACTTGAATTCATATTCCTTATCTTATTATTTTTAATCTCTAAATTATCTGAAAAATTGGTAATATTGATCCCGATCCCAATATAATATTCATGAGAGCTGAGATCTGGCTTTGTAGATAATTGATTGGCGATCTCTGTTGATCCAAAAGATGCAGTATCTGGAGCCCCCAATGAAAAGTCAAGGTAATTCCCATTGATCAGAACCCCATCTGCGAATTTTTCCTCTTTATCGATGTTTTCTGTCTGAGGTCCTACCCATATACCACATACGATATCTCCATACTGGAGGTATTTCCACCCTCTTCCATACCCAGTTTGAAGTGTCATCCAATTATTTGTAACGTTTAGTCTTTTACCTCTTCTAGCGTTTATGCACGTGCAGTTGAAATCTGTGAAATGTATGTTTTCAATGATAACCTCTGCTTCTTCACCGTTTACCTCGAAGACAGCTTCACATTCATCCGAGGGGAAGGACCATCCTCTTTTGTAAATTATTGTAGAGGGTTTATTGTTCTTCAGTTCACCGCTAATTCTTACACTTTTAGATATTTTTACGGTTGAATCACCAAAGTTAAAGTGACCTCTTAGAAGAATTTTCTCATACTGATCTACAGCATCTTGCACTATTTGTGCATCGTTTATGGTTCTTTGCCCAAGAATAATAAAGTTGCCATTTTCGAGGCTGCCCATTGTTTGATTTTGCTCTTTTTTTAAGGTCTTTCTTGGAATTTTGTATCTGGGACTAGTTTCATTCCAATAAGTAGTGTAAAGATCCAGACACCACTGAATTGCTCTCTTATCCGTGGCAATGAACCCCTTGTAGTCAAACTTGTTTTCTTCGCTGGGAAAAGCTAGGGCGCATTGATTCTCTGATAGGAACATGAAAACTCCTATTTCTTCTAGTGTCCTTTGTTCTGATAGCTCTGTGTTCCTGGTCCTCTCGATATTATTTGCCTCTTCGAGTGAGGCCAGGTTCATATGAGGCCCTGAGGATACTTCGCTTAATTCTATTATTCTAAATTTGACGCCTCTATTCATGGCTTTAATAATTGAATCAAGATAGTTTACTGGATAATGATCTACGATAAGCCAGACTTTTTCGTTTGCTTCCTTGATTAATTTATCGATTAGATGTAAAAATTCCAGGGTATTGTCAACAAGAATGCTATCTGAGAGATTACTTAGAGTTTTGATGAAGCTTGGTTTAATTCTGCTAACTGTATGTTCTAAAAAGTATTCTCGATTTTCTGTGATGAACAGGAAGTCTTCTAGTAATACGTTTATGAGGTCCCCGTACGGAGTGAGGTGAAAGAGACCTTCCACGTCTTTATAGATAAGCCTCGTATCTGATAATCTTGAGGCATGTCTGCTTATCTCTTGAGTGGTTAACTCCAGTATTTTTGATATATCGGTTATTCTCATCGGTTTGGTCTTCAATAATTGGAGTATATTGTATCTGTAATCATTTGAGACCTCAAACAGAGTCTCATAGAAGCTCTCGGTTACAGACAACGCATATTAATTTAATCAAACTCAACATATCAAGATTTTGAGCGTGCCCCCTCAATCCTACGTACATAGTATCAATATTACGGCAGTAAGAAACACACCACGCACCAGTTATTACCATTTTTCCACGGATCTATATCGAAGTCAGCTTGAGTTACTTTGAAGATCTTACCTTAGGACGTGGCATCTCTGTAGAGATGAAGCAGAGATATCATGTGAAAAACCTGTTAGTTTCAGAGGAGGCCAGAGGCCAAGTGCTCTTTGAGGCTAGCCTCGGGGATATTATTGAGCTAAACATGCTGGATAATCGCGTGCTCGAAGTTAAGAGCTTCAATGGCGTACTCAGAGTCGACCTCTTCATAGAGGAACTCGAGGAAATGATCAATAAAAGTCACTCAAGGAAAGCTTCAGGCTCCAAGTTGGGGAGCCAAATAAGTTCTGACAAAAAGGAGAAAAGAAAAAATGAGTGAAAAAACGTTAACAGATGCGATTCAATCGCATAAAGTATATAAAAAGATCCTAGTGCTAATGGGTATACTGTTCATTCTAAGTCAGCTTTTTTTCATAATGCCATTTTCCTGGAGCACATCACCTGTAAAAACAATAAGAATCGGGGTTATCGCACCATTTGATGAATACGCTTCATATGACGAGGTACTGTTTAAGCAGATCTTAGAACCAGAAATCAATGAATACATAGCTAAGTTACCTAGAAACAGGTTCAGGCCGGTAACTAATGTAGAGTTCGTTATCGAAAGCGCGAGTTGGGACCCGGAAAAAAACTTAGAGATTGTAAAAAAGTTCCATAATGATGGAATCAATTTACTTATTGGGGGTCATTATACGTACCTTGCGGCAAGTGCATTAGATTATGTGAATGCGCATGGAATGATTATGATCAGCCCAAGCTCTACTGGAACTGAACTATCGATTGAAGGTGATAACTTATTCAGACTTGTACCCGATGATGTTGGGCAAGTGAATGCAATCGCTGAGATGTTACACAGTAAAGGTATAGAAAATTTGGTGATAATTCAAAGAGATGACAGCCGAACCAACGATATTGCTGCAGAATTATTAATAAAATATTCAGGTATGCTAATAGGTGTATCAAAATATGCTGTAGGTACTATTGATTTTACGGAATGTCTAACTGCAGCTGAGACAATGATCACCGGCCAGACAAATGCAGGAGTGTTACTATTAAGCCTAGATGAAGCTGGGTTGTTATTAGATTCATCAACCGCATATCCAGTGTTATCGAGTCTTGAGTGGTTCGGTTCCGATGGAACAGCAGAACAGCCAGACGTATTAACATATGCAGGAGCACAAGCATGCAATGTTAAGCTGTATAGCCCAATGACAGCCTATAGTCCAGAGACGGCAACTTCAAGCAAGCATCTATACATGAAAACCTTATTTGAGGGGGTAACTGGGTATCCTTTTGGATTCTACACCGCGTGCGAGATCGATGCGGGGTGGCTTCTTGTACTCGGAGTATTAGAGACTCAGAGAAGCTTGGAGCCATTTGTGGTTGGCCAAGATATCGCTGATGTATTCCCTGATATTGCCTCTAGATATTATGGTTATAGTGGATGGTGCGAGTTAAATGCCGCTGGGGACAGGGTTCCTGGAAACTACGATATACACGGATACGGTTACGTAGATGGTGATCCGGACTTTGTGATATTTGGAAGGTATAACACTGCATCTAACACAATTACCTGGTTCCCTTAACAATAAGTTCCAATTTTTTTTCAGTTTTTAATTCTAAAATCAGCCAGGATGAGAAAAAATTTTTCGGTTAAAGGAATCTGTTTGTGCTCATTAGTATCCATATGGCGAATACTAGTTCTCCTAACGCGGCTGGTCAGCAAGTTGCCCAATATCATAGAGACGGGGCTTTCTCATGACCAGTGCGACCAGGCAGACTAAGGACTATAGCCGTGTAGATTAAACGTAGAATGGCTGAAGTACTTGCGAGACTTTCACTTGTGGAACTAAACATTACATACAGTCCAGAAGAGATCACAGCATCGAGAGCGTAAACTATTACCCATCCAACAACTGCGACCCAAAACATTGAGCCACTGGAATCAATTTTCTGGATAGTAGTCAATGCATAACCAGTTACAACTATTTTCTCGAAAATCCTGAACTGGATAATTATTGAGAGGATAAACATCACTGTAAGAGAGACCCCAACGATTAGTACTGCCTGCTCTGGAGAAAATTGAAACAACATTTCCATGTAATCCAGTTACAATTTCTCTAAAACCAACACATATAAACAGATGGCCTTGATAACAGACTCCTTCAGATAGACTCACCCATCGAATTACTGGAAGAAAACATTACATACATTGTTTCCTGGTTCCTCGTAATTTGAATGTAAATAGCTATCTGATTCCTAGAACTCAATCTAAGTATAAATTTAGAGCTACTCATAGTAGATTGTCTCACCCCTTCCTGAGAGCTTCAGCTGGGTCTAATTTTGCTGCGTCCCATGCTGGGTTTGTACTGGATACAAAACGGGAGTTTGGAGAATGCTTAGATGGGGTAAGTCATTAATCAGGTTTCCAAGTTATCCGAGAATCTATATTGTAACTGATATACTCCTTTAACTAATGATAGCTGAAAGTGTGTGAATGGGTCTGAGAAATGAGGGACGCAATAGAGACATTACTGGGAACGGGCAATGAAGGATTAATAGTATTCACAAAGAGGAATCTGCTGGGAGAACAAGTTGACATAGAAAAACTATGGACATCACCACAAGTGGCTAAGATACTGAGAAAACAACAGCCCGATGGCTCATGGCTCTACCCAAACAAGAAAGCAACCTTGCGCTCATCAACAAACTATAACCAGTACCAAACATACAAAACATTAGCGGAACTTGTTGAATTCTATGGATTAACAAAAAAACATGAAGCGATTCAGAAAGCAGCCGAGTACCTATTCTCATTCCAGACAGGCGAAGGAGAATTCAGGGGAATGTATGGTGCCCAGTACAGTCCAAACTACAGTGCAAGTATAACAGAGTTCCTAATTAAAGCAGGTTATAAGGGCAGTAGAATCGAGAGTTCACTGAACTGGCTACTTGAGATGAGACAAGACGATGGAGGATGGGCTATCCCACTGAGAACAAGAAACATGAAACTTGATGCATTAAAAAACAAGCAGACCATCGAACCGGACAAAACCAAGCCATTCTCACATCTAGTAACGGGTATAGTGTTAAGACCATTCTCCCTTATGGAAGGTTATAAGGAAAAAGTATATGACACTGGAATGAAGCTTGCAGATAGGGTCTTTACAAGAGATAAGTATTCGGATAGACAAGCTGTTGAGTACTGGACAAAGTTCACTTATCCATATCACTGGACAGATATACTATCAACACTCGATACATTAACAAA
>WJIV01000313.1 GCA_014730055.1 Candidatus Bathyarchaeota archaeon
AGCCACTACCCGGCGGACCTCCGGCAGACTGCAGGACCGCAGCCTGCGAAGGACCGCCTCGCTCCCCTGCAGCAGAGCCGGGTTGGAGTATCGACTAAACAGCTCCTCCAGATCGTCGGGAACGTACAGCCGGGCCCTGTCGGGGAGTACCCGGCGCAGGCGGAGGTACTCGTCCAGGCCCACGGGATCGTAGTCGCCGAAGTGTACCGGAAGGGCATTCGTCATCTGGGGAGACGCCAGCCAGGCCAGCAGCGCGGAGTGCATCCTGCCCGCGGCGTATGCGGCAAGCTCCGGTTCCGCATCCAGGGCCTCGAATCCGGCGAACACCTCCATGTTCTCCACGACCGCCAGCTGCCCCTCCCAGCTCCAGCCGCAGTCGGCCCCCACCATCAGCGCAGCCACTCCGTAACGGCCCGTCAGCTGGGCCACGGGAAACGTCCCCTCATCGGACACCAGCCCTGCTTCTCCAAAGCCCCGCAGCAGGACGGGGCAGCTGTCGGGCACCGATGCCCGGTGGGAGTCGCGCAGGGCGGCTACGGCGCCCGCCCTTTTCCGTCCCGGGGCCACGTCGACCATCAGACCGGAGGGGTACTGATGGCTTATCCACCGCTGCAGATGCTCCATGCTCCCGACAACGATGCGGAAGCCGGCCCCGGAGCGCTGGCGGCGGAGCACCCCGGACTCCAGCAGGCCGGCCAGCCTCCGGCGGCTGCGTCCCTGGAGGGAGCTGTCGGGGACGGACCCCTCCAAAAGCAGCCGCTGCAGGAGCCGGGCGAGTCCGTCCGCCGGGCGACGCTCAGCCATCGTCCGGGGGTGGCGGCCTCTCCCGGCCGTGCCTGTGCAGGCGCATGCGGGAGGTCTCCGGGTCCATGCTTACGCGGCCGTCGTCGTCACGCATGAAGTAGACGCTGTCCACCACGTCGGTTGCCGAGGGGCTGGCCAGCACCGCGGGAAATCCCATCTTCCAGGCAGTCTGGACGACTCCACAGAGGTTCTCCCGGTCGAGGCTGGAGGCCTCGTCGAGGTAGAACGGAACCCGTACGCCCTCTTTCACGAGCAGCCCCTGCAGTAGCATCAGGTTGACCAGGACCTTGATGGTAATGGTCGTGCCGTTGGACTCTATGGCCTCCAGCCGGGGGTAGGTCCTCTCGCCGCCGTCGGCGGTCCGGACGTGAAAGCCGATGCCGAAAAGGTCGCCCAGCTCTATCCTTCCCGTACGCTGCAGCAGCTCTCCCAGTTCCTCAATCGACCTGTCCACGGCCTCCCGGTCGCTGAACAGCGGCATCCTGTCGGCCTCCATTATCTGCCTCATCCGGTCGGTCAGGTGCCGCTGCTCGGTCGCCCGAAGCGAGAGGCGCTCCAGGTTGGACACGGAGACCCCGGCCAGAAGCCGGTTCAGCTCTGTGACCTTGCCCCGAAGCGTCTCCAGGCCGTCCATGAGCCCCTTGAACGCCTGGCCCAGGTCGCTGGCCAGGCTCTTCCAGAGCTCCCGAACCGCCTTCTCCTTGTCCTCCAGCGCCTCTACGTCCTCCCTCAGCCTCTCCAGGGTCTCCTCCTCGTCGGAGGCCCTGTACAGCTCGTACGTGGTAAGCTCCACGTCCGTGAGTATGTCGGTTATTCGGCCGGAGAGCTCCCGCTCCTCGCCCAGCCTCGACCTGAAGGCCGCATGGAGCTCCCGTACGCCGCCGCTGGCCTCCACCTCTTCGCCGGCGCCCCACTTTTCGGGGAGCGACGGAAGCCCGGCCCAAATCTCCAGAAGCTCACCGGACTCGCTCTTCAGCTCCTCCAGCCGCTGCTCCCGCTCCCGCAGCCCCTCGCGCACCCCGGCCAGCTCCCGCTCCAGCTGCTGCATCTGCTCGGATACGCTGCGGCGGCGCTCCTCCAGCCCGGCCAGGTCGCTCTCCCACTCGGCCGCCCCGGCCCGGTCCTCCTCCAGCCGCTCCCAGGCGTGCCGGCGGGCGCGCATGGCATCAAGGTCTTCCCGCAGCCGGTCCCGGCCGCGCTCCAGCTCCACCCGCTCCCGTACGCTCTCCAGCACCTCCCTGTCCCGGTCGAGCGAGCCCTCCAGTCCCGATATCGCAGTCCGCAAATCGGTGGCGTCCTCGAGGTCTCCAAGCGGCGGCGGGGTGAGGCCCTCCAGGGCGACCTCCACCGTCCCGTCGCTGTAGACGTCCCCGAAGATCCTGTCGGCCACGCCAGCCAGCATCGACTCCAGTCCGGAGCGGTCCACCACCCTCACCCCGTCGCCTCCCTCGGGGAGGAAGGGCAGGTCGGGGTTGAGCAGACGCAGCGCGTTCCCGTCGAAGCCGCGGCATCCCCTGAGGCGGCTTCCCACTGCCCTTTCGAGGTTCGCCAGCCTTCTGCGCATGCTCGACAGCTCGGACTCCCCCCGACGGATCCGGGCTTCCACCTGCTCGGGGTCCTCCCGGGAAGCCTCCCTGAGCCGGGAGGTCAGCTCGGACAGCCTCTGCTCCGCCTCCCGCAACCTGCCGGCCTCCAGGTCGGGCATGTAGTCGGCCAGCTCCTCCTCCCGGCTCCGGAGGTCCGCCAGCCTCTGCTCGAGGCGTCCGCAGCTTCGCTCTATCTCCGACGCCCTGGACTGCAGACGCTCGCGGTTCTCCTGGTGCGCCTTCCGCTCCGCCAGCAGCCTGTCCCGGGCCGTCTCTGCCTCCCTGGCGCCGGCCTCCGTCTCCTCCAGCCTTCTCTCCAGCGCTCCCACAAGGGCCAGCCTGAGCGTGGGCAGCTCCCGCCGAATGGGCGCCCGCTGCCCAGCCAGCTCCAGCGCCCTGCGCGCCTGCCCCGCGACGGCCCGCTGGTTGTTCAGCTGGGTGACCTGCCGCCGGACCTGCCGATACGTGGTGGTGAAGTCGCCGGCAAGGTCGATCTCCACCCTGCGAAGATCGCTGCGGTTGACCTCTATGAGGAACTCCTTCAGCTCCCGCTGGCTCAGGTGCGAAAGCCGCAGCAGGTTGCGGAATATGGACCGGAAGCGCCCGTAGTCGCCGCCGGAGCCGACGGGCACCAGACCCAGGTCCGGCTCGCTTCCCCCGATTCCTGTCAGGGCCGACCGCAGCTCCGAAGGCGAGAGGTCGGCGCAGTCCCGTAGGCTCAGCTCCCGACTGATCTCCTCGGAGTCACGCACCCTGCCTTCCGAATCGATGAAGTCCTCGCGAGAGTATCCGCCCCGGTAGGTGAACCTCCGGAACTCGTAGTTCTTCAGCGGCCCCAGGCCCTGCGCCCCCACCACCATGATTCCCCTGGGCGTAAGGCACTCGAAGAGCACGTAGCTGTCCCTGCCGGGGAAATAGTAGCGCCGGGTCTCGGGCATGGGGCGGGAGAAGTGCATGTGCCGCTGGCCGTCTATGTAGAGGAACTGCAGCGTGGCTATCAGGGTGGTCTTGCCCACGTTGTTGGGGCCCACCAGATGCAGGGGCGCGCCCAGGTCCACCTCGCCGTAGTCGAACTTGCCGGAGTTGATCAGAACCAGCCGGGAAGGGCCCACCGCGGTCATTCCCGGCTCCCGCCTTCCCTGGCCATGCCCGCGCACAGGTCCAGAAGACGGTAGGCGGGCCGCCTGAACCTGAAGACGCCGTCGGAG
>WJIV01000148.1 GCA_014730055.1 Candidatus Bathyarchaeota archaeon
AAACATGAGCTGCAGTATATGTGGTGAAGCTGACGAAATAATCATGAAATGTCTAGATTGCGGACGAAATTTCTGTGAATACTGTGGAAACGATGAAAAACGGCTCTGTAGGAATTGCTTGAAAAAACAAAGAGAATTGAGTAGTTCCTAGCTATTTTCCACTCCATTTTTATTTAACTTGTATCCGCCTTGTTAATATTACATTTATGTGTTAAAACAAACCATATATAATATGGTTTGTGCATTATGCGTGTAAGTAGCTTGTGTTGATTGTTATGAAGGAAGCTTATATGGTTGATGATCCCTTTGGGAAAGGACAGGTTGAGGTTCTAAAAGCATCGGATATGTTTGACGGTGATCCAAAGCCGAGGAGAGGAAAAGTACGTGACGTATATGATCTTGGGGAGCATATGTATATCGTAACCACTGATAGAATCTCAGCTTATGATGTCGTCTATCCAACTCTTATCCCTCATAAAGGAGAGAGCCTTCATTCACTAAGTGAATTCTGGTTTAAAGAAACCAAGGATATAATCCCTAATCATTATTTAGAGACCATTGATAGTCGCACAATGAAGGTAGTAAAGGCTGAAAGGGTAGACGTTGAATGGGTCTGTAGGGCCTATCTATACGGTTCAGCCTGGAGAGCATACCGGGATGGGGCTAGAGAGATAAGCGGTGTTAAACTAAGAGATGGGTTACAAATGGCTGAGGAGCTTTCGGAAGTAATTTTGACACCTACAACAAAGGAAGACACAGGTCATGACAAAGAGATAAGCAAAGATGAAGCAATAAAAGCTGGCCTAGTCTCCAAGGAAGAGTGGGATATACTTGAGGAGTCTACTTTCGAACTATTTGAAAAATATCGCATGATCGCCAAGAAAAGAGGGTTAATTATTCCAGACTTTAAACTCGAATTTGGTAGACTTGATGGGAATCTTATACAAATAGACGAACCTCCGACACATGATAGTGCAAGATTCTGGGCTGAAAAATATTACCAAGTAGGTCAACCACAAGAGGCACACTGTCTCGATAAAGAATTTCTAAGATCCTATCTTAGGAAAATTGGTTACATGGGAGATGGTGAGCCCCCTGAAATACCAGATTTAGTAATTAGTGAGGTAGCTAAGAGATGTATAGCATCCTTTAAAGTCCTAACCGGGAAGAGCAACTTATCTGACTTCAACCTGAAAACCGTGGATCAGGTTATGGAGGAGCTTGGGTGAGCATTAAGGAAAATTGTGGTGTTTTCGGTGCATATTCAAAGGATAATGATGTCTTCCCATTATTATACTGGGGGATGTTAGCCCAAAATCATCGTGGACACCAGAGCCACGGTTTCGCGACTTTTAATCAAGGGATAGAAACTTACACCGAATTAGGGCTTATTCCACCAATAAAAGAACCAGGTAAAGAAAGCAGGGTAAGGATCCTGGAGGGCAAAATAGGCATTGGGAATGTACGTTATACAACTAGTGGTTCTAGTGATACTAGAGGCCTATGCAGGGACGCTATGCCTTTGAAAGTGGAAGGAGAAAAAAGAAGTCTCGCAATTAGCTTTAATGGGAATATCGTGAATGTACGGGAACTTCAGCGAAAAATCGACGCGGATGATTCCTATAGTGATACACACGCTTTTGCGGAGTTAATGATGAGGACTCTGGAGAAAACAGGGTCCCTTGGTGAAGCGGTTAAGACATGTATGAGTTCTATTGACGGGGCTTATTCAATTACAGGTATTTTAGACGACGGTACTTTATTCGCCTTTAAGGACCCCGTTGGGATTAAGCCTCTATGTTATGGGTTCAAGGATGGTGTTTATGCTTTTAGCAGCGAGAGTACCGGATTGGACATTAATGGTATTGAGTGGCAGAGAGAACTACGGCCAGGCGAACTGCTATCGATTCAAGACGGTAAAATGCTTCAGGAGCAGATAGCGCCATCAAAAAAACAGGCTTTTTGTGGTTTCGAGTTCGCATACTTTGCAAGACCAGATTCTAGACTTAACGGTAAGTATGTCTATGATGCTAGGCGAGGCTTTGGAGCTGCCTTAGCCCGTGTCTATAGGGAAGTTGCTGAACGTTGTGATGTCGTCATTGGCCTACCTGAGACTGCTAACGATGCAGCATATGGGTTCCATGAGGAATCAGGAATTCCCTGGGATATGGCAACAAGACGTCATCGTTACGTTAGTCAAAGAGCTTTCATAACTGATAGTGAGGACAGGGAGAACGTCATATATAGAAAACTAAACATAATAGGCTCGAAACTTGTTGGTAAACGACTTGCAGTTATTGATGACAGTATTGTACGAGGTGACACAACAAGAGGGACGGTAAAGCGTTTCAGGGAAGCTGGTTGTAGGGAGGTTCATTTATTCATCACATATCCTAGGATAATCGCACCATGTTTCTATGGTATAGACATGAGTACTTATTCCGAGTTGATAGGCTCTAAGATGTCTCACGAGGAGATAGCATACGAAATCGGAGCTGATACCGTTAACTTCCTTCCCATAGAAGAATACATAAGGGAAACAGGGATGAGACCTGATCAACTCTGTCTTGGGTGTATAACAGATAATTACCCAACCCCTTTAGCTAATAAACTAGCTGGTAGGATGAAAAACCTACTAGAACAAGGAGCGACTGAGAAGGGAAGAATATACGAGAAAATAGAATAACAAATTACAATTTTTCATAAAGACAACTGTTTAAATCAATATTTTTATCTATACTAATAATATGACTATTGTAGCCGTTATAATTGGTAGTACCTCTGATATGGAAGTAGCTGAGAAAGCTACAAATTTATTAGAGGAGTTTGAGGTTTCATATGATTTGCAGGTTATCTCTGCACACAGAAATCCGGGTAAACTGGTTGAATACATTAACAATTCGGAAGCAAAAGTGTTTATCTGTATTGCAGGACTAGCCGCTGCTTTACCCGGGGTAGTCGCAGCACACACAATTAAACCCGTAATTGGGGTGCCTAAAGATGCAGCTCTGGGAGGGTTAGATTCACTACTCTCTATTGTGCAGATGCCTCCTGGTATTCCAGTTGCTACTGTGGGGATTGATCGGGGAAGAAATGGGGCAATATTGGCTATAGAGATCCTTGCTTTACAAGATGATGCTCTTGCTGAGAAGTTGCAAGCTTATAGGGAAAACTAATTTTGTCTGGTTATCTTTAAAATGAGATCATCTGATTAAACCTTTCTTTATAGATCTCCCAATACGTAATATCCTAATACTAACATCTTTTGTGTACGATTATAAGGAATGATTCGTCTTATAATTTAGTATGATTGAGAAAGTTGGCGATACTTGGGCTGTAAGATGCGATATGTGTGAATGGAATATTGAAGAGGCCGATGAGAGGAGTGCAAAACAGGCCTATGAGAAACATATCAAAGAAGCCCATGGACAGGATACTACTAAAA
>WJIV01000149.1 GCA_014730055.1 Candidatus Bathyarchaeota archaeon
TGATACTCTGTATCCATGTAGTTGAGTTGAATCTGACAGAATGTCCATTTATCATAGGCGTCAATAATCTCTTTGAAGAGTGGTAGTTCATCATGGAAGCTGAATCCTAGGTGCTTTATCAGACCATCCTCTATAGCTTTCTCAGCCCAGTCAAATACACCAATTTCTTGGAGAGTTCCCCATCTTTCTTCTCGAAGTCCATGTAGAAGGTAAAAGTCTATGTGATCTGTTTGAAGCTTTTCCAATTGTTCATTGAGATATTTGTCGAAATCCTCTCTCTTATCAGTTAGCCATGTCGGCATCTTTGTTGCTAGTTTTGTTTTTTCCCTGTATCCATCCTTGAGGGCTTTCCCTACTAGTTTTTCGCTCTCTCCTTGATGATAAGGGTAAGCCGTGTCAACATAATTCACACCATTGTCAATTGCGTATCTTATCATCTTGATACTTTGAGGCTCATCTATCTTACTCGTATCTTTCCCAATTATTGGGAGTCTCATGGCACCGAAACCGAGGGCTGATACCTCCCAGTCTAGTTTTCCAAATTTTCGATATTTCACTTTAATCACCTAAAATATTATGTGATTTCATCCTAATCATCGTTTATAGGCATTACTCAAGCATTTTTACAGAAAAATTAAATTTAACTATGTTTTTGGTCATATATTGTTCAATCTGGATCCTTCAAGTTCAGTTAGAATAAAATATGATGTTATGTATTTTCTGGTATGGAATCTGATAGATTCGAGAGAGTATTAACTGTTATGAGCAACAAAGTCCCGGATAGAGTTCCTTGGGCTCTATGGGGGCACTTCCCTGCGTGCGAGTGGCTTGACTACTATAGCTGGGAGTTGAGCACGAGGAATGGAGAACATCAGGCTAAAGCCCATGTGGCTCTACTAAGAGAGCTTGACTACAAGATGGACCTCCTGAAGGTAACACCTTATTACAGATTCATGGCGATGCAATGGGGTAGCAAATTTGACTTCAGAGATAATGAGGAGGAGGCACCAACATTAACGACAGCAGTTAAAGAAACAGAGGACTGGAGTAACCTCTGGGTCCTGGATCCTAAAAAGGAATTAAGGGAGTACGTCAGAGCTAATGAAGTACTTTCTAGAGATCTTAGAAGAATGCCCTTCATTTACACTATACCCAGCCCAATTATTCAGGCGATGAATGGTGTAGGTACCCCCGAGAGAGTACTTGAGGATATGAACAAGAACCCTGATGCTCTACAAGAAGGATTAGAGAAGATAACTGAGACAACTAAGGACTTTGCAAAAGCTTGTGTAGACGCTGGGGCAACCGGGATCTTCCTCGGTATAGGTGGAGGTGGTAGGATTTGGCGGGACCTATCTAGAAGCCAGTTAGAAAAATACGCTCTTGGATACGACAAACAAGTACTTGAATCGGTTGACTGCCCAGTTAAACTACTTCATATCTGTAGCACGCCTGAGGGAAATGCTCAGGACCAAGGTCTAATGGAAGATGGATGGTTCGAAAAATATCCTGTCACAGCTATAAACTGGGATAACCATGATTTTACGTCTCTCAATAAGGGCAAAGATGTTTATGGTAATAGGTTCTGCATAGTAGGAGGACTAAATCACAGAAAAACCCTCAGAACTGGAACACCCGATGAGGTTGAGAGTGAGGTAAAAAAGTCAATAGAGGATGCTGGTGAGAACGGAGGCTTCATGCTGGGTCCCGGTTGCACAGTCTTCCAAGACATGCCTCTTGCCAATTACAATGCTGTTGGTAGATCCGTGATAAAACACGGCTACTACCGTAAATAATTTGAGACAATCTATTTATTTTGAATGATTCTAAAATATGGACATTATTTATTAATCCACAATCCATTCTTACAAATAGTTCGGTGACGAAATGGCCCTGGAAGATGTCAAATACCTAGGAATAGTGAATGAAATAGGATTAGAGAGAGACCAGGACGAGTTCAGCAACTTTAACCTCACAGTCGGGATAATGGTCAAAACTGATAAAAAGCTGGATCTTTCTGAGGGACAGGAGTTGGTAAGACAGTTACAGAAGGAGTTACTAGGGAAAAATATCGAACTCGGGGCAATTGCTGTACCTTGTCCCGAATGTGGTAAGACATTCAACAGCGAATTTGGCATGAAACAGCATATGAGACTCGTTCATAAGAAAAAATCTAAGAAATCCAGAAAGAAACGTACTAAGAAGAAAAAATAAATTAGTTCTGATCAATTCATAGAAGGCAACTCTGGCATTTTTGACTTGGGATTAACAATTAAATTACTAAGAGTGGGTAAAGGTTTTTTCAGTTAAGTTATTTTGGGTAATATCCCTAAAAAATTTGAATGTACTTTGGTAGGTTTATAAGATTTAATTCAATTGTTGTTTTACGGTTTATTGGTGATTAATTATGGTAGCAAAGAGAAGAGCAGAAGTCACTTGGGAGAATAATCTTATTCGAGGAAAGGGAAAGATACTTTTTGGGACCGGTTCCCTACCCGAGGTTGGCGTAACTTGGGCGTCTCGGACTGAACAACCAGAGGGCAAGACTAGTCCTGAAGAATTATTGGCGGCAGCACATGCTAGTTGCTTAGCCATGGCGATTTCGGGGGTATTAGCAGGTAATAAAACACCTCCGACAAAGCTTGATGTTACTGCTGAGTGTACTTTTGATAAGGTTGGAGATAATTGGAAAGTCACGATGATGGAGCTAAACGTAAAAGGGAAAGTCCCTGGCATCAGCAGCGAGGAGTTTAAAGAGTTGGTGAAAACTGGTGAAAAGGGTTGTCCGATTTCAAATGCCATTAGGAATAATGTTGAGATAAATTTGAGCACTTCGCTGGAAAA
>WJIV01000150.1 GCA_014730055.1 Candidatus Bathyarchaeota archaeon
ATGTGACAGTATATGATAAACACTATAGACAACCAGATCACTTCGGCTCTCCCTACCCAGCACTGATCTCATTCTTCAGAAATTATGAGCCAAAGGGAACCATACTAGATCTAGGATGCGGACAAGGTAGGGACTCACTGGTATTAGCACGTATGGGATACCGAGTAATCGGAGTAGATGTATCAAAGTTAGGTGTCTCACAGATGTTATCAATCTCAGAGCATGAAGGATTGGATATTCAAGGTATTGTCAGTGATATGTATGAATACAAGATCCACGATTACATCGACATTGTCTTACTTGACTCTATGTTTCATTTCAACAAGAGAGATATAGAGAAGGAGACTTGTTTTTTGCTAAGAATAATGGATGAGCTACGGCTTGGAGGTATACTGTGTATTGTAGTCTCAAGGTCTAAACGAATAGAGAAGGAGCTACTGAAAGTCTTTAATATCTCCGAGTTTTGTTGGGTATCTCTTTTTGATGGGTACATAGATTATCCGGATAATCAAATAGAAATGAGAATGATAGTCTCAAAGAAAAAATAAAGAATGCTGATGGTTTGTGGGAGGTATGCAGCATTTGAAAACCCCAACTAGTAATTATTGAGATGATTCTTTATATAGGAGTAAATAGATTATTAAATTGATAATTATGTCTGAGAAAATCCTTATGAAGAGTGAAGATCGTAGAAGTAGATCTGAGATAGCGGATTTTTTGAAAGATGTTGCCTTAAAAATTGACGCTGGGTCACTGACTCTTCGTCAAGGTTCAGAGGAACTCGTATTCAATATTCCGGATACGTTAACACTTGAATTAAAGGTAGAGGAAAAAACCGGGCAAACACCGAAAGTTCAGTTCGAGATTGAGCTCGAATGGTTAAAAGATGGCCATTCAAGTAGCGCAATCGAGATCCTGTAATCCATATCATTTTTTTTAATAAACAAATATGAAAATAAGTTATATTCTTGAGGAGTAAATATCGATAAAAAATTGGATTTTTGTTTTCTATCTTAGATATTTTTCGTAATCCTTAACATGATATCTTATGTGTTTTCTGCCTCTTTGAACCAGACAAAAGCCTTCTTTCTCCAGCTTTTCTCTCTGAGCTTCTATCCCACCTGGATACTTTGGGTTAAGAGAGCCATCATTCTTGATGGTTCTCCAGTATGGAAGAGTGTCACCCATCTCCTGGGATGCATTGGCAGCGATATTTACATAGATACCAGTGGTGAGGGTACAACAGAAATCAACATCATGGTTTGAGGCTAATATTTCACACAATCCGTTAGAGTCTGTAATTTCCCTTTAGGCACTTCCTTCATACATTGATAGATCTCTTTGCCAGGCGCTAGTACTACGCTGTCTCCTGGCTTTGCACCTTGTTTTTCTAGGGCTCTCCAGCAGGGAAAGTTTTCCTCCAGCTCCAGAATCTTGGGAAAATCCTTGTCTCCTTCAAGTTTTTCTTTCCAAGTCTTTTTCTTGTATGACACGAGTAAGAATATGAGATTATTAATATAAAATGAAGGAAAGCCTTCAGAACATATCTCGTGTGTCAGCTACGTATATCTGGTGCTACAAGGCCAGCAACCAGGATTCCACAGGGATATTTAGATTATGAGCCCCCTAGGTTGCCTTCACTAACTTCACTTCCTTCACTAAATAAACATGAGCTAAAAATAGGAAACACAGATACAGCTACAGTAGCTGCATCAACCACGGCAAGAAAATTGAAAAGTATTCAGAAAAAATGTGGAATAAGAAGAAAAGGCTATTATTTATAAGAAAAAATCATCGATTAGGTTTCTTTATTCTTTTTTCTGAAATCGTAGAACTCTCCGTCTCTTACCTGTGCGAGGTATCTTCTACCCTTCAGCACCCACATGATCTGGTGCCCTTCACGAGCCATCTTGGCCCAGTTGCTCCCTGTTTCAGGGTTCTGCTCAAGATAACTGTATCCCTCTATCTTGAAGAATCGAAGACCCGAACGGTTCGTAAAGTCCATGTGATAGGTATCTCCCTCTATCTCAATGGATTCAAGATCGTTGAAAATTGCATCATAAGCGGGGTCTGAAACATCTTAAATTTTCATACTTGATTAGAAATAAAATAACTTTAAAATGATTTAAAAAACTGAAAAACTAATAACATTGAGCAGTAAATATGAAGGACATCACGGAAATTCCGATATCCACCGAGCTGGTTAAGAGGATCCAGTAAGAGGTAGAAAAAAGTGGAGGAGGTTTCGTGAGTGTCTCAGACTATATTGAATTCATCCTCAGAGAGCTCTTAATGAACGAACAAGACCAAGCATTATCACACGAAGATGAAAAAAAGGTTCATGATAGACTTAGAGCCCTGGGATATATTGAGTAGTAATATTTCAAAGGAAAATTATAAACTCAAATTAATATTATAATAATGGATGATAGAGGGTCCACTTTTTTTAGCCATATGTGTATCCTCTTTTCTTGTAGTCTTCATAAGCCTACCACCATTAATCAGAAGATTAGAGGAAATTGGTTCAGTTAAAACGGATTACCATAAAAATAGTTCAAGAAAAGTTGCCTGCCCAGGGGGCTTGGCTATATTGCTAGGTTATTTTTTCGGTTCAGTATTAACCGGATTACTGGGTTTAAACGAGAGCTCGCTCTTGTTAATAGCTTTTGTAACCGTTTTGGGCGCGGTTGTTGGCCTCGTTGATGATCTCCTATCTTTCAAAAAAGCCACGATAATATGTTTCACGATACTTATGGGTCTCCCTCTCTGGGCATTTTACCAAGGAGGTACAGTAATTGATACCTTTTTTTGGGGATTAATAGACATAGGCATACTTTACTTACCCCTATCAATTCTTGGAATTTCCTTCCTGAGTAACGCGGTTAACATCTATTCTCCTCTTAATGGCCTTGAGAGTGGACTTGCCTTCATAACCTGTACCGGGCTGACTGTATGTGCGATTCTGTATCATAGCATGGAGTCCGCGATATCTTTAGCTATCATGGCCTCTTGTTTACTTGCTTTTCTCAGATGGAACATTTACCCATCTGAAATATTTCTGGGAAACATTGGAACTTACATGATAGGTTCTCTTATAGCCTCCGCCATCATAGCGGGTAGCATAAAAGTAGCTGGAATAATTGCTTGTTTCCCATACTTTCTCAACTTCTTTTTAAGAACCTGGGATAGATTCGAAAAGTTTACCGCAGATACAACAGAGGATGGTTTAATAGTAACTTCAAAGCCGGGAACATTGTGGTCCCTATTTATTTTAAATAAACCAAGACATGAAAGAACGGTGGTAATTTTCTCGTGGATAATACAAGCCACATTTTCCCTTACAGCGATTTTTTATAGCCTCATACGTAATCCATGATATTGCCAGGGGAATCACCTATTGCTAGGATATGCGGTCTATCTACTTCTCATCATATTACCTGGGCTTACCATATCTAGGCTTCTACGATTAAGAAACAGGTCCCTTAGCGGTATGATCTCTACAGCAATATCTCTAGGTATATCTTTTCTGATAGTATTTTTATCCATAACACAAGCCATTTTCGAGGGATTAAATAAAAATCACCTATATTTTATAATAATAGCATCTGGTTTTACACTGGTATTTCTTTTAAGAAATAGTAGTGAGAAATTTACCTATAGCTATGATAGTTATGATGCCTTAATTTTCCTAATATATATTGGGTACCTAGGGTTTCTGTGGCTACATTTTTTAAAGTTCCCAATATTCCCAAACTCATCCAGTGGAGACTTCATTTTTCACTTGAAATCTTCTCTAAAGCTCATAGAAGGAGAGAAGAACATAATCAACCTCGGATACTATCCAGGCGTAGAACTACTACTAGGTTCAGGGATCCTAATGATAACAGGAGAAACCCTTGTAGTGATGAGGCATCTGATGAGCCTATTAACAGCATTCATGCCCTTAATGATTTATAATACAGCAAACAACTTTTTTGACGATAGGAGAAAAGCTATAATTTGCGCGTTATTATATGCTTTTTCCGCAATATTCTGGTATGACAGCCTATACATATCAGGCCTATACGCTAATCTTCTAACTAATCTTATCGCTGTAAGTTCACTTTCCATTATATATGAGAGTGTAAACGAGAAGAACCCTGGATATTATCTCGCAATATTGTTGAGCGGTACGTCTTTGGTATTATCTCATTCTACTTCTATCATTTTTATAGTAACTGCCTGGATTTTTATGATATTAATAAAAGTTAGAAAACAGGGATTTCTAAATAAGTACTCTAGATCAGTTACTTTTTTATCAGTTCCTTTAATTGGGGTATTTTTTTATCCAAAAATTCTCAGCAGACTATCTAATATCCTTTCCGGGCAATTTGTCGCCATAGAGTTAGGTGATCCGGTTTTTAATCTAATTAGACCTTTATCTCCTTTCATCGCATATATGTCAGGGTATATGGGGATAGTAGTAGTCTCCATTATTTTAACAGGTTTTTTTTATCTAATAGTTGACTATAAAAACAAGGATTTCTGGAGCAGTTTTTTTTCTATTTGGTTTCTATTTATTTGGATATTGAGCCTCCAAGGTAGACAGGTTTGGAGATTCGCATTATTAGCTAAGACCCCATCGATATTTTTGATTGGGTACCTTATTGGAGATGTTATAAACTCCCTCGAAGGAATAGGCAGAGGGTATTTGAGGTCTTTAAAAACTCAGACATTTAACGCTAATGGAGTGTCCGCTCTCCTAGTAGTTGTTGTCTTAATCTCCGGAGGCTTACTGAATTATACTTTTTCAAGTTTATCATACAGAGAAAATGCTCAAAGACAGAAAGAGATATTTCAATCATTCAATTGGGTATCCGAGAACACGGAAAATAACTCAAAAATCATGGTTTTATCTGAGTGGGAGTATATCTATTTACCCCAATTTACCTCTCGTGAGTATTATCATGTATCTATTACAAGTAACTTCAATATGACCGAGATTAAGGAATGGTCCGTAACTTTTTCAGACTATATTATATTATCGAGTAGTCTACGGGAATCTTTTAAAGAAAGTGGAGTATTCGAAGAAACCTGGAGTAATGGTATCGTTACTATATTCTTGGTATCTCGCTAGATTTTCTTCCAGCGTATAATACTATTACCATTAAGGAAACTAAGCTAAAGGCGGGAAGCATCCTCGTGTAAGGATTAGAAAGTACCTCACCGCCAACTGCTTCAATGATAGCTTCCGGGACGTTATCAGGAATTACATTAACTGTTAACCTAAAATTCCCACCTCCAGGTAGTGTCACAGTTATATGATTGGTCCCACACTGAGGGTTGCCTTCACATAGGCGTTTTGATTCACCGTTATCTATTGTCATAACTGTGGGGCCAAACAGCCCTTGTGGTAAAGTAAGAGTAAGTGGCTCCGAATATATGTTGATAAACCCGCCTCCAATAACGGTATCAGTTGGAATTATTGTAGTCGTAACCGAATCAGGCTGGAACCCATTAGAATTTATCGTGACAGTGAAATCAGCATCACAATCTTGAGCCAGAACATAATTGAACAATGATACATCTGCAACAGGATTAACGGCTATTAACGATAAAGGAATAATCATAATCAAAAGCGCAAACCAAAGACCTGCATTTATTAACTTATGCCTGGAAAGAAACATTTTCGATTAATTCAATTTAAATTATCTATATAAGTCTTCGCCAGGCTGTAACAAATATTAAACTCCAGAACACAACTACTTTGTTAACATTGAGATATTTTATAACAGGTGGAGCCGGGTTTGCTGGGAGCAACTTCATTGATTTGATGAAAAAAGATCCTGAAAACGATATCATAGTCCTTGATAATTGCATTCACGGCGACAGCGATTATTTCGATAAACTCAGTTCCGACCCTCAGATAGAGCTTGTAAGAGGGGACATTAGGGATCAAAAAGATGTTGAGAGATGTCTGCCGGGGATAGATGTAGTTCTTCACCTAGCTGCTCTCATAGAAGTACCTTACAGCGTGAGGAACCCTATTGAAACACATGATGTTAATGTCAATGGCACTCTGAACATCCTTGAAGCTTGTAGGAAAAAAGATGTTAGCAGAATTATTTACCCCAGCTCAAATTTAACTTACGGAGAGCCAGTATATCTCCCCGTAGATGAGGCTCATCCTCAAAATCCGGTTAGTCCCTATGCTGTAACCAAGTGTTCCTCTGAGAAATACTGTTATGCCTACTATAAGACCTATGGTCTTAAGACGACCATGCTAAGGTTCTCAAACCTGTATGGGCCAAGGGGTCTCGGAGTAATCAACATATTCATACGGGCAGCTCTCGAGGGTAGACCTTTAGAAATTCAAGGGGGGTCTCAAATGCGTACATTTACACATATTTATGATGCATATCAGGGGGCATTGAAATGTCTAAAGAATTTCTCATCAATAGGTGAAATATTTAATATAGCCGGTCCTGAGAGCGAGAGCATCGAGGGTATCTCAGGAATCATAGCCAAGGAGATACCTGGTGTAAAGATTAATCATGTTGGTAGCAGAGTTGGTGATGTTACCAGCAGCAGGTACCATATTTCTAATGAGAAGGCAGCCAAGTTGCTTGGTTACGAGCCTGATTATGACCTCAGAAAAGGTATCAGACAGGTAATAGATTTCGAGAAGAGTCTATGAAAGTGTTTCAACGAGGGCTTCCTCAACTCTATCTGCAACAATGCCCCAAGTGAACTTTTTCTTAACTAGTCTTTTTCCCTCTCCACCCATCTTCTCCCTAAGCTGGGCATCTCTAACAAGTCTCAGCATAAACTCAAAAAGAGAATCAGATGAACAGGGTTCCACAAGGAAACCATTCACACCGTGCTCGATTACCTCTCTTGGGCCACCCCTATTAATAGCTATAACAGGTTTCCCACAGGCCATTGCCTCTAACAAGACCAAGCCCAAACCCTCCATCAGGCTGGGGAGAACAAGAAACATGGATTCTTTAATTAACTTGATCTTCTCGCTGTTCGAGACGAAGCCAGTAAAATTAACCCTGTCATCAATCCCGAGATACTTCGCATGAGCTTTGAGATTATCCATCCAATTACCTGAGCCTACAATTACTAGATTAAGTTCACTTTCTTCTGCAAGGAGGAGCTTAAAAGCCTCCAAAAGATCCTCTACCCGCTTTTCAGGTACGATTCTACCCACATATAATAGGTTATTCTTTGGGTCGTCGGACTCTATCCCCTCAAAATCGTTCAAGTCAACTCCACCATAAACAACTCGGATTTTCTCTGATGGTATACCTGAATGGATAAGTTTCCTTTTAGTAGATTCACTTACGGTTATTACCAGAGAAGCATATCTTGAGAGTCTTAGAAGGGATAACTCGGTAATGTACCTGATAAACCCCTTCAAGAATCCCTTAAACCTGAAGTTATTCTGGAAGCCGTATACATCATGCCATACAACGGTGAGGGGAATTTTCCATCCAAAATATCTGAGTATCCTAAGTGCGAAATAAGAGGGAATAAGTGGAAATGCCTGTGTTTGAATCACATCGATCTCATCGTGATTTTTTAGAACATAATGAAATACTCCTAATCCCTGTACTAGAGCTCTCCTGAGATAGGGCCTTGTACCGGTAATTATACAGGGGCCCATCCTCCTTATTTTTACACCATTTAGAATAGAATCTACCCTATAACCTGGGACCTTATACGTCAGTACAGTTACATCATGCCCTTTCTTATTTAGCCTGAAGGCCACCTGCTTGTTCCACTCCTCACCCCCTCCAACAATAGGATGGAAATAATCACAACCAAATAATACCCTCATAGATGAAGAGCCCCAGATGAATAAGTATTAATAAGTCTACAAATAAAATACCCGATTTATCATGGAAACAATTTTTGCCTTCATATTAATTTAGAATAAAAGTTTCCACAATTATCACTTATAGGTAGTTTTATTGCGCCCGCAATCTCTTTAATGGAACTTTCCTCTTCCACCAAATCCTGCATAATCAAGTTGTCAATTTCAGTATTTGATTTTTAATCTCATCGTAGATTTCTTTGGCTGCATCTGGTTCCGTAAGATCTTTAACTATAGGTCCTTGAAGTTGATCCTGAAACAGAGAAAGAATATGGATTCGTTGACTCAAACCCAGGGCTGAGCCGAGGCGAGAAAGAAGCCATAAAACTTTGCAAGCAGGTAAAAGCGTCCTTCTTCATAGCCGATGACCGTGAGGCTAGGAGGGTGGCTAGAATCCTTAATATAACCACTGTGGGAACCTGTGGCACCGTGATCCAGGGCCATCGCATGGGGTTCTGCTCCAATAGAGAGGCAATAGAGATTATTGACGATCTTGTAGGGGAGGGTCTTAGAATAGGGATAAGGGTAAACCGTAGAGTACTGGAGGAATTACGGATTTAAGAAAAACCTTGATTTACCCTTTACTCTGCGAGAAATTCTTATGATAAACAAGAGAGTACGCCAGAAGTTTACCTCTTAATACTATCCATGTAAACTCTTTATCACTTTATCACATCTTCTATGGGTTTGATTAAACGTGGGTAGAGTCTCATGTAATAATGCAGTTTTCGTTCTAATGTCTGCAGGTGCTACTAGTAGGATTCAACCAGTTAATCATTGTTCACCAATATAGTAGCATGTTCGAGTTAGAATATTGAACAAGAAGTCTTTTACTTACACGCCAAACCCTATTGACTATGACCAGGAATAGGCTTGTCTTAGCGGGTCTAATGGCAAGCACTATGAGTACGTATCCTCCTCAAATCGTAATCGGGGTACTACTTGTTGAAATAAGCAACTCATTGAACATACCACTGGGCCTGGCAGGGCAGCTGAGAACAGTCATAAGCATAACCGCGCTAATAGGCAGCTTTCTCGTGTCGATAGTCTCCAGGAGGTACAGCTACAGAAAGCTGCTAATAACCGGTTTACTGATTATCACCATCAGCTCCACCTTATCAGCCTTCTCACCAAACTTCCTCACATTACTTGTAGTAACGATACTAACAGGGACCGGGGTAGCATTAACCGTACCCATGACCACCACCTTAGTCGGTGAATACTATCAAGGAAATGAACGTGGGAGAGCCATGAGTCTTCTCGGAGTTGGGGGAGGTGTCGCATTTCTCCTCGGCGGGACCATAGCTAGTGTCCTTAGTAATATTGGTGGATGGAGGCTAGCGTTCCTTGGGTTCGCTGGGCTCGTTAGCCTGATTGGATTGATACTCACTATACTTTTTCTACCTGAGTCACATGTTCGTGGTGGTCAGGAGGGATTTGTAGATACCCTTAGAAGCATATCTAAGAATAGTAGTGTAGCCAGGAGCCTGGTGGGAGCCTTGCTGGCTTCTATTGCGGTGCAAGGTTTGTATCTTTATTGTTTCAGCTACCTAAAGGAGGTTTACCAGACAGGTACGGTTGTCACTGGTTTGATTTATTCAGGGACCAGTGTCTTCTTTATATCAGGAAGTTACATTGCCAGCGTTGTTATAGAGAGGACTGGTTCGAAGAATATCACCTTGTTGGGTATGCTTGGGTTGGCGGCCACTACTTTTGCGTATCATTTTGCCCCATCTTTGAGTTTGTCAATAGGATTTATCCTGGTGGGTAACTTGCTGGAGGCTTTGCGGTATAATGGAAATAATGCCTTGAGTCTGGAGTTTTCTGGTGATGAGTCTGGGGCTGTTATGGGCCTGCATTCAGCGTTTACTCAGCTCGGGTACAGTATAGGGGCCGGTTTAGGAGGGGTTATACTGCTATACGGGGATTGGGGGTTATTAGGAATCCTGTTGCCTATTATGGGGGTTTTTGGAGCTTACATAGTATATAATATCAATAAAGGTCCATGAATAGTTGATATTAGACCAGAAGTACCTATGCAGTACTACTGGAGACAAAACCAACAAGTATACGGTCTTTTTCCATGAATGCCTCTGCCAGAAAACCACTTCTCATGTTAGGTGAACACAACATCCTGCTAGATGGGGAAGAAAATAATAGCTTGTAAACATATCAAGAATCGTTTATCTTATGACGAATGTTATTCATTTTAAATAGGTTTATTAACCAGCTTATTCCTGAAAATATTAGTAAAGTTTAATCGATGAAGATTGGCAGGAAGTAAACCCCTGGCCATGCTCAGTAAAGATGGGCCCCGTTACCCCTGGAAAAGGATGGAAGAAAACCCAGGGATTTCTATTATAAGCACAGCCCAAAGGAGGCCTGCATTATAAAGCTCCGGATTAAATTTAGAATGAACCCGGGAGTGCGTGTGAAAAACAGATACAGCTACAGTAGCTGCATCAACTACAGCAAGGGATCATTATGCGTAACTACATATTCACTCGGTACGAGGGGGAACAGGTGCTAAAATGGCTGGAAGAGAACCAGGAGCACGCAAGCACGACAGCCCTCCTGAGCACGATAAGGAACGCGGACAGGCTTCTGGTCCAAGTCGAACTCATGAGCCTATGCCTACGGAAGTTGGAGATGGAGGGCAGGATACCTGGACGGATGAGGTTCCCATCAGACTATTCTACAAGGGCGTCATAACTATCCGGAAGGTAAACATCAAACCCCAGAAGAAGCGGAAAGAGTACATCCAGCGCCTGGAGCACATCATAGGCCTATGCGAGGATGCCCTCATGGATCCCGAGGCAGTCGAAGCAATACAGCTGAAGGCAGCGGACGTAATCATCAGGGCCATCCGGATGGGCTACACCATAGTAAGGGAGGTGGACATAGAGAACCTTGAGCGCCACACTAAAGAGATACAGAGAAGCTTTGAAGAGAGAGATCGAGCGAGCCAGGGCTGAGCTGGACCGGGTTGAAGCCGAGGAGATGCCCAGTGACCCCGTGGAGTTCTGCAGGACCTGGCTCTACTACGAGCCCTACGGTTACATGTGGCCCTTCCTAAAGGACGAGTCTCATTTTATAGCTAACCTCCAAGCCAGGCAGACAGGTAAGACCTTCAACGGCATGGCCAAGCTACTCTACTATGCCCTGAGGTACCCGGAGTCAGTCATCCTCGTCACGGCCCCCAAGTACGACCAGGTGAAGAACATCGCCTTCAAGGCCCTGGACCAGCACCTCAGGAGGATGAAGGCCAACGACCCCGAGCTCTTTAATAGGCTGGTGGGTAGCAAGAACCTGCTGAAGACCGTGATCAGGTTCAAGAATGGCTCCCAGATCCTGGCCGAGTCACCCATTCCCGAGACCATCAGGGGGCATACAGCAAAGGTGGTATACCTCATGGAGATGAACTTCATCCGAGAGGACATGGACCTCTACACCGCGGTGCTGTTTACCCTTAACACGACGAACGGATACCTAATCGCGGAGTCAACGCCGTGGAACACGGACAGCGTCTTCTACAGGATCTACCACGACCCGGACTACTCGGCCTTCAGCAAGCACAGGGTGACCTACACCGAGGCCCTCCCATCCAACGGCCCCCTAAGCCTAGAGGTCGTGGAGCTAATCAGAAACCAGCTCCTGGGAGACCCCACCCGGTGGAAGCGGGAGATGCTATGCGAGTGGACAGAGGACACGAACACCTGGCTACCAGCAAGCCTCATAACCCTGGCCCAGGACAGCAGTCTGGAGTATATTGATGCTGATAAGAAGCCCGTGGGGAACTTCTATGTCGGAGTGGACTTTGGCAAGAAGGTAGACAGCAGCGTTGTAGCAGTCGTTGACCTTCAAAGGGAGCACAAGCATCTCAGGCACTACCACAAGTTACCCCTCAACACGCCTTACGGGGCAGTCATCGGCTACATAAGAAAGCTATCCGACAACTGGAGAAGAGTCCAGGCTATCTACTGCGACAAGACAGGCGTAGGCGACTACATAGTCGAGGATATGGAGAGAAGCGGACTCAACAACGTAACAGGCATCAACTTCACCGACCAGAGCAAGGAAGCCATGGCCACATGCCTTAAAGAGAACATGAGAACCGTCGACTGCCCCAGATGCGGATGGAGAGGCTACGTAGACACAGATGAACAAAGGAAAACCAGCTGCCCCAATAACTGCAGAAACGAAGAAGGCATACCCTTGACAATTAGACCACTAATGCATATACCATATGACCCTGAACTGTTCTCACAGCTAAACACCGAAAGATACGAGCATGCAAAAACAGGGAAACTCCTATTCAACCACCCCGAAGGAACACAGGACGACGGATTCTGGGCAACAGCTCTAGCAGTATACGCAGCAGAAAACGAGCCAAGAAAATCACAGCCAGTAGCTAAGATAATTTGATTATGTTACCAAATTTAGTTATCATTTATTGTATCATCCATAAAGTGATGAATCGGTTCCTCTTAAGAGAACAGGAGAAACTTCTTACTTCCACATGGCCTCTATCTTTACTCTGTTTCCTTGCATACGAAGTTAATACCATCCCAGTCCAGTACACCGTACTCCCCTCCGCAGTCGGGGCATAGTGATTCATCTCCTTTCTTTACGGCTTTATTCTCCATGAATTTTTCTCCACAGGAAGGACAGACAAGGCTTCCCAGTATTCGGCTGTAGCCCGGTAAATCTACCTTTACCTCTTCTACGTCGAATATCTTCTCAGCCGGTATCTCCAGAACCCTGTAACAATGCTCCTTATTCAGCTCGATTATCCGGGCTTCCTCCTCTGGGTTTACATCTCTCTCGTTTACGAGCTTGGAGAACATCAATGCCTCAGGGCGCTTGTCTTTTAAAAGGTCTCCAAGATCCTGTTTTCTTGTGAGCCTTATCCCGTTCCCGTCTCTCCTTACGAGGCTGAAAGCCGTTTTTCCGATGTCATGGTAGACTAGGCTGTTATTACCAAATGTGCAACCTGTTACAAGCTGCACCCCGTCGCTGAAGCAGCTATTCGTCTCCACCAGAGCTATTACATGTTCCATTCCCGTGCTCTCTTTTATGCCCATTTCTTTCATTGCATAGTGGGCCGCTATTACACCCATCGCACTACCTACACAGTGGTGTCCATGTATCAACCCAGTAAGATATAGCAATCCATCCAAGTCATTCTTCTCGATCTTTTCCTCAACTTCTTTCCTCGTAGCGCTCAAGATAACTCCCTTTATTACTTTTCTGATAAAACGTAATACTAATATTAATGCATTTTACATTTTAAAAATTATCTGATATTTAAAAGAACAGAGAATAAAGTTAGGCACCTAGATGCTGTATTTCTTTCCTATCTCCTGCAGTATTACGTTAGGGTGTAGCTGCTGGAACTTTTCCGGTCCCTCGGTGTGGATGGGGAACAGCTTATCTGGGGCTATCTCCTCGATGGCCTTCTTCAGCTCCGCTGTGCTCATGTGACCTGAGGCGTGAAGCTGGTGATACTCCAGCTGGAAGTGGCCCAGCCAGTTGTGGAGCACCTCCTCCTCCAGGTCCTCCTCGGTGAAGGGCTCGCTCATGCTGTATATGAAGGGGCTCCCGGGCTCAGGGCGGAGGTCTATGAGCTCGGTAAAGCTGTAAAAGTCCAGATTCACCAGGTACCCCCGGGGCCTCTCCCTGATCTCTTCCGCCGTGATCATCCTATCCATGTACTCCCGCTCCCAGACGTAATAGTCCTTCTCGTCGTAGCTCCCACTCCTCTTACGCTTGTAGTAGACCCTAATCCCCGGGTCCGCCCTAGGGTCAGGGAGATCAAGGTGCTCATCCTTCACCAGCATGTGCAGAAGGTACGCAGTCTTCGGGTGAATAACCAGGGCCCGCCCGCACTCCTCCGCTGCCTCGTAGAAGGTCCTCCACCGGTCCATATCCCGGGAGGGCTGCGTGAACAAGACCATGTCACCACTGGAGTCCCTGCATACCTTCCGAACCCCATTTGATACCTGGGCCTCTGAGAGGTGCTTCCGGTTCCCAGTCCGGGTCAGCCTGGTCCCCTCACATATCATGCAGTCGGGCTCAGCCTCCTCCGCAGCCTCCAGGAACTCGAGGGTCATGTCGTACCTAGGTCCATGGGCCCTGATATCCCCCGTGTAAACCAGGGTGAAGTCGCTCGCGTATATGATGTACCCGTAGGCTGCGGGTATGCTGTGATCCACATGGATGGGCCTGAACTCAAGGTCATCCACCCGGACCTTGTCCCCCGTCCTGAACCCCTTGTAGTCATGGCTGCCATAGTCGGCGAACCCGCTGGTCTTCTCCATAGCCTCCATAAAGAAACGGGTACCCTCACCCAGATGGACCGGTATACCCGGGTCAAGGAACTTTAGGTGATTCACGTGATCAGCATGGGCATGAGAGAGAAACACCCCGTGAAAGCAGGGCTCCTCGTAGCACAGCCAGGTACCATCCAGCATACCCTCATCGTAGAGGCCCCGTATCTCAGGCAGCAGCCCGAACTCAAAATAATCCCTCAACCCGCTGGACCGCCTGGGCTGAAGCCAGTTAACAAAGTACTCAGTGCCCTGATCAAAGCTCTGCCCAAAGTCTAGCCAGACACGGGTACCATCATCATCTAAAAGAATCTTGTTACCACCAATCTCGCCTACACCACCGAAAAAGCTCAGAGATCCCATACGATAGAAATGTGAAAAAGGATATTTATCATCTCTTCGAATGAGCATTATTATTAAGATTAGAAACTATTATTCCTTATATTTTACCACAAGTTTCACATCTAGTGCACCGATAATTTACTAGAATAGTCTTACGTCCCTAAAATGACTAAAAAAATAGGGATACAAGGCACCAGAAAACGGGGTACTTTTGTCAGTTACAGAGATCGAGTTTTTGGTTCTACCTAAAGTATAAGGGAAAATGGTCTGATCCGGTTGATTACTATAGTTACCTGAATTAAACTATGCACCCTTTTTTCCTGTAAGCTTCAATGGATTCCTTTACTGTGCCCTTAACACCTTTAATGATCTTTATACCTGCTCGGGATAGTACCTCAGATGAATTTGGCCCTAGAGCCCCTGCCATTACAACATCTATGTTTTCTCCTACGAGGAGCTTGGCTGCTTCTACTCCACCCGGTGCACTCATCCTAGTATTGTACAGGACCTCGTGCCTCATGGTTTCCGTGTCCACTATAAGGTAGTAGGGGCTTCTCCCAAACCTTGGGTTAATGGAGGATTC
>WJIV01000151.1 GCA_014730055.1 Candidatus Bathyarchaeota archaeon
GCCCTAGTAACAGAGGATAAAAAGCTCCATAAAGCAGCAAAAGACGCAAACATACCAACAGCAAGTGTAGAAAAAATACGATTATAAACTTCATTCATTACCTTTTCCTATAACCTCTTAATTCTCGGTAAATGTTCCTGTACCATCGAGTATCTCTGTAACTAGTAAAAAATTATCATCCATAGATATTTTTTCACAAATTACATAAACATTATTTATCCCAGTAGAGCGTAGATTAAACACAGAAAACAGGGTGATTATCACTTGACTGAGACAAATCAACTAGTGGAAAGAGTCTCCAAGACCCTAGGCGTAACCCCAGAAACCCTGATCTCCAACGGGGTCAAATGATAACTCAAAACAAGACTAAGAATAATACAAACCGAGATACACGAATTAGAGACAAAATACAAAGTAAACAAACCAGCTGAACTAGAGGAACAGATAAAACAGGGAAAAATAGAGGAACACCCCACATGGGAACCCCTGATACACTACGAGAGCCTAATCGAGCGTGCTGAAAAGATCAAACAAGAACTAGACAAGATAAGTGGGTGAACCCGGGTTAGAATCAATACAAGGTGCTCTCCAAACTAGGACTAGAAAAATACCCTGATATAGTAGAATAAGCGAAAATACATTATACCGCATCGGACACCCCAATAAGCTCAGACTCAACCTATATCAGGATTAAGAAAGACTAAGTTAAGAAGAACAACGTGTGGCAATGATTTGCTCCTTACTAAATGTGGCAAAAGATGATTGAAATGCTTATAATAAGGGCCATAATTCGTCATTAGAAGGATTATATATTTTTTTATGTCAGTTTTGTTCCTTAACCCCATTTTTTATCTGTCTTGTTGTGTTTAAATTGTCTATTTTCATCTATGTATTCTGAGACTGTATGCCCTCTGCCTTTGAGGTAGTATTTGTAACTGACCAGGCCTTCTAGTCCTGTCGGTCCTCTGGCGTGGATTTTCCCTGTGCTTATACCTACTTCTGCCCCAAGCCCATACCTGTATCCATCAGCGAACCTAGTTGATGCATTCCAGAAGACGCTCGCTGAGTCTATGGAGCGCATGAACCTGTGGGCTTTCTCATCATTCACAGTGATTATGGCGTCGGTGTGGTGTGACCCATACTTGTTTATATAATCTACAGCTTGGTTCATGTTATCTACTATCCTCAATGCGATTATGTAGTCAAGGTACTCAGCGCCATAATCTCTACACGTGAAGGGTTCTACCCTGTTCCCTAGGATCTCTTGGACCCTTGAATCAGCTCTTACGCTTACCCCTGAGTTACTCAGTTTATCGTAAAGTGGTGGGAGTAAACGCTCAGCGATATCAGCATGTACTAGAACGCAGTCGACGGCGTTGCATACAGCTGGGTACTGTACCTTGGAATCATGACAGATGCTGATTGCCATCTCATCGTCCGCCTCAGAGTCAATGTAGATATTACATACGCCCTCTGAGTGCCCCAGGACAGGTATCCGTGTATTATCCTGGATGTACCTGACAAACATGTTACTACCTCTCGGGATAACTAGATCAACGTATTCATCCAGTTTAAGAAGAGCCTTTACATCCTCTCTAGCCTCCAATAACTGTATCCATCCAACCGGCATGGATCCCGTGGCATCTGATATGACCTCAAATAATACCCTGTTACTGTTCTTTGCCTCGCTTCCCCCCTTGAGTAAACAAGAATTACCGGATTTCAGGCATAAACTGGCTATCTGTACAAGGGCGTCAGGCCGGGACTCGAAGATAAACCCAATAACGCCGATGGGGGATGTCACCCGGTAGAGATCCAGGCCATCATCAAGCTCTATGGAGTAAAGGGTGTCTCCGACAGGGTCAGATAGTTCGGCAACATTGTTTACCATATCGCAGATACTCGTGATCTTGTCTTCATTCAAGGACAAACGGCTGTAGACCGCCTCTGTGATATCTCCCCGTTCAAGTAGTTTCTTAGCGTACTCCAGGTCTGATTTATTTGCCTGAATTATCTCCGTCCTCCTATCCCAGATGTTCTTGGCTATTGACCTCAATGATGAGTTTTTATCAGCTGTTGATATGTTTGCCATGGACCTGGAGGAGTTATGGGCTTCCTTAGCCTTCTCTAGGACTTTACTCACTCTTCGGGCCTCCTCGCCAGGAATAATGTGCCATCTTGTTCGGTGAATATCCTGTCCAATGCATCAGGGTGCTTGCTGTTGGCTATTACAGTGGGTATTCCAAGGCTGGCAAGGTTCTGGGCGGCTTTCACCTTTGTGTACATTCCACCGAATCCCTTTCCCACGCGGCTGGCCCAGCTCTCGACCTCTGGAGTTACCTCAGGAACGACCTTAACTAGTTCGCTGGCTTCTTCGCCCGGGGTCCCGTTGTAGAGGCCGTCTACGTCTGTGAGTATTATCAGTAGATCGGCGTTAACGCCGATGGTCACGTGAGAGGCTAATGTATCGTTGTCCCCTACCTTGATCTCGTCGGTGGCCACGGTGTCGTTCTCATTTATTATGGGGATCACGCCCCATTTGAGGAGGGTTTCAATGGTCTTTGAGAGGTTGCTGTAGCGGCAGGGATCCGTAAAGTCCTCGTTGGTTAACAGTATCTGGGCTATTGGCTGGTCATAGTGGTTAAAGAAAAACTCGTATGTCTGCATAAGTATGCCTTGTCCGATGGCAGCCGCGGCCTGAAGTTCATCCATCTCAGTGGGTCTCGCTGGGATCTCTAGTCGTCCAAGACCCGCTCCGATAGCTCCGGAGCTAACGAGGATCGGTGTCTTTCCTTCGGACTTTTGCCTCATTATCATGCTTACAAGGTTAGCTATCTTCCCTACGTCCAGTTTTGAGGAATCATCAGTAAGGCTACTCGTACCTACTTTAATCACTATCCTCCTTGAATCCCGTAATTTTATTAGATGATTTTCATAGTTACCTCTCAATATATACAACTCCGTGGCCTAATCCAAGAGAGGACTAGGCTCTCTGAGGTATCGGATTGACAGGATCTAGGTATTTGTAGAAATCATGAGCTTTTCCTGTCATATACTTGATACCACTACCAGGTTCTATTCAAACTAAATAAAGATTGCCTACATCTATAGCTTCAGGTATTTAAGCCGCCTGAGCTTTCTACCCCCCTTTGGATCTTTGTCAAATGAGGTGATACAAATGAGGATGGCTTTGCCAGCCTCCTCACATTGGAGACGCATTTTTCTCGATCTGATGAACTCACAACCTCCCCTCCAGAGAATCCAGGACAAGGCATTAGACGGCACTCATATACAGGTGAGCACCCAGGCGGCACAAAACATAGCGTTGGCCCCCGGAATCCGGTCCTTCACTAC
>WJIV01000152.1 GCA_014730055.1 Candidatus Bathyarchaeota archaeon
ATATAGGAAGTAGAGATTTACTGAATTCATACTAACAACGATGAGTGTGTGATAATGACCTCTCAAGAATCTAGCAGCAAAGGAGGCTCATTACCCCCCTGATCAATTGTGGAAACTCTAGATTGGCAGCCCTATATAAATTCAGCTTCATGGCAAAGAGACTGAGGCTATAGGTAGATCATGAAATATTATTACTGGTATTGGTCTGGTTCTATGAGTGTCAGCCCGGGTACTCTGGTGTATGCCTGGTCTGTGGATAATATTTTTCCGTCTCCATGTATAGCGGTGGCCGCGTAGTGGCTATCAAAGAACGATAAACCATGTTCTTCTCTTAATACGATACTTGTTAGAACAATGTCAACACTTAGAGGAGAGTATTCAATGTTTTGGAGGGAGGAAAGAATAGCTAAATGGCTTTGAATCTGGTCCTGGTATCCACTGCTCTTGTATATCAGTTCAAGTTCAACTAGGCTAAGGATGCTTACGGATAACTTTGATCCCTTATTGATCTTGTCGAAAACCCTTATTGAGGCCTCGTGGAATTTGTCCTTTTCATTCAGGTACGCGAATATTAAGTCGGTCTCAAGAAGTGTCATGGAGAGCCTCCTCCTCCGCAAGCCTCGTAGCCTTTTCACGGTGTTCCTTGAAGGGCTTCTCAGAGGATATGGCTCCTTTCAACGCCTGGAAGGGGTCCTCTGGTATAGGTATCAGTTTCAGATGGTCCCCAGCATTCACCACGATCACCCTCTTCAGATCCATGGCCCTACGTAGTTCCTTGGGAAGGGTTAATCTCCCTCTTTCATCAAGTTCAACAAGACTCAAGCACGCTAACTCCCTTTATTTATACATCTGTGGGAATATTTAATCCTATACCCGTTATCACCAATTATCAGGGTAATAACCAATAATCTACATAATAAAGTTAGAAATAAGGGGTTTATTTCCCTTTTTTCTTCCCCCTGCGGATCTTTCTTTATTGCGTAAATGATCTGTATTGAAGGTTCTTCCAACTCAAATGGTTATATTAAACTGGTAGATTCTTATCTATTTTAACCTAGGGTCTTCTTTCCTACTAATCTATTATATTTCAGAGGAGGGTAACTGGATAACGGTTCCAAGCAGGTATCACTTGTTTTGCTCAGTAACGGCAGCAGAATACTAAATAATCAAATGCATGATAACTCCAGCTAATAAATATTGTACGAATATTCCTCTTAGTAGCGATTTTAATTCAAAAAAATGTGGGATCGAGAAAAGACCTGGGAAAAGATTCCTGTCTTACTCGACTATCTTAACGTTAGCTGCTCTTGGACCCTTGGGAGAGTCCTCTAAATCGAACTCTACTTTCTGGCCTTCACGAAGCTCAAAAGCGCCCTGTAGTGCTGAGTTGTGACAAAAGACATCTTCATCACGTCCCTCAACTCCTATAAAGCCATAGCCTTTATCAAGCCATCTCTTAACTGTACCTTCCAACTGTTTCACCTCACCGAAAAAATATTCTACCAACACTACACGACCCGAGTATATAAACCCCCTCCAAAACCCCTCGTATATCAGTGTCTGAGGAGCGCATTTTCCATGTTGAGGCTTAACTCCTGAGCAGTATTTGTTTACAATGATGTATTTTCCATATTTTTCTATATCTTTATATTGCTTATCCGGTTCTTGTCATCTCTCCCCACTTCATGTTCTTCTTGGTGAGTACATCAAACAGGCTTTTTAGTTTGATGAAGTGGCGTATCTCCTTGTATCCTACTACTAGTAATGGGGAGTAGATCATAAGTGCCATATCCTCTTCATCTAGCTCTAGGGCCAGGAAGCTATACGTACCTTCGAGCAGTATGAATCCAGCGAGTATCTTTAAGACCTGCAATCCCTGTCCAGCCATTATGGATAATGCAATCGCTATCAGGGATATAATTGAGGTTATCGGAATAAAGACCATAGAGAGAAAAACATAGGGAAAAGTCAGGTCTCTTGTATATCCGAATCTTGGATTAGTGAATATGTTTCGGTGCTTGAACAAGTTCTGGAATGTTCCCCTGTTCCATCTGAGCCTCTGGCGATAGAAATCCCCCCAGTTACTAGGAGCCTCAGTATATACATAGGCGTCAGTTAACGCCTGAACGGCTTTCCCAGTTTTTAATGCTTTGACTGTGATATCAAAGTCCTCAGTTAAGGTATCCCTATCATAAGCCCCAATCTCGTCCAATACTCTTTTCCTGAAAGCAGCAAGGGGTCCAGGTACAACAGGGACCACGCCAAAGACGTCAAAAACCCTTCTGTAGACGTTCTCGTTTACGATATACTCGAGGGCTTGGAGCCGGGTTACAAGGTTTGTTCTGTTTAGTACTTTAACGTTTCCAGCCACCGCGCTTGTGTCTGGATCACTGAAGTGCTTTACAACTGTTTTGAGGGCTTTTCGGTTCATTATGCTGTCCGCATCACAGGTGAAAATGATCTCACCTTTTGCGAAGAGGATCCCCATATTAAGGGCTGCCGCTTTACCCCCTGATTCTTCTCTCTTGAAGACCTTGACTCCCTCACTCTGGTACTGGGCTGCGAGAGAGTACGTAGCATCATTAGAGCCATCATCAACTACTATGATCTCCTTCCGGGGGTAATCAACCTCAAGCAGCGCCTCCAAGCTCTTTGAAATAACCTTCTCCTCGTTATGGGCCGGGACAATCACTGATACCATGGGCCAGGCTCCGATATCTTCCCCTATCATCTTCATCTCAAGATACTTATGGTACAGGCTCAGGGGGAAGAAAAGGAGGTTCGAGAAGAAGTCTATGGTCAGAGCTGTAGCCAAGATAGCAGTGATAAGAGAGAGATAGCCCCAGTAATACGTTAACCAACCAAATAGTATTGGTAGAAGAATCGATAATAAGGGTAAAATGGATATCCTTCTTTTCATCGTCTTTCCTCTTCCTCTCTTCACCCTGCTTGCAGAGTATAGGAAGTATAATGCAGTCGCAGCACCTATACCAAAGGACACCCAAACAATGGGTCCTGGAATGATAAGAGCAATGAGTATTATCTCGGCAAAAATAATGAAGCCGATTACTCCCCATTTCTTAAACATTATTGCCCTCAATCAGAAATAATGGCTATATTAGCATGAAGCAGCAGGATTCCTCTCCCTCACCCTGACATTTAAACTCCTTAATACTAATATCCGGTTGCTCGAGCAGTAACCTCAGGATCTGAGTGATGACCCCTCTAGTGAAGTGGCACTCATGCGGGTGCTCCTTTGAAGCCTCCGCGTTTTCCTTTATACTTACGAGACCGGAGATTTCCTTAACATTTAACCCGTTAAAGTCCAGTATACCCCATCCTGTTGCCATCAGGAGGTTTTTTATGAACATCATTTTCTCATCATTTTCTTCGAGCTCGTCTGGTATCATACCAATGATATAGTTGCCAAGTTCGAGACCCTCATTGAAGACTATTGATGCTCCTCCCGTTCCGAAGGTCTCCACGATCTCCTGACTCATACCTCTGAAAGCTTTCTGTGGTAATACAAGTAAACGAATATCGCTTCTTCCTAAGGGAAAGAAGAACTTTTCAAAATAATCAGCCTTTTCGATCGAGCAATATTTTATATCTAATATTCCTTGAAGCTCCCCCGCTGATTCTATAACTTCTTTGATTGGAAAATCAGACTCAACCTCGAGGAATGTAGCCCATACTATTTCATCTCCTATTGAGTCATAGAAACCTTCTATTACCCTTACATTATACGAACCGAGCTCTTCCAGGAAGTCTTTCATTGTCTCAACAGTATTTTCAAGGGTAACTACAATCTCAAAATACTTTTTTCCCAGTTTTTTCCTATCCAGGAGATCCATTAAGATTGGTTTTTCCCCAATTATCTTTTCAGTCATTTCTATTCCTCTCAATTTTTTTCTATCCTAACAATACCTTTTCAAGAACTTTTGATATATCATCAGTGTTTTTCCTCTCAATTAGCTTGATATCAAAGGATTCCGCCAAGTTCCTTGCCTCTTCAGAAAGTTTAGGGATCGCAACTAGAATTCCCTCTACTTCCTTAATATCATTAACCTTAGCGTAGAAACTCGTCACGTCTCCCATAGGGACGATCTTATCGGATAACTTGATATCTACTGCCTTAATCCGACCATTGGTCCTATCATGATTAAAGACGATACTAAATGTGTGGTCAACACCTGATTTTCCTTTCAGACTGCCAAAAATATCAACACTACCATGTTCCTCAAGAGCCTCTGATATCTTATCTATCTCTACTCCCAGTACTATGCTCTTTACTCTCTCAGGATCCCCACTGTAGCTCCACACAGTCTTGAAAACCAGCTCGTTTAGCTCGAACTCTCCCTCACACATACTACAGATGTGAATCTCTACAGGGTTACCGAAAAATTCCTCACATTCGATACACTTGTAATATAATCCGGCTCTTCTGAAGTCGACGCCTAGTTGTTCTAGTTCCTCGCCACATCTCGGGCACACATATGAATCATCTTCCAGAAAATCCTCTTTAAATCCTTGATGCCCGCAATCATAGTGCTCTAGTACCTCCCCGCGCTCGATTCTTCTACTATTACAGTGGGGGCACCTGAGACTTATAACAAAAGAGTACTCATCACATGAGGGGCACTTCATCACATTGCTAAAAACGCTCCTTCGGAGGAACCCCTTCTCATATAGTGAATCTAGCTTTTCCAGGGTTTCCTCAGTGTCGAGATCAAATATCCTCTCAGCTTCAGGGTATCTTGCACCATAATCA
>WJIV01000153.1 GCA_014730055.1 Candidatus Bathyarchaeota archaeon
CCAGTGAGTCCCTACCTTGTCCGCATCCTAGATCTAGTATGGTTCCCTTTGGCTCATAATTTCTGAAGAATGAGATCAGTGCTGGGTAGGGAGAGCCGAAGTGATCTGGTTGTCTATAGTGTTTATCATATACTGTCACATATGGAATAATGAATGATAACTCAAATACCCTGGGAATATTGAGAACAATCAATTAGTTTTTTCCTTAATTCATTCTTTCCATTGTTATTTGTTTGTATTTCAGGTAAGAATAGATGATAACATAGATTCCTGAAACCAACACGGGCACCATAGCCAACCCCAGAGACAACCAACCGCTAAAAAACACACCAGCAATAGCCAATAAACCAGATACCCTGAAAAGCAGACCCCCGACACAATGCGTCTCCCTCCAAACCTCCTCGCTACTCAAAGTCCAAGGTGTCCTGATACCAAGAAACCAGTTGATCTCCACCTCCCCAAGAATGCAGCCTAATCCATAGAAGAGAACCCCCAACATTGGAATAAGCAATCGCAGCAAGTCAAACCTGTAACCGAGATTCCAAGCAGTTGATAACCCAAAGACATAGGACATGTAAAAAGTGAACAACAGGATGAACCATTCATAGGATTCCATCATCTTCTCCTTAGAAGCCTTGGGGTCTATTCTGGGTAAGACTATGAAAAAGGGAATTAGAACCACTTCTATTACTGGTATGAGGAATAACCCCAGGGTTTTAGAGCCGTAGCCGTCTGCTTCTCCCTTTATGTTCCAGTGGATGGCTATACGATCAGGCATCCTTGGGTATAGAATTATTCCTATTAGAAACTGAATTATTATCAGAAGGATGGATAACGCAATTGCTCTTCGCATCAATATTTATGTAAATGGTTAAAGGAAAAAGATTACGTATACGATCATATAGCAGAATAATCGATGATTTTATCATCATTTTATACTCGCCAATTTATTACCAAAAGTCTTGACTTAGTTGCTACATTCCTAAAATTAGACATAGTTTGGCGAGTTAATGAATAGTACGTATTTTATATTTTCTCTATTTTTCTATATATTTGTGGATTTGTTTCTCGAATTCTAATATATCTTCAATTCTGGTTTTGATTATTACGAGAAACCTTTCATCATCTACTTCACCATACCTGTGCCCCAGAAGGTTTCTGAAACGGGCCATATCCTCCAGTCTATTTGCAAGGTTAATCTCAATGACTTTTTCTTCTCCTAGGATCCTGAACATCTGACTATAGCTCTCTGCTCTACTGAATCCTTGAACGGATATGATGTGATTTGCTATATCAAAAGTGGCCTCCAGAATCTCAAGAAGGCTGAACTTTGCTGCCTGAACATCCTTATAGCTGTTGATGAATTCCTTTTTGGGTATATCCTTGTATTCTTTCAGAAAGTTGATGTTGCGCTCTATTGTATCAAATCTCTCCTTTATGATGCCCTTGTCAACTTTCATTTCGTAGCCTCGTGCTCCTGTACATATCGTAAGCCTCATGAAAGGGCTTTATATCCAGGTACATGGAGACCGCTTTAGCCTCGAACTGCGCCCTCTTTCTCTCGTCTCTGGATATTATTAACTCTCCCTCACTTATCACGCGGTACTGAAACCTGGGGTTTCTGTCATTAAGGATCCTTATGTCTATCACCCGTTTAAGCCCAGTCTCTTTCTCAATTTCCTTTGCCAGCGCCTCTGGGTATAGTGCTTCTTGTTTGTAGCAGTCCTCTAGAAGTAGTCCAACATCAAGGTCGCTGTCCTCCCGTGCGTATCCTTTCACCGATGACCCGTATAGATAAGCGACTATTACCTCTTTATGGGGCTCCAGTGCCCTTCTTAAATCCAGCTTAATTTTAGATAAATTAAGTTCCTCTGATAGGGCCATCTCAAATACTTGTATTCTTGAAGTAACTTTAATATTTCTAAACCTGAATGCTGGAATGCTTTGCGCATCGAAAAAAACGTTTATTTTATCCAAAAAGGAAATACGTATTCTCTAAGTATATTATTTAGTTGAAATAATATCCAATTTATGCAGTCTAATCGATGGTTTTATCCTCAGTATAACATAATTGTATACTTGATGAAAGAATGGGTGAAGAGTTTGGACTTCTAGCTGATGCATTAGGAAGACTACCAAATGGGTTCGCTAGAACAAAATCAGGGATAGAACTTGAAATATTAAAAAGAATGTTCAATGAAACAGAAGCAAAACTAGCCTCAACCCTTACAAGAGACTACGAAACAATACAAACAATATCAGAAAGAAACCAAATGAAACCTCAAAAAATTGAAGAAATGCTAAAAGAAATGTCTAAAAAAGGAATGGTTTGGACAACAACAGATAAAAATGAAACCTGTTATCGTCTTGCTCCATTTGTAGTAGGTGTTTATGAATCACATCTAGGTTCTATGGATCACAGCTTCGCACACATGGTAGAGGACTATTTTCAAGAAGGAGGGTTCGAAGCCATCATGCAGCCCCTACCAAGCATCCACAGAGTAGTACCCGCACAATCTGCAGTAAAAACAGAATGGGTCCTCCCTTATGATGATGTAAAAAAGCTGCTCATGGAAAGTAAAGTGTTCCGAGTAAATGATTGCATATGCAGGACTCAACAAGAGTATATTGGCAGAAAATGCGATTTTCCGATTCATAACTGTATGACTTTCTCTAAACATGAACGTGAGCCTCGACCAGGAGATGTTTCAAAGGAAGAGGCGTTAGCTTTGCTTGATGAAACAGAGAAAATTGGGCTTGTACATACTGTGAGTAATGTGGTTGAGGGTGTGAACTACATTTGTAATTGTTGTGGGTGTTGTTGTGGGATTTTAAGAAGTTTAACTGAGTTTGGGTATGAGAACTCGGTAGCTGCTGCTAATTATTATTCAGTAATTGATGATGATGTTTGTATTGGTTGTGGGGTATGTGAGAAGCGATGTCAGGTCAAGGCGATTAGTATGGTTGATGGGAAACCTGTGATTGATCTGAGTAACTGTATTGGATGTGGCTTGTGTGTCACTGGATGTCCGGTTAATGCTGCCAAACTATTATTGAAGCCTGAGGATGAGAGAATTGAGCCCCCTCGAGACTTCATTGTGTGGGAGGAGAAACGTATCGAAAACAGAAAATAATAGAACCATAATCGATGATTTTATCCATTTGTTTTATGTTTTTTTAGTATGACTCAATTCAATAGAGCATACACTTTCATCTATTACAAGGATGTTAAAGAGGCTGAACCATTTTACAGAGACCTTCTTGGCTTAAGGCTAGAATATGAAAGCGATTGGGTAACCCGTTTTTGGGTTACTGATGATTATGCCATAGGTGCAGTGCAATCAGGGAAGGGCTTCTTAGAAGCTATGGAGGACAAGCCAGTTATCCTTTGTATTGGGTTGAAGGATGAGGCGGATATATTCGCATTATACGATAAGCTGAAGGATGCCGGGGTTAAGATGCATACTAGTATGGTGGAGCTTCGTGAAACTGAGGGAAGAATCTTCTTTTGTGAAGACCCTGAGGGATATATTGTTGAAATAGTACAAACTCCAAAATAACTTAACCACAATAACCAGCAAACCCTCTTTTTAATGAGTTCCAAGGATATGGAGATGAGTTTGAGGACGAGGATATGTTCCTTGAGGAGATGATCCTGTTCCTCGATGAAGAGGAAGAGAGTACTTGAAGCACGGAGATCCTATTGCTTAGGTTATCTTTTCTAGTATCTCGAGGGTGTTTTCTTTCTTCGCCTCCATTTTTAACCTGGATATGTCTATCTGGGTGTTTCTGATTATTGACTTGATATCTTCCTCATCTTTGTATGCTTTCCTCGGGTCCCTAGTGGCTTTAATCATTCTTAGTTTTGCGAGTATGAGGTCTTTAGGAGTCTGGATGAATGTTGGATCTCCAAGGATGGTGCTTGCTCTCTTTTTTAAGGGGTCCGTGACGAAGATGAGGTCAACGCTGTATGGGGTCACTGTGTCCATTAGTGTTGCAATATTGCACTCTAACTCGAGGGCCTGCTCCAGTCTATGATCGTTGACATCGAGTCCTGCCTCTCATAGGGCCCGGTTTAAGCGTGATATGTCTTCTGTTCTTGTCTGGATTATTATATCGATGTCTGTGGTTGTTCTGGGTCTTCCGTAGTAGCTTACTGCTAGGGCTCCGGTGAACATGTAGTCCTGCTGGGATTTGTTTAGCTCTTTTATGAGTCGCTTCACAAGTCCTTGAAAGGTATCCAGTCTAGTCTTCTCCTCTTATCCTCAATCGGAGTTCTTGAAGAAGCTCCTTCTCGGTGATATCCGGGTTTTCTGCCCTTATTCCGTCAGCACTGACTCTTACCACTGTATCAGAGATCTCTATTGCTATTCGAAGTTTTTCATCCGGTGCTAGTTCCTCAATACTCAACTCAAGAATCACTAAGCTCGTATCCGCAAATAATTGTTTTTATTACAGATTAGTATAGCCTGGATTCAAGAGTAAATTTATTTATACTCTGGTTAAGGAGGAAGATATCGAATACGATTTATGTTCTTTGAGAATGAGATATTATTACCTATCTTATTCATAAAATAGATTTAGGTGAACAAAATTATACAGTAACGCCAAACCTAAAACAGGTAGAATAATTCTCCAAAGAAATACTAAAACTATTAATATAAATTAATTAACCGATAACTCAACATTTATTATATAATGTATAATTTAAATAAAAAAAATATGAGATATTATTTTTAATACTAAATAATATTTTTCAGAAATTTAATGAGAATTTATATTAGTAGTAAATTAATTTGGTAATTTTAGTCTGGTAAGACGTATTAAAGAGCATGGTAGTATTTTTCATCCTAATCTATGTAAGGCACTCAGAGTCTTGGAAAGATACCGTAGTAGAGACCTATTATCTGAAGATGAGCTTGAGACAGCAATTAGGAGCCTAATCTCGGGATCATTGTAATGTGTAGACTTATTGGAACAGAAAACCCGTGTAATCTCAAGTATGGTACGACGTACATTACATACGATGATGCACTAATTCTTAAAAGTAATTGAGGTAGTAGGAATGTTAATTGAAATAGGAGACGCTACGGCGGACTGGGAAGAGAGATTCAGATGGCTAACTCCATAGCAACTAGCTCCCAGAAACAATCCCCTTTATTATTTGTTTCATTATTTATTTCTCAACGTCATAAATTGTCCCGCCTAAAATCATCAAAAGTATCGGAACAAACATGAAGGCAGCAAGGGGCTCAAGCAACCTAATCAAAGCCTGATTATTCATACCTGCAACACTCAAAATAAGCATAGATCCAGATACTAAACTATAAGCAGTAATTGAAAAAGGAAATAACCATATCAGCCAGTACTTTGCCCTGTGATTAAGATTTTTGCGTAACCAATCAACGGGGTTATCAATTCTGGTAGCAAGAACAGAAGCCATTAACCCAAGGTCAATAACCCAGCCACCGCCAACCAACACCTGCATCACTGAAAGAAAAAACAGGATCAATGCACCATTTTCTCTTTGAACATATCTCACGGACCATAAGATGACGAGAATACTTGATATGGTAGCTAATATCCCTGTAACTAGAAAGTTGGGTATGATGGTTACCGCGTAATATGTGAAATCTTCATGCATCAAGTAGTCAGGCCCAATGGTACTGATCACAATGCCACCTGTAGATATATTCCCTTGAAGTACCTCAAAGATTCCCGCAATTATCCCTGTCAAGCCACAGAGAGTCCCAAAAGCTGCCACTACCAGCCTCGTACCCTCCAAGCCACCTATATTGAAGTCTCCATCAGTATATCGAAAAGGCATATACGGAAAAATCATTAATCCGGATTTAATATTATGGAAAATCAATTATTATTTTTTGAATAAAATTATTAACTTATTTTGCAGTCAGTACTTTATGGTAAAATTAGGTAAATGTCCTGAATGTGAGATGGTTCTAGAGGATTCGGATATTGAGGAGATTCACTTCAAAGGTACAGTGGTAAGGCACATCGCTTATAGGTGTAGACACTGTGATACAATAATTGGGTTCTCAAGTCATAACCGGTTTTCATAGACCAGTTTTCATGACCTTTCCAGGTTTAGTGAGGGAATGATATATTCCAATATTAAGCGTTTGACTGTCCATTATAGTTTAGAGGATACCATAATGTTATTTTGCTATTAAATAATCTCATAAAGCTTACATGGAAATATTTTAGGCTGGAAGAGAAATCTGGATTTGTTATATACATGAACCAAGGACTCTGCTAAAACTTATTCAACCTTGATCCCATATCAGTACATGGTCTCTATGGAATACATGCTGATGTCAGCACTAGTTTTAGCACTCATTGCGGTAGTGTACCATCTAGGTAGCAAAATTATAGTTTTGAGACGAAGCCAAGTAAGAATAGATCAGATCAGATTCATCAATGACTCTGCTGTTGATGAGGCTCTCACCGAGATTCTCTGGGTATGGGATTGGACTGACTTTGATGACTACTGGAAGAAATTCAGCCCTAGGGTAAACCCAGAAGCCAATAAAAAAAGGAGAATAGCCAGGAACTATTATGTCGCCCTCGCTGAGATGGTGAGAAAAGGTGACCTTGAGATAGAGTTCCTGTATAAGCTGAATCCATCAGGGGTAACCAGGTACTGGGAAAAGATAGGCCCCATAGCCCACGAATTTAGGAAGAGAAACAACTACCCAGACTACCTTGAACCCGTAGAGTACCTTGCCACGAGGATAGACGAGTTTAGGAAAAACCTCGGTATCACAGGCCCAAATCAAGTCAAATAACAGATATGATTTTTGTGAAACGAAATTAGAAACAAGGCATATTTAAATAGAATTCAGACTCTTTGAGATTTATTCATTAAACTTAGAAATGTTAAATATTTATAATCCAAGCGGCAGAGTCATAAATTCAATTAACAATAATAGATTAGAATGTCTAATGTAGGGGTTCCTGAATGGAGCTTTTCTTGGAGGGAAATAGTTTCATCTGGCTTGCTGGTAACTCAGATACTTCTGACTTTTTTCACTTACAATAACTTGGGATATGATAATATTGCGAATGCTGGTTGGGGGGTTATGACTTTTTCAGCGATCTTTGGCTGGTTACCAATCTTAACTTTAAAATCAAAGGGAAATGTGCCAAAAGGAAAAAGCTATACACAGACGACTGCCCTAGTGGATACCGGCATTTACTCAATAATAAGGCACCCTCAATACTTTGCCGGGGTTTTAATGAGCATTGCACTGGCTCTAATTTCCCAGTACTGGATTGTAGCTATTCTAGTCCTACCAGTCTCAATTACCATTTATCTCGATTCTTTAAGAGAGGACAAGAGGTTAATTGAAAAATTTGGAGAGGATTATGTCGAATATATGGGAAGAGTGCCAGGATTTAATATTTTTATAGCATTACTACGAAAAATTATTAGATAAAAAAAAGGTTTTAGAACGCATTTTTTCATGACATATACTTATGCTCTTGCTCGTATAATTCTGACAGGTAAATACTAAAATCGATGAGTTTATCATTAGTTTGTTCTAGTTTTATGCATGATTAACGTAAACACTCTTTCATACAAGAGATATC
>WJIV01000154.1 GCA_014730055.1 Candidatus Bathyarchaeota archaeon
ACTGTGCACTGCCCTCCAGACATCATGAATTCGTTAATGCTTCCTCCCCGTCTCATCAAAGCTGGCATATGCTCTTTCATAGTGTTAACGTTGTTATACATCAGAACGGCAGCGTCGAGTGCCCCTGGATAGGTTACTGCTCCACTCTGCCCCTCAGCAGCTTTCTTAACCTTGAAAGCGAATGACATGCTCTTATAAGTACGGGGCCATACATCACCGAGTACCGTTGTTGGGCCTCCTGGGTGCCAGGCCAGTAGGCAGTCCATGCCATCGAAGTATCCATCCCTTGCCATGTACGGCTTCCCTACGCAAAGTTTCTCCGCTGGTGTGCCAAGCAATCTGATCTTTGCATCTAAGCCGCCTTTTACTATTGTGTGTTTAAGGGCTAGAGCGGCATAAATACCAGCTACTCCGAGCATGTTATGTGCATCGGTGAAACCCGGGCCATATTGAACAACCGGGTCCTCATATGGTACAGGTTTCTGACTGTGTCCCGGGGTCGCATCATACTCGGCAAAAAAGCCGATTACCGGGCCTTCATCTCCCCAATTACCTATGAATGCAGTAGGCATTCCGCTGACGCCTCTCTCAACCTCAAAATCATTCTCCTCAAGGAGGTCGGCAAGATGTTTACTGCTCTTGTACTCCCTAAGTCCTGGTTCGGCCCATTCAAAAATCTTGTCGCTGTGCATGAACATCTCTCTCTGATGTTCTCTTAGCCAGTCTAGTGTCGTCCTTCTTAATCCTGAAAAACATGTCATCATTATGGGGGTAATACTTTGTTTTAAAATATGAAATGTATGTTTTAGGGTTATTCTTAGGATATTTTCCAGGTTGTTCCTTCTGACGTATCCCGAAGCTCAACACCGATATCCTCTAGACGATCACGGATTAGATCAGCAACTTCATAGTTTTTGGCTTCTCGCTGCTTCTCTCTAATATCGATTATGACACGGATTAGCCGTTCTGTCAACTCATCTCCACCTCTACTCCGGTCCTCAAAGAGACCAAGAACGTTAAGGAGTTCCATGAAAATGTTAGACGCTTCTAATAGTACCCCTTTATTCGGTGTTTCAGTCAGGTACTCGTTTATTGCATCCCTTATCGCGTGAACACTTCCTAGGGCCACTGGCGTGTTGAAATCATTATCCATCGCCTCTATGAACTTTGTTTTCTCTTCGCGAATCGTCTTAAGGAGCTTTTCTTCGCTCTCACCATAATCTAGGTTTTTGTCAGATCCCTTCATTCCTTGATCGATTAGATCGAGAGTGTTTTCCAATCTCTCCACAGTGTTCTGGGCTGATTCTATTGCCTGCCATGTAAAGTTCAAGGGACGTCTGTACTGTGTACTAATATAGAAGTATCTCAGTGCCAGAGGTGTATGTTTTTCCAGTATATCCTCAAAGCTAACATAATTTCCAAGGCTCTTACTCATCTTACCTCCATCTATCATAAGGTGCCTCATGTGTAGCCAGTACCTAACGAATTCTTTTCCTGTTAGACTCTCCGACTGAGCTACCTCGTTCTCATGATGGGGGAAGGCAAGGTCCTCGCCTCCAGCATGGATATCAAGGGTTTCTCCTAGAAGCTCCTTACTCATCACACTGCACTCTATGTGCCACCCGGGCCGCCCCTTACCCCAAGGAGATTCAAAGTAAATCCCCCTCTCGATTTCATTTTCCGTAGATTTTTTCCACAAGGCGAAATCCTGAACATTTTCCTTATCATACTCGTCCTGAGAGACTCTCTCTGTGCTCTCAGTCTTCTCAATATTTATTCCACTCAATTTTCCATAATCTGGGTATTCGTCTATATCAAAGTAGACTCCATCAGAAGCCTCGTAAGCAATGTTTTTTTCCTCAAGTTGTTTGATGAATTCTATCATCTCTGGAACGTAAACTGTGGCACGTGGATGGGCTGTAGCCCTCCTGTTGTTCAGTTTATCCATACTTTCTAGGAATATCCTGGTGTAATAATCCGTGAACTCTTCAAGTGTCTTTCCCTCTTTTCCGCTGTCTCTTATCGTCTTGTCATCGATGTCTGTGATGTTCATAACGTACTTAACATCGTATCCTCGATACTCCATCCACCGCCTTAATAGGTCCCCGCTCGTAAAGGTCCTGAGATTCCCAATATGTGGCTCACCGTAGACCGTGGGCCCACATACGTACATTGTTACCTGAGGTGAATTAAGTGGGATGAAGGGCTCCTTCCGCTTGCTCATAGTATCGTAGATCTGAATAGGGTGTTCACTCAATTTTCTTCCTCCATAGAAATCACTAGACGAAGCATCTCAAAGGATTGGTTTACTCTGAAGTACACAATAGTCTCAATCTTCCTGTCTAGCAAGGATAAATTACCTTGACCAGATATAAATGATCTGAGAACCTACAACAAACTCTCCAGGGCGTATCCTATGAGAAAAGCTATGGCACCGAAGAAGGTCATTCTCAGCCCCTTTAGGATCTTTCCTTTCCATCCATCGGTTGCCATTAACACACCTATCACAAGTAGAGTGCTGAGTGCTAACCCGATGGATATAAATGCTGCCCGTCTTAGAGCTATTACCCCAAAGAAACTGGCGAATAACGGAACAGAGGTAATGGTGCTTGGTATTAGAGGAGTGACCAGTATTATACTAGCAACCCTCAAAGCTTTCCTGGCAACGTTTCTCTCAAGCCTAGTTCCCTTGAGATCAACTATCAGTGCCTTTTCTAACTCCTCAAGGCGCTTCTCCTCCTCCAAGGTTTCTGCCTCATAGACGCTGACCCCAGAAGAGATACCTAACGCTATGCTACTGCTGAATAATGTGACAAGGACAGTTTTCACATCCCCTGTGAAGGCTGAACCTGAGATAACACCCATTACTGTAAAAGTCGCGTCAAAGATCGTATTGATGAAGAATCTCCTGATCGCCGATTCGACGCCAGAACTATCCAGAGACATTATTATGAAAAATACCCTAACAAATTTAAACCTGAGATCACCATAGCTTTTTACTCAGTTCATCAAGTCTCTCGCTCAACCTCTGGCGACTCAACTCATTGGTTATATCCGCCTGGGTCTTCTCATTGATTGTTCTTATTATATCCATCTTACGCCTCATACCCTTTAGCAGAAGGCTTCCTTCTTCCATAGCGGTCAGGTGTAAGTAGATCTCCTCCATAATGTCCAGCCTCTTCCTCGCCTCTGTAATTTTACCCTGTTGAAGATTGTTTAATGCCTGTCTCCTAAATTCCCCGGGAACGTCTGCCAAGCCGAGGAGATAATCGGTATAAGGGATTCCCAATGACTCAGGAGAAGGATAGCCCTCCCCTTAATTTATAGAAAATAGTATGGACGCCTCTGCGAATTCCTGCCTCGCATCTTCTACCTGATTAAAGAAAAGCAGCTCCCTATGACCATCTGCATAGTCGATTATCTCGCTCAAAAGCTTCGAAGCTTCCTCAAGGTTTTCCGACGCTTTCTCGGTCTCATAGGTGTGAAGATACTGAATTGCTTGTTTCGATAGCATCCTTGCACGACGAGCCCTTCCTAGTGCCTCGTCTCGAGCTTCCTCTCTATCCCTAAGGTCCTCTGTCGCCGACTTTATAATCTTCTCGAGAGCATTATTCAAAATCTTCACCTACTAGATCCCCCTATTATCCCTCTTAGGGTCTCGTAATCCAGGTTACCACCGCTCAAGACCAGAGCTACTTTCTTACCTTCAATCATTTTCTTCATTTTTATCGCGCCCGCAAGAGGTGCTGCTCCAGCGCCCTCAGCCACGGTGTGGCAAAGCTCAAGATATTTTCTAATACCTACTCTAATCTCATTCTCAGAGACCAGCGTAAAATCGTCTACCCATTCACGGAGGATTCTGGTAGGTAGACTGAATGCCTGTCTAGTGGCCAGACCATCAGCCATTGTATTCGCTGACTCGGAAGATTCTAGTTCCCCACTCTTCCAGCTCATATATACGCTGGGTGCATTCTCTGCCTGTACAGCTATTATTTTGACTCTAGGATCGATGCTCTTCGCCGCTATAGCAGTACCTCCACAGCCTGTGCCCGCTCCAACGGGGCTGAAAATTATCTCTACATCAGGCTCCTGTTGAAGGATCTCCAAGCCTATGGTACC
>WJIV01000155.1 GCA_014730055.1 Candidatus Bathyarchaeota archaeon
GTGGGTGTACCGAGTAAAACTAGATCACATGGAACTGCCTTAATAGTCTCACTTAATTCATTGATTTGTTCATCACTGTATCCTACGGCGGGTAATAGTTTTCCTAGGTGAGGCCAAAGATCATATACTTTTTTTATACTGCCTTTGGCATAGGGTCTAGGGTCCACTATTTCAGCACCTAGTTCTTTTGCTTTAATGGTAGCAGCACCATACCTCATTTCGCCATGAGTTAAGGTAGGACCATCTTCAACAACTAGTACTTTTTTCCCCCCGATCTCTTCTGCTTTCTCAGCCTCTATTACAATATTTGCCTTGATAATCTTGGCTTTGTCATTAATTTTCCTAACATTTGTTATGACCTGCTTAATATCTTCAACTTTAGCTGTATTTACTTTAGAGATGATTATTATGTCAGCAAGTCTAACATTAGTCTCTCCGGGGTAGTATTTCAGTTCATGTCCGACCCTATGCGGGTCTACTAGTACAATATGAATTGTTGGCTCGTAGAAGGGAAAATCGTTATTTCCTCCATCCCAAATAATGACATCTGCCTCTTTCTCAGCTTCTTCAAGTATCTTTTCGTAATCTACTCCGCTATATACTATAGCCCCTCTGTCAATATGAGGTTCATAGTCTTCTCTCTCTTCTATTGTACAGTTATATCTATCGAGATCATCATAATCCTCGAATCTCTGAACCATCTGTTCCACTAAATTGCCATATGGCATTGGATGCCTGATAACTACTACATCAATCCCATCATGGCGTAATTGAGATACTATCCATCTACTGGTCGGACTCTTACCGCTACCCGTCCTTGCAGCACATACAGAGATGACAGGCTTTTTGGTTTTTAACATTGTATCATTTGGCCCCAATAAGACGAATGTAGCTCCTGCACCCTGTACTCTTGAGGCCTCATCGTGGAGATAATCATCTGAGACATCACTGTAGCTAAAAAAGCAGACGTTGACATTTAATTTCTTTATTAATTCCTCTAATTTATCTTCTGAGTAGATTTGAATACCAACTGGATAACGGGAACCAGATAGCTCGGGTGGATATCTTCGTTTTTCTATGCCTGAGCCTGTATCCAGTTCACTTATTTGAGCTGCTGTGAAAGCTACAACTTCGTAGTTCTCATTTTCCCTAAGATATGTATTGAAATTATGAAAATCCCTACCAGCAGCACCCATTACGAGAGCCCGTCTAACCATTTTTATCAAGTTGGAGGTGTAAGCTGTGAATAAAACCCTTTTCAGTGGGACACAATATTCCATTTGTGCTGTATGTATGGAAAAATGAACCAGCTGCTACAATAGAGATGAAATTGTTTATCAGAGTAAGAACATATACTATGCAAAATGTCTGAGAAGTTTTTTGATGAGCAGCCCAAACCAAGTGAGATAAAAAGAAAAATGGAAGGTTTCACAAATTGGCTTGAGATTAATCTCGACAACCTAGAATATAATCTCAAGATGATTAAAGAACGAGTAGGTGTAGAGGTCATGGCAGTAGTGAAAAACAACGCATATGGACATGGCTTAATCCCTGTAGTAGCCTTTCTAGAACAACTGGGTGTCAAGTGGGTTATGGTGGCTAAATTCAGAGAAGCTATTGATTTGAGGGATAGAGAATTTGAATTAGATATACTAAACATGGATGTCTTATTTACAGATGAACAATATCAAAAAGTAGTTAAAAAGGGCATTACACAGACCATATATACTTTAGAATCAGCAGAAAAGCTGAACCAAGCAGCGGTTTCATCGAATAAAAAAGCCAAAATTTTCGTCAAGATTGACACTGGTCTTAATCGTGTAGGTGTAAAAAGTGATAAAGCTGTTGATTTAATTTCAAAAATAAACAAATTATCTAACATAGAGTTAAAGGGGATCTTCTCAACTTTCATGCAGAGCTCAAAGCATGATAAAGTGATGTTAGATAGACTTTTGAATGTTGCAGAAAGGGTTCAAAAAAATGGCGTTAAAATCCCTTATAGAAGTATGGCAAGCAGTGACGCTATCATGCATAACCCTGAAGCTTGGCTTGACATGGTAAGACCAGGTATAGTTCTTTACGGGGTTTACCCAGAAGAAAAGGATAGAGAATCTACATTAGAATTAAAACAGGTACTTTCTATGAAAGGGAGACTGGAGCATGTAAAGATGGTAGAAAAGGGCGAGACTGTTACATATTTTGGAAGATTTACAGCCCCCGAGAAAATGCAGGTAGGAACATTACATCTTGGTTTCTACGATGGTATTCCAAGAGAAATGGCTAACAAAGGAAGCATATTTTTTAAAGGCAAGTATAAGTCAAGCATTGGAAGCGTTAGTCTGAATCATTATCTTGTAGATCTTAGAGGAATTAACGCTAGTAAGGGCGATGTAGTTACAATTATAGGTGAAGAAGGACCTAATGATATTTATAACACAGCTAAGACTGCAGGCTGGATGGTTTATTCTCTTCTAAATCATCTTAACCCGGATATTCCAAGAGTGTACTTTAGCAAAGGATCTCCTATTGCTCTTACACAATAATATTCTATTCTAATACATTCTACAATTTTTATTAAATTATCTATTTTAACATTATCTTAGATCAGGAAAGATTTTTTCATAATATGAATACCAAAAAAATTATTCATGAAATTTTAAAATCAGATAAAAAGTATATATTTCTAACATGAAGAAATACGAAGAGAAGCTCAAGAAAATGATTAAATCCAAGGGTATAAAAGCCGAGCACCTAAGCTTCGAAGAATCTTGTCATAGCGTAGAGGAAGCAGCTAATACTGTAGGTGCGGATCCTGAAGACTTTGTAAAGAGTATAGTTATGGTAAACAACAAAAATGAAATAATTGTTGGAATTGTCAAAGGTGAAGATAAAGTAAGTACTAAACATATCGGGGATGCCCTTGGTATTGAAAAACCAAGTATTGCTCCGATTGAAGATATTTTAGAGTTGACCGGATACCCCTTAGGAGGTACCCCTGGGTTTGGGTTTGATGCTGTTTTTCTAATAGATCCTAAAGTCATGAAAAAAGAAATGGTATATCTTGGTGGTGGTTCAGATTGCTCTCTGACTTATATGTCAACAGATGAATTGGTTAAAGCAAATAATGGAAAAATAATAAGAATTAGGAAATAGAAGTTTCTTTTAATTTTTCATATAATATCTGGCTAGATATTAAAACTAAAGGTATTCCTATACCTGGATGAGTATAATGACCATTATAAAAAAGATTTTTTACTTTCTTACTATGATGACTTGGGCGAAAAATAGCGCTCTGTCTAAGCGTATGAACTAGACCTAAACTTGTTCCTTTGTAAGAATTGTAATCCTCAAGGAAATCA
>WJIV01000156.1 GCA_014730055.1 Candidatus Bathyarchaeota archaeon
ATTAATGGCGGCATTGACATGCATCACAATATATTTCTTGGCAAAAGACCTTGGTGGAAGGACAGCGGGTCTATTTGCTGCCTTCTTCATGGCAATAAATCCAGCCTTTGTTGGTAGAACAAGTCTAGGATTCTATGACACTGAAAATATAGGTATCTTTGGTATGACCCTTACCTCCCTCCTTTTCCTTCGCTCCATAGAAGAAAAAAAGAGATTGGAGTACCGAGTTCTTTATGGTATAGCCGCGGGTCTGTCTCTTGGTTACATCTTCCTTTCGTGGGGAGCAGCCCGTTATGCAATGGGTCTTCTAAGCCTATTTATTGTAGCTGCTTTGATAACTGGAAAATATGAGATAAGATACCTCACAAGCTATAGTCTCACCATTGGAATAGGTTTGGGGATAGCCATGTTGGCACCCCGCCCAGGACTTCTATATCCAATGAGTATGGAGAATCTAGCCGCATTGGTTCTGGTCTTTGTTCAAATAGCTTATGTGGAGTTAAGGAATAGAATCGATCTTTTCACAGCACGAATGGGATTGGTGGGACTATTTATTTTTGGTCTCATTATGATCCTTCTTTTACCAGCCCTTGGCATTGGAATTCCTATTGGTGGGAAGTTTCTTAATGTTATTAATCCCTTTAGAGAGAGTAATAATCCCCTCTTTGAATCAGTCGCAGAGCACAGAGTGGCTGCTTGGACCACCTTTTTCTCGGATTTCGGAATAACTTTACTCCTTGGATTAATTGGGTGCTATTTTGCGATAAAGGATCTGGGGGAGAAAAAATTATATGGCTTTTTATTCTTCTTGACGGGAATCTATTTTGCTGGGAGTATGAGTCGTTTGATGTTAATCCTTTCCATTCCAGTAAGCCTAATGGCCTCATATGGTCTAGTTGAAACCGTAGTTCCATTCAAGCAGATCATAAAGGGGAGTATAACTGATAGGAGGAGGGAACAAACTGTAAGATTTGGTTCGAGTAAATGGATGGGTTTCTTCTTTGTCCTATTATTGATTGTCACTACAGTACCCTATATCTGGTCCTCTTTCAATGCTTCAAATCAGCCAACAGCCTTGGCGTCATCCTCTATACCAATTCAGCTTGGTGAGGATTTTCCCAAAGATTGGGTTCAAGCCCTGAGCTGGATGAATGATAATCTTCCCGATGATGCTATTCTTGTTTCCTGGTGGGACTATGGATACTGGATTGAGGCTTTAGCTAACAAAACAACTCTCGCTGATGGAGCCACCATGGACCAGCATCAAATATCGAATATAGCAAAAATGATGATGAATCCTCCAAATGAATCATTACCCTTATTTGATAAATATAATGCAACCCATGTCTTGGCATTTGTGACTTATAATCCGAATAATCCTCAACAAGGTTGGCCCTTCGGGGATAATGTTAAATGGCAATGGATGGTAAGAATTGGAGGTTTCAACGAGACTGATTTCGTTACAATCAATCCCCAGGGGCAGAGAATGTTTACAGATAGGTATTTCAACTCAACCCTCTTTGGATTGATGTATGGCAACATAGATACCACACATTTCAAACCAGTATTCTATTCCCAGTATGGTTATGTGAAGGTTTACCGGATCGAATATTAGAAAAAGTTAAGTTAAATAAAAGGGTATAAATAGAAAGTGATGACTGAAACCCAATACCCCTGGGAAAAGGGTGTTATATTTCCATGAGTGATGTGGAGAGAATTGAATACCGTCCAGTTTCCGTTAGAGAAACGTTAATCCAAATGAAAGATATATCCGAGTTGATGATAGACTTAGCATATTCTGCTGCCCTGTTCAATAATAAAGCCCTTGCAGAGGAGGTCATTCAACTAGAAAAGAGGATGGATGATCTGGTTTATGTTCTCAGTATGAACTTGATGCTGGCAGCGAGCGATAAGAATGATGCTGAGACTCTGGCTGGGGGCTCAAAAATCGGGAATCTCACTAATAATATATCCGATGCCGCAGCGGATATAGCTGGGCTTGTGCTCAACGATATCAGGGTCCATCCCATAGTCAGGGAGGTTTTCAAGCGGGCTGAAGAACATCTAGCACGAATGTTAATAGCGGAAAATTCTTGGATCACTGGAAAAACCATTTATGGACTGGACCTGGCTGCTGAAGTGGGTGTTGATATAATAGCTATTAGAAGGGGTGAACACTGGTTCATCAATCCAGATAAGGAATTATTGATGCCTGAAGATGTAATTCTAGCAAGGGGAACAGCCTCTGGTTTGGAGAAATTAAAACGTATAGCAACAGGAGAGGCGGAGTCTTTTGACTGAAGTCCAAATTTTTGAGCTGATAACCCAAGAACTGGTCGAGCTTAAAAATACCAGTGAGATGATGATAGATCTAGCTTATTCAGCTCTATTCCTAAATAGTCGTTATCTAGCTGAGGAGGTCCTTTTATTAGAGGACAAGGTGGATAAACTTGATACCCAGTTTGAGATTAACGTTCTATCATCCATCGAAAAACCAGAGGATGCAAAAGAGCTACTGGGTTTAATTAGACTTGGTTCAGTTACAGAGAGAATAGCGGATGCAGCTTCAGAGATAGCTGAAGTGGTTCTAAGGGGTGTTGAACCCCATCCAGTATTACGACTAGTCATAGAGGATGCTGAAGAGACCGTTGAGAGAGCCACAATATCAGAAGACTCTTCAGTGGTAAATAAGACCCTCAGAGAAGCCAGGATAGCAGAAGAGACGGGTATGTGGGTCCTCGTGATAAGAAGGGGAGATAGATGGATCCGACCTAAACCTGATACAGTTCTACGAGCTTGTGATACGGTAATTGCCTCTGGCTATGCTGAGGGTGAAGAAGATTTTAAGATGCTATTAGAAAAATAGAATTTTAACCAAGTTTTCACTTTAATTTTGGTTTTATAATTTATTCTTCTTGATTTGTTTCTTCTTGTTCTTGTTCTTCCTCTTCTTCCTGCTGGGATTGATTCTTCTGACTTTGAGGGGTCTCAACGATTACGAAATTTAGGTAGGTAGTATCTCTACTGATGGTGTTTCCTCGAACCAGTTTCCTTTTGCGCTCTCCCTTATTTTTAGGTTTGTAACCTACATTGCCTCTGAGTAATATATCGACTTTCGCCATTCCATGTACATCAGGGCGCATGGGTATTCCATCTTTATCTGTACCACCTGTAAACTCAAGTTTACGTCCCTCCATATTCACTGTGGCACCATCAATTATATCACCTATCTTGTGACCAGTCAGGGAACTCATCCTAGCCTCTTCCAGCTCTATGCGTTCACTTTTTCCTGTCTCAGGATCTGAAATTATCAATATTGGCATTTATATCACCTATACAGCCCATAGTATGTCAATTTTACGTTTTATCTCAACGAGCTCTTGTAGAGCTTCTTCCTCCCCTTCAGTGAGGCGCCCTATAAATTTATTCCGTAATTTACTGGCATCCTGTTCAGGAAGGTCAACATAAAGTATATCCCGTTCCTTGACATGCCTGCCCACAATGGGTTGAGGCATGGAGATGGCAACCTCCTTATCCTCTTCAGCCCTATTAATAGACTCCCCCCTCTCCTGTATCTGGGAAATGTGCCCTATACGCTCCCCGTCCTCATTTATCATCGATACCCCAGATTCAATAATTCCCCTAAGTACCTCCACACCAAAGATGGCAGGTTTGGCTCTACGGAAGATAAACCCATCCATAACTCTTATTTTACCTGGCAAGGTCAGGGATTCAAATTCCTTTCTAATCTTGGCTTCTCTTTCCTTCTCCATCCAACTGACGTATTCATCCATGAGATTGTAGATAATATCATTCCAAAAAATAGGAACATTTTGGTTAGAAGCTTCCTTTTCAGCATCGGGAAGGATCTTTACATTAAAAGCCAAGATTGTACCATAGAGGGGTTCCTCATATTTAACTGAGAGGGCTTCCATCACCTCCCTCCTCGATACATCTCCGATATCAGCTACCCTAATTGGAATATCCTTTGATTTGAGGCTTACAATGATGGCCTCAAGACTCCCCAGAGTATCAGTTTTTAATATTATGCCCGTCTGATCAGCCTGAATCCTCAAACGCTCTAATTCTTGTTCAATTTCCTCCAATGCCTTCTCTAGAGGCATATCCTCCCCCACTGCTAGTAAGGGACCTCCAGCGATGGCATCATCAATATCAGAGGCAGCTATCTTGATGCCCGCTGCAGCGGAGACCTCGTCTATAGTGTCAAACTTTTTCCTTGGATCTCTAATCTCCTCCAAGGGTTGGGGTACCAAGATTGCCCGGATTTTGGTGATTAAGGGCCCTTCCTTCCCGCCAATTACAATGGTATCATCAGAGTTCAATACTCCATCATAGATTATGGCATTCAGGGTAGTCCCCAATCCCACCTCCTCTCTTATCTCAAGAACTGTTCCTTTTGCTGGGCCCTGGGTATATTCAAGCCTGTCACCCAGATATTGTTGAGTTAGACCTATTAGAACAGCCAATAGCTCACCTAGGCCCTCTCCAGTCTTCGCACTGAGGGGGACTATGGCTATATTCTTGGTGAAATCTTTAACTCTATCAAAACGTTCACTGCTGAACTCTTGACGACTAAGAGTGCCCATGATATTGTAGAGCCTATTATCAAGATCGCTCTGAACAAAATCCTGTTGATCACGGTAATTATTTAAGAATGAGCCATTCTCGGAGGAACGCCATCCTTGAATCCTATCTATCTTGTTCGCGGCAACTATGAAGGGGACTTTCCGAGATTTTAAAATATTTAGTGATTCAAATGTTTGATTCTCAAAACCATGCATCACATCAACCACTAGTATAGCTATGTCAGCAACAGATCCCCCCCTTGTCCTTAGATTAGCGAAGGCTTCGTGTCCGGGGGTGTCTACTACAAGTAATCCTGGTATCTGGATGTTGACTTTAAAATCTTTGACAAGTCTCTGGGTAATGGCTATGAGG
>WJIV01000157.1 GCA_014730055.1 Candidatus Bathyarchaeota archaeon
GGAGAAGGTCCTACTAGAACCCGTACCGGAGATAAATGAATAATCTTCTTTATACTTGTAACACCTCTTATCTAACATGGAACTTGTATCCGATGTTTTTAATGAAATAGATAGATTGAAGCCAAGATTGATCAAGCTAACTCAGGAGATGGTTGCTATCCCCTCATCCAATCCCCCAGGGAATGAGGTGGAGATCTCTAATTATCTAATGGATAAACTCGATTCTTTTGGATTTGAACCACAGCAGGTGGAATCCCTACCTGATAGGATGAACACATTGGGTCAATTGCGCGGAAGCAAAGGGGACAAAAGCCTCGTGTGGAACGGTCACGTTGATACCGTACCGGTTGGTAATCCAGATTATTGGACATTTGATCCACTTGGTGGTGAGGTTAGGGACGGCCTAATATATGGTAGGGGTAGTGGTGATATGAAAGGCGCTATAGCCTCCGCCATGGTGGCAGCAATCGCCATACAGGAAGCCGGTTTTGAACTTAGTGGCGATCTCCATATTCACGCTGTCGCTGATGAAGAGTACTTTGGTAGATACGGATCAAAGTACCTTTGTGAGAGGGGGTATCTCAAAGGAATAAAAATGGGAATCGTGGGGGAGGCATCAACAAGTGACGGAAAGATCATGGCTAGACCAGCTGTCAGGGGGAGAACCTTGGTCAGAGTTCATGTCAAGGGAAGATCAGCTCACAGTAGCAGACCCCAACTAGGTATAAACGCCGTATTAAAGATGAGCAAGATCCTTTTGGCCATAAACGATACTGAATTCAACTTCCCTAAACACAAAATTCTCCCCGATCCTACCATAGCTCCTGGGACCATGATAAAGGGGGGTACAAAGGACAATATCATTCCTGAAGAGTGCGAAACAATAACTGATGTCCGAACGGTACCTGGAATGATGCCAGAGGGGGTATTAGGGGACATACGTAAAATTGTAGAGGATCTAAAAGTGGAAGACCCAGAACTGGAAGCGACCGTAACAACTCCTCTGAATAAACCACCCAGCGAGATATCAGTTAATCATCCGCTTTATGAAGCAGCAGATAGGGCTACGAAAGAGGTTATGGGTTATGCTCTAGAGCCCGTAGGAGCCTCTGGAAGCAATGATACCAGCTACTTAACTAATATAGCTGATATTCCTGCAATGGCTTTTGGACCCGGCGGTGGAAACGCTCATGCCCCTGATGAGTGGGTTGACATTGAAACTCTTGTAAATTTCGCAAAGATATACGCACATATGTTTATGGATATTTTGGGCTAATTTCGATTTCCTCATATTTTATATCTTTTTTCTGCGTTTCTCTCATTATGGTAGATGAGATCGATGAGATGATCCTGAAACTACTTGAGAAGAACGCCCGGATGACATACGTCGATATCGGAAAAGCGATAGGGCTGAGCGAAGGGGCTGTCAGAAACCGGGTTCAGAGCCTCGTGGAGGAAGGTGTGATAAGGAGGTTTACCATCGAGAAAAATATCCAAGTTGGAGTCAGGGCCCTAACAATGATAGCAGTCAACCCCAGCATACCTACCTTCGAGATAAGCCAGAAGGTGGATGAACTGAGGGGTGTTGAGAAAATCTACGAGGTAACTGGCGAATATGATATCATTATGGTCTCAACAGGTAGTAATATTGAAGGGATAAATAGGGTAATAGAAGATATCAGGAAGATAAACGGCGTTGAGAAGACGAATACCATCATCGTTCTCAGAACAATATGAGGGACAAATATGAAGTTCTATTTTGCAGGAAGTATTAGGGGAGAATCTCCCGACACCGATTGGTTTCATTTATTGATTAAACACATTTCAAAATACGGAAAGGTCCTAACAGAGCATAGCTTCGGCTTCCCATATGATGAGGAGATAAAGCTGGATGACTTCTCGATATATGAGACCGACATTGAGTGGCTAAGGGAATCCGATGCTCTGATAGCCGAAGTAACTGCACCTAGTCTTGGAGTTGGGTACGAGATCGCAAAAGCTGAGGAATGGGGTAAACCCATACTCCTGCTCTACAAAGATAGACCTGGTCGGAAACCCTCGGCGATGCTAAACGGAAATAAAGACCTAAAAATGGTAAAGTACTCCGATGATCAGGAAGCATTAAGGGCCATTGATATCTTTATGAAGGAATTTCAGAGCGAATTTGAATAAGATATATAGTATCTAGACTCTTATTTTTCATGGCTTGTCTTGCTGCCGAGGTTTTCAAAGAGATCTATGGATATAAAGCAAAGATTTTCAGTGCTCCTGGTAGAGTCAACTTGATAGGAGAGCATACCGACTATAATGAAGGTTTCGTATTACCCACTCCCTTAAGTCTTAGGGTTTACTCCGCGGTGGGTAAGAGAAAGGATGACACTTTTAATCTGTATGCTGTTGATTTCGAAGAGAGAACAAACTTCAGTTTGAGGGATATTAATAGGGATCCCGATCTCTCTTGGAGTAACTACATTAAGGGAATAATAAAGGTACTACGTGATTGTGGTCACAGGCTATCTGGCGCAGATATCGCTATATCTGGAAATGTACCAATCGGATCTGGACTAAGTAGCTCTGCTGCTTTAGAAATCTCCATATTAAGAGCGCTAAATGAAATAAATAATTTGGAGCTTGATCCCGTTAAGATGGCTTATTTGGGCAAGAGGGCTGAGAATGATTTTGTCGGTGTCCAGAGCGGCATAATGGATCAGTTTGTAGCAAGCCTAGGGCATCTAGGTGAGGCTCTATTCATAGACTGCAGAAGTGACGATTATTCACAAATTCCCATTGACGATAGTTTCAGTATAATCATTGTTGATACGTTGAAGAAGAGAGAACTGGCCAAAAGTGAATATAATAGGAGAAAGAAAGAGTGCGATGAAGCAGTGAGTATAATGAGGCAGTTTTATCCCGATATAACTGCTTTACGGGACGTTACTCTCGATATGATGAGCGAACACTGTAATGATCTACCAAGTTTACAGGCATCAAGGGCACGACACGTAGTGACCGAGAACAAAAGAGTCCTGAAATCTATTGAGCTTCTCAAGAGGGGAAACATGGAAGAGTTTGGTAGACTTATGTATCAGAGTCATGAAAGTCTTAGGCACGATTATCAGGTTTCATGTCTAGAATTGGATATACTCGTAGATGCGACAATGGATATGGGATACGTTCTTGGCTCAAGAATGACGGGGGCCGGTTTTGGGGGCTGCACAGTTAACCTTGTAGAAGAGGATAAAGTCGAGAAATTCATGGCTGAGATCAGCAATGAATATAAGAGCAAAATAGGTAAAAATCCAGAGATATACCTAGTATAGAGTATTGATAATAAAAAATTAGAGGTTTAATTCCAGTACTTTTTTACATACTCTGTTGTCTTCAAGAACTCTACATCAGGGTACTTCAGGGCATACTCAATTATACCTCTCAAGCATAAGAGCCTGCTAGGCCTACCCGTTACTTGGGGGTGATTTGTCAAGCAAAAAACCGACTTATCATTGTAACGTGCATCAAACTCTATTGACCATGTGTCAACTGTTTCCTTTATGGGTGCTCCCCAATCATAATAAAATGTCCAGTCATCAAGGTTGTAGGCTACAGGTATCTCAAGTAGACTGGATTTCTCTCCGTCAATAATGTTGTAAAAAGGCTCCTCAGCTCCCATGTAGTCGCTGTTCCATTTGAAACCGAGCTCATTAAGGAATTTATGGGTTCTCTCACTTGGTCTCCATCTTGGGGTCCTATGCCCGAAAATTCTCTCTCCAGTAAATTCCTCCAAGATATTCCTGCTTTTTATAATTCCTTCACGTTCCTCCTCGGGATCTAGAATGTTATATCCCCTATGAGTATAACCGTGGCAGGCTAGTTCATGACCCCGACTTATTATCTCCTCCACGGCCTCAGGATACCTTTCTGCTGTAACCCCCACTATACAAAATGTGCCCTTGATATCATACTCATCAAGTAAATCCATAATCCTATAAACCCCTTTTCTCGGTCCATAACCTCCCTGAGTTATCCAGTATGGAATACCCGGATGCATTTCCTCGAAGGCTGTCTCTCCATCAAGATCAAACGTTAGTAAAACGGGAAATGGTTTGGAATCATTCATGTCTTTCAAGAGTGCCTTTTAGAATATAAGAATTGAAATAATTAATGGTTCGAATAATGGATTTTTTATAATAAATAAATTATTATGGATTTTGTCTTCTCGCCATATACTCTGCATCAGCTTTCTCGCGGCTCAGGGGGAAGGCGATGTAGTACAGAGGGGTGATATCGAGTATATTGGGGCTGTCTGCCGCAACAAAAGCCACAGCCGTATCAGCTCCCCAATGGCTTCCCGCAACACTGATGGTCTTTTCCCCCGGATTGACTAGACCTGCATCACATGCCTTGGCGACTATCTCAACATTGACTTTCACCTTCATGGCAGAATAAGCTTGAGTAAGAATGCTAAATGGGCTTGTTCCCAGCTTTTGCCTCTGTCTTATACTATTCGTGAGCACATCTGTTCCAAGATTTACTACTCCACCAAGCTCCTCTATCTTCTCCCAGTTCTCTAATTTGAACTGCTGTATACCGGGAACTGGGAATCCCATCTGATGACCAACAACTATTAGCTGAACTTTAGAATCCTTGTATAACTCAGCTGCTATGACCCCCGTCTTCCCAGAGGTACTGGCTACTATGATTTTATGTATGCCTAGGTTCTCTGATGCCTTGAGAGCAGCATTAAGGGTCTCAACTGTATTCTCTTCACCGCCTTCCTCAAAGTAAACGGTCTCAATTTTAATCATGGCTTAGATTAGTTAGGCCCCGTTTTAAGGTTTGATAAAAATTACCTATGATTCTAGATTATATATTCCAGTGGTCACTTAGCTTCTCACCTAACTCCGATATTATTTCTTCTATACTCTCAACCTGTGGATCATAGGATTCTGGCATCTCATCTTCATGGATGTCGAGTTCTTTATCTATGAGGCCTGATAAAATTGAATACATCCCCTCAGCTACAGTATCCGGATTATAGCCACTACAGCTCATATTTACCACCGGGATATTTCTTACACCTGCAGCCTCACGGACTATTTTACCTATCTTGTGAAAACCATCATAAGTTAGTCTCAAGCTTCCAAGGCTATCACTGAAGTGGGGATCTGATCCACCATTCCTGATTATGATCTGTGGCTCAAATTGTAGTACGAGGGGCATAAAGACCTTCTCTAACACCATCTCCATACCCTCGTTTCCCGTGTAAGGTGGTAACGGGATATTTACAGTGTATCCTTTGCCTTCTCCCTCTCCAATTTCCTCGATAAAACCCCTGCCCGGATATATGCTTAGAGGATCTTGATGTATATCAATGAACAGTACCCTGGGGTCCTTGTAGAAGATATCCATTGTGCCATTACCTGCATGGACATCAGTATCGAGTATCAAAACACGTTCATTGCCCAGGGTTCGAAGGAAAGCCTCAGCACAAACAGCAACATCGTTAAAGACACAGAATCCACCACCATAATCGGGACCGGCGTGATGTAGACCTCCTCCCACTGAATCCACCAAGTTGTA
>WJIV01000158.1 GCA_014730055.1 Candidatus Bathyarchaeota archaeon
AATGCTCAGATGCTCTCCCATACTTTTGATCCTTATAGCTAAGCTCTCGAACATTTGATCAGTCTGATTATACAAATAATGGAGGATATCGCCACCTCGCCTCACAGTCGAAGCATATCCTTGTAGTAGCTGCTTATACTCCCTTACATTTACGACTTTAACAGCCTGCTCCATTCCGGAGATAGGATCAGCCCCTGAGGAGATAACTAAGCTTCTAAGGCGTTTCATCTCCTCTTGTATGTTAGGTAATAATTCTATCTTGGTCATACGAAGAAGACTTTGATAGGGTGTTAAACCTCCACTAGTCATGACACTCATGTACATGGACGCATAGGGAATCTCATTCTTTAAGTTGGAAATTCTGTTTGAAGCAGCTACTTTAGGAAAAATTACCGATGACAAAATAATTAATATTGGCAGAGTTAGAATCGTGATTATTGTATAAACTTGGATCTGAGGATTAAATAAAATTAGACTTAATGGGAAGACAGTATAACCCTCTATATAGCTTACTCCATAAAGAATTAGAAGCAAAAATATTGGCATAACAAATGCAATAGTTGCTACTGCAATTACTACGCTAAGATATACCTCTGGATGTATCTTCCATGAAGCTGCATCAAGATCTGCTTCAAGCCCCCGGAATATGTTACTGAGAGGCTTACTTGCCCAGTGAAATTTCGCGAGAAAAAGGTCACGAATGTTCATTGACCTCACTCCGTTTGATTATCTGGCCACCAACTTTCGATTTGGTTAATGGATCAAAACCCCCTTTCGGGTATCTCCAGACCTGATAACTCTTATCATTGATGTTTAGAATTTGTTCGACAAGATTTGGTTCAGGATTACCTCCTTGGAAAAGTCCAGGATCACGATTGATTAAGAACTGCTGGATTCTCTTGGTAACATTTGACTGGCTTCTTACCTGAGCTTTTGATAAATTAACCAGAAGTTTTGTTCTATTTTCAATATCATCTAATATTTCTTGGAAGCTTTTTCCTCTAAGTTCAGCAATTTCTCTTAGTTTTTCACTCTTGGTTAAATCGATATCATAAGAATCATCTGACGGATTCCACCTACATACCTCATTATATTCAGAAGTATCGATGATCTCCCAGACATTTCTTATCCTTCTTCCAAATTTTATTCCATCTACTTCTTTTGGCAGCTCTACTCTTGAAACATACATTGCGATATTCATTAGCGGAATGTAAACATCTGCAATATTCATCGGCTCAGATGTTAACCTCTTTACGGCGTGATCTAGGCTATCAGCGTGAAGAGTACATAATCCGCCGTGTCCAGTTGCTATTGCCTGGAAAAGAGTGAATGCCTCTTCTCCCCTAACCTCTCCAACAATAATGTAATCTGGCCTGTACCTCAGGCTGAGCTTTACCAAGTCAAAAAGTTCTATCGAAGCCTTTGATGAGGTGGTATAAGCATAATTTTTCCTACTGGTCAATGATACCCAGTTCTCATGTGGTGGATTTAATTCTGAGACCTCCTCGACTGTAATTATTTTGAGACCAGGAGGTATCATAGATAGAATTGCGTTAAGCAGGCTTGTCTTTCCCGCTCCAGTACCACCTAAGATCATGAAATTCATCCTATTTTCAAGTAATAGCCAGTAATATGCAGCTATTCTCGGCGGTATTGTACCATAATACATAAGGTCAACAATCGATATAGGATCCTCTCGGAATTTCCTAATACAAAAACTACTACCCTTAGTAGAAACTTCCCTCTGAAAAGTCGCTGCTAGACGATGTCTCTCAGGAAGAGTAGCATCCAAAATTGGATGAGCACTTGATATGTGTTTAGATCCCTTATGTGCAAGCTTTATTATAAAGTCATTAAAAACGCCTTCATCTGTGAACATAATATTCGTCGGAATGCTTTCATATTTTCTATGCCAGATATAGATAGGTTTGTACAACCCGTTACAAGATATATCTTCAATATCCGAGCCTTGGAAAAAAGGCTCTAGTGCTCCATAACCAGCAACGTTTCTAATTAAATAATATAACACCTTATCCCATTGGTAATCCTCAAGTGTCCCAAGGCTTCTCTTATACTTCTCTCCTAAAATTTGCGCCTGTTCTCTAACATATATATAAGGATCAACTTCTAAATCAGCAGGAGGTTCAAGTTCCTTACTAATTATTTTGATTAACTTATCATAAACTTTCAGTTCTTCTTCGTCGAGTTTAACTTCATCAACATAATAATGATAACCGGCTCCGTCATCTGGATCCCAGTAAATATTCACTTCTGAATGTGGCTCTTTAAGGTAATAACTTTCGACTAGCTCAAAACTCTTATTGGGTTCTAAACGCTCTACCCCAACATCCATTAACATAGGGTTTGAATTCTCTTTTATTTTACCAAAAATATCACTAATAAAAGAAAATTTAAAAAAAGATAAGAGTCCTTTATCAGATTCAAGTTTAATATCTCCATCAGGAATCTCATAATGTTTACTAGATGGTTCCTCCATATTTCTGGCTATTATTCCTTTCTCTTTAAACCATTCAACTAGTCCCATCTGAGATCCCTCCTATAAAAATGACAAAAAAATATAGGATAAAAATTAGGATAGCGTAATCATCTTCATATAAGTATTACCTGCTCCAGAGTGGAGTGAAGCTTCAATTGTAGTACCAGAAGTAAAATCAACGGGCACTTCTTCTATAACTAGATATATTGTATCGTTACTTCCTGGATTGCATGATACTTTATCTCCAGTTGAAAATTGTATTATTTCACCGTCTTTACTTGTCCAAGCAGTTATTGCATCTGAATCATAATCTTCAATTTTCATTGAATTAATAAATGCATTTATAATAGTAGCTTGAGTTGTCCCTGTATTCCTAAAATCAATAGTTATAACCCATCCAGACTCAGAACCTGTAAAATAAGTTCCATTCCAATCAGTTTCGAGATCATCATAATACTTACAATGCGCAGATGTTACTTCAATTTTTTCGAATTGTGTGTACTGGCTTGAGATTCCGCTCATCCAGTATGAGACTGCTACTGCGATTGTTATTGCTACTGCTACTAGTACGACTGTCGCTATTACCGGGCTTACGCCTTTTCTTTTCATGAAGGTCATTTTATTCTCTTATGCCTCCTTAACCAGAAATCATGTTTCTATTAATAAAGGCATTATGCACATATGACATTTATTCGTAATATGTAAGATAAAATAAGCATTATTAAGATAGAACACTGTTTACTAAATACTATTATAGAATTAAGCTCTATGTTTTCATGTTTTAAATTAATGAGCCGTTTTCAATTTAACATCTAAATTAATATCCTCTTACCCAGGTTCTAGCAATATTGATTATTATTAAAATAGCCATTAGAACGCCAATGATCGTGAACGGAAATGGGCTGCTAATTCTTCTTGCCTGACTTATAATGAAAACGAGTATGATAAGAGCGATTATTCCTACTACTGTTGATTGTATTTGCCTCATTTTAGTCCAGTAAAATAGTACCAAGTTAAAATTCTATCTGTCTATATTGAGAAGAAACAATACAACATGGATATAGATTAAAGCTGCTTCAATAATTATGTAAATATGGAAAAAGGTATACTTGCTATCGTATCCCATCCTGATGATGAGACATTCGGTTGCGGAGGAGTTCTAACCCTTCATTCCGATATAGAACTGCCAGTTGATGTCTTGTGCTTAACTTGCAATCCTGCTGAGAGGTGTAACGAGCTTGTTCTGGCCAGTGAGAAGTTAGGAGTAGAATACCCGGTAGTATTTGATGACATGAATGTGGTGGTGGACCCCAGCAGTATCAAGCGAGTTACGGATGTCATTGTCGATCGCAAGCCAAGGGTGGTGATAACGCATGGGCCCTTCGACTATCACAGGGATCATAGGACAACCTATAATCTGGTAAAGGAGGCAATAGAATGGGCAGCCCATACGACGACCTATGAC
>WJIV01000159.1 GCA_014730055.1 Candidatus Bathyarchaeota archaeon
GAATATAGGCTTCTCTCAGTTTAGTGAATGATGATTCATATGATTCTATCTCGTGTAAGGTCTCTGCTTCTTGAATAAGCCGGTCCAACTCGCCAAGTCTCTGTCTCTCGACTGCCAAGTAGAAACCTTCTTCCTCTTTCTCATTTATTACCCTACGAAGAGTATCAGACTCGTTTTTTACGCTCAAAAGACTTTCAGGTAGAACTTTACTTCTGAGATCGACATCTACATATTGACCTGGCTCTAAACCGTCTCGGAAATCATCCAAAATCATAGTTCTCTGGCTTGTCTTCTCTCCGATTTTGACGTTCGAGATCACCTCTACAAGTATTTCTGTATTAACTGGGACCAGTACTGTGTTCCCTTGTATTTTAACTAGCTCAGTGAAACTCTCAGCCTGAGAACCATAGGTTAGAGAGAGATCCCCGGATTTTAGAATAGTCTCGGATGAGGCATTAAGTACCTTATACGTGTTTGAAGGAATGCTAGAGGTCTCAATAAAGTATGCTCTTCCCCGAATCTTTATTGATGCAGCTCTCGTTAGCCTTATAACGAGACTCTCATCAAAATCCGTACGTATATATTTACCATATGGAACATAGGTTGATTCCCCGTTTATCTGGCTGACAATAACCCGGTAGTTTTCGCCACTCTCAATCTTTACTGAGAAAGCTCCTTCGCTATCAGCTGTAATTCTCTTAAAAGGCTCCCACCTTGAGGAGTATCTTCTCCAGTATCTCTGAGAATATACCTCGACGAGCGCGCCTTCTAGTGGTTCTCCTGTCTCAAAATCCAAAACCTCACCAGTGAGGAAAACAGAATTCTGGGCATTAGAGAGGGACGTGCTAAACGCTAAAAGAATATATAAGAATACTATTAGGTATAGAGCTCTGTAGCGTTTCACAGGATTTCTCATAATTATCTTGTATTAAAGAACAATGGTTAGATTAGTTTAACGGATCCTCTGACCATCCATCCATGGGCTCCTCCTCCCAGCCCTGGCAGTCATAGCAAAGCTTATTCTTAATATCACCGCACTCCTCACAAAATTTTGAGTCACATTCAACACAACAATAAACCTCTGGAACTTCCATTCCACAAATCTCGCATAAGGGCATAATAATCCAGTAAACCGGTCTCCTATTTCTTCTTATAAGTATAGCGAGGGAAAATATGAGGGATTCTAATAATCAATTCCTAGCTTTTTTATCGATTCCTCAGTTGGTACGCCTGTCTCAATGTCCCAACCCCTCTCAGAAAAATATTCATCGAGCATTAGATCCAGATCAACTGTCACTCCACCGCTTCCAGGATTATCTAGAGCATGCTCCTTGAACCTCTTTGGTAAATCATCATCAAGGCGATTTATCCCCTCGCGTACACCAAATAGACGCTCAATTGTAATAATCCTAGAGCCGACTTTTCGCACATCCTCATTAGAGAATTTTAGCCCTGTTGTAATTTCCATAACCTCTGAAACACGCTCAAAAGGTAAGAGCATCATGTTCTGCATTATGTTCTTGCACACCTCAAGCGCATCGATCACCGCACACCAGTCTTCAAAATAGTTGATCAGTTTTCCTTTACCCTTATCAGATCTCCTAAGTGTTGCTCCTGGTTCTCCGAACATCTTCTCACCTATAGCAGGATCATCACTCAGCTCAATGAAAGGTTCACTACGAAGATGATCTCCCCCCCTTGATGCGACAGCATAGCCAAGTCCAAATCCCTTTAAACCTCTCGGATCAGCCATTATTAGATCCATACCTTTTACTTGAATAGCCTCATCGAGCCCTTTACCAAGATTCTCTGCAGCTGACCTTGTACCCCCTGCCAATATTTCACCAAATCCTTCCCCATTTGCTATCTGGTGGATTGTAGTTATTACCGCCTCTGGGTTCCCCCATGTGTACTCGATTCCACTAGTATCTTCCTTTGTTAGAACACCTTTTTCATAGAGCTCCATTGCCCATCCTATGCTTCCAGCAACCGAGAGAATGTCAAGTCCATACTGATTGCAAAGATCATTCGCCTTCAGAGCTAGCTCAATATCAGGATTACCAATCCTACTGGAGAAACTACCAAGAGACTCGTATTCGGGCCCTTCACCGTGCAGGCCTTTATATGGTCCATCTCTAACGCAGTAGATCCTGCTACATGGAATTGTACATGCGAAGCATCCTCTGGTTTTTACATTATACTCTCTTGCTAGCCTCTCACCACTGACATCGGAAGCTGATTCAAAGGTCCCCAACTGGTAATTTCTAGTAGGTAGAAACCCGGCTTCATTGGCCATCATTAGGATCCTCGTCGTACCCATCAGACGTCTTCCCGGGTATTGTTCGTGTTCCCTTATCTCCTCTTCCAACATTAGAACAATATCTTCAAAAGCACAAGGATCAGCAACTTCCACATACCCCGTTCCACGAATCGCAACTGCCTTCAAATTCTTACTAGCCATTACAGCCCCCATACCGGTCCTGCTTGCTGCCCTGACCTGGTTGGCAAATAAACCAGAAATTTTAACCCCTCTCTCAGCTGCTGGACCACATATTAGTGTCTGCACCATCGGATCATTGAGTTCATTCTTTATCTTTCGATCAGCCGTGAAAACTGTATCATAAATCATATGATTTGAGGATCTTATCTCTACATCCCCATCCTGGATATAGATATATGAAGGTCCTTCAGCTATCCCTTCAATTATAATCTGATCATACCCAGCAAACTTCATCTCGGGAGCAAAGTGGCCACCAGCGTTACTATCACCAAGTATTCCTGTCTGAGGACTCTTAGCCGAGACATTAAATCGGCTAGCAGTTGGGAACATTGTGCCAACTAGCGGTCCGGTAGCGATCATCAGTTTGTTTTCTGGCCCAAGAGGAACAACTCCCTTGGGAATTTCCTTGTATATTCTCTCTGCGTTTAACCCCCTCCCACCAATGTAGTTCCTTGCGGTCTCAGGGCTGAGGTTCTGAGATCGAACTTTGTTTCCTGAGAGATCAATCCTCAAGATCTTGCCAGTATATCCGAATAGGTCAGTCATTCATCTCCCACCTCACCTTGAGTGATTCAAGGGCATCCGAGGCATGTTCCTCGAAAGAATCAACCTCAGAAAAATCAAGAGCATTTGTCGGACATCTATTAACACATGCTGGTTCCCCATTACACTGGTCGCATATTATTGCTTTACCCTGATATAGATGGACCGCCTCGTAGTTGCAGAGCTCGACACATTTACCGCAACCTATACAGGTTTGCTCATTTACTTTTATCACGCCATTTGAAAGAAACAATGCTTCCACAGGACAGCTATTTAATGGAGGGCAATCATCGCACTGCCGACACATTATTGGGTAATCGAGACCGTACCTGTCGTCCTTAAGTACTCTTACCCTGCTGATAGATGGGCTAAATTTTCCTGACTGTTGGAAACTACATACCATCTCACATTGCCTGCAGCCTGCACAATCCTCCGCATTTACAGTGATACGTTTCAATTTTAAACTAAATGCGTTTTAAGAAATAAAAGAAGTACTGAGCTAGGTCACGTGCTCCAGTATCTCCATTGAGAGGTTTCCACCACTTATGACCACACCGACTTTCTGTTCCTCAAAGTGCTGTGGTTTTGACATCAAAGCACCGACGCCCACGGCTCCTGCCCCTTCTACCAGCATGTGATGCTCATGTAGCATGTATTGTATAGCTTCCAATATCTCCTTCTCCTCTAATATGATCCACTCATCTATACTCTCGCGGCAAATCTCAAAGGAGATCGATGCCGGCTCTAATCCACCATGGAGACCTTCAGCATACGAATCGCTCAGAGGAATATCATGGATCTCTCCCTTCCTTATGCACTCGTACATAACGGGACTCGCCACGCTCTGGACACCAATTATCTTCGCATTCGTCGTAGCCTTGAATACACTGGCCACACCACTCGCAAGACCACCCCCACCAACAGGGACTAACACAACATCTAGTTTAGGCTGTTCCTCCAGCATCTCTAGCCCTATAGTTCCCTGTCCCATGATTAACTCCAAGTCGTTATATGGAGAGATGAAGGTCATTCCCTCCTCTTCCTCAAGCCTCCTGGCCATTCGCTCAGCATCCATGTATTCCTCACCGTGGACAGTGAGATCCACCCCATATCTCTCGATTGCTTGAATCTTCACATCAGGGGTATTCTCTGGAACTATCACCCTTGCTTTTATCCCAAGCTCACGTGAAACATATCCAACCCCCTGGGCGTGATTCCCCGAACTACTGGTTACAACTCCTTTCCTCATTTCCTCTTCCGTTAAAGAAAGGATCTTGTTGGTGGCTCCTCTTATCTTAAAACTACCCGTGACCTGATAATTCTCTAGCTTTAACCAGACATCACCACCACAGATGTCACTCAGTCCTATACTATATTCCATGGGTGTTCTCCTAGCCCATCTTCGAATCCTTTTCTGGGCCTCATATATCTGGCTTAACCTTAACATAGATAGGATAATACAATCGGTATGTATAACTTAACGGGTATCCAAAGCCCTTAATAATAAAAGAATACTCGAATCCAGTATGGATGAGGCTGTCTCTCCTCTTGATAGGATCCTCAAGCACCCAAGCTTTGAACCGTTTAGTGGACCCAAGGCTTATGAGATCCTTGAAAAAGCTAAAGAGAGACTGAAAAACTCAAATAAACAAGACATCCTAAAAGCTATCTCAAGTCTGGGGTTCATCACTGAGGAAGATTATGAAAGGATATTCAAGATTCAACAGGAGAACTGCGAGAGATGTGGTACATGCTGCACCAAGATGAGACCAATGAATGTTACAAAATCTCAATTAAAAGCGATCGCTGAAAAAGAAGGCAAGAGCTATAAAAAAATTAAGAAATACTCGCGGGCTCGCCCAAACCGTGATGGTACGCTGAATGTATCACGGAACCCATGTCCGTTCTTTGAGAAAGGAAATTGTTCAGTTTACGATGAACGACCCATAGTCTGCAGGAGTTATCCAGCAAGCCAACTAATTGAGTTCCTCAGAGACGATGGCGGTTATCCAAATTGTCCAATAGCAGATGATCTACTGATTGAGATTGTCAGCCACAGGGTATCTGAAGAAGAAAAATACAGAGATGATACAAAATTCACTCGTTCGAATCTGAATCAAGTACAGAGTATGTCGAATATCCCCGTCTGGGAAAAAATCAACTACCTGAAAAAGATCAGTAAGGAAATACCCTGACAGCTTGGGAAAATTTTTACACTCTACAGACCAAACAAATGAGGACCCCATGAAGAATATTATTTTAGATACAGATCCAGGTGTAGATGATGCACTAGCCATCCTCCTCGCACTGAACAGTCCAGAGATTAAATTAGAGGCCGTCACAACCGTGGCAGGCAATGTCAACCACTCAAAAGGACATCTAAACGCTAAAAAGCTACTAGAGTTCATGGGAGAGAAAGATATCCCAGTATGCAGGGGAGCAGAAAATCCATTGATAGGTGAGATTAGCCACGCGGAGGAATTCCATGGAAAAACTGGACTGGGAAATGCGGTACTGCCTGAACCAAGTATGAGAACACACCCTCTGAACGCGGTAGAAATGATCCTAAATAAAGCAGATGATCTTGGGAAGAAGCTTACACTTGTAGCTATAGGTCCACAGACAAATATCGCATCGGCTATATTGGCTGATCCAAGTCTCCCAAAGAAGGTAGGAGGTTTAGTAATAATGGGAGGAGCATTCAACTTGACTCCTTATGGCTTTGGAAACGCGAACCCTGTCGCGGAGTTCAACATCTGGCATGACCCTGAGGCAGCGAAGATCGTTTTCAATAGTGGGATAGAACTAACTTGCGCTGGACTTGATACTACAACTCATCCAGAGTATAGAATGAGTAAAGGGATGTTCGAGGAAATAAAAGCACAC
>WJIV01000160.1 GCA_014730055.1 Candidatus Bathyarchaeota archaeon
ATAAAAGACAAGATATGTGAAATTGTATCCGCTCTAAACAAAAAGATATAGACCAAAGTCTTATGATGCTAAAAAAGGATTAGATCAAAGCTTGATAGACGTCGAGATGCCCCCATCCTACAAAAAATACTTCCAAGAACTAGATGAAAAAGTTAGTGAGCTCTATGAAATCGCTGAGAAAGCGAGAGAGAAAGGGCTAGACCCCATGCTAGAGCCGGAACCCAAGATTACTCGCGACATAGCTGAACGTATAGAGAAACTCATCGGTCCTGAAGGGATTACTGAACGGATGAGAGAATTAGGTGCAATGGACCGGAGGGCGATGAGCTTCAAAGTTGCAAGAGAGATCGCATTGGGAAAGTTCGGATCTATGGAGAAAGAGGATGCAGCCGACCAAGCCATAAGAACAGCTCTAGCAATCATGACTGAAGGAGTTACTATAGCACCCATAGAAGGTATACCTGAAATTAAGATCAAAAAGAACCCAGATAACACAGAGTACCTGTCCATATACCTCGCAGGACCCATAAGACCAGCCGGGGGTACAGCACAAGCACTTACCCTAGTTATTGCTGATGTAGTGAGGAAAGCTCTGGGGCTAGATAAGTTCCAGCCTAGCGAAAATGCTGTTAACAGGTTCATAGAGGAAGTGAGAGTATATGAGAGAGAGGTAAGGCGCTTCCAGTACCATGTTACCGACGAAGACCTAGAGTGGGCCCTTAAAAATCTGCCAGTAGAAGCAACAGGGGTTAGCACTGATCCTTACGAGGTCAGTAACTACAGGAATGTACAGGGAATAGAGACGAACAGAGTCCGTGGTGGCGCCTTGATAGTTGTAGTCGATGGAATAGTTGGCAGGTCAAGGAAACTTTGCGGAATATGTGAAAAAATTGGTATTGATGGCTGGGAATGGTTGAATAGACTGGGGAAGAAAAAGGAGGACCAAGAGGAAGAGCCAAAAGAGGAGAAGAAATCCACTGCTAGCTTCATGGAAGAGATTATTGTTGGCCGACCCGTCTTCGCTTTTCCTAATACCCCAGGAGGTTTCAGGCTCAGGTACGGTAGAGCCAGGACAACGGGACTAGCTGCGTGTGGAATGCACCCAGCCACGATGATAGTACTAAATAGATTTATCTGCACCGGTCTTCAACTGAGGATAGAGCTACCAGGAAAATCTGCTGCGGTCTGCCCCGTTGATAGCGTAGAACCTCCCGTTGTAAAGTTAAGGAATGGGTCAGTTGTAAGGGTAAACTCAGTAGAAGAGGCGGAGGAGCTCTATGATGATATTGTGCGCATACTCTTTAATGGGGATGTGCTGCTTAATGCAGGGGATTTCATCCAATTTAATCAACCGCTCCTACCTGCTGGTTATGACGAGGATCAGTGGAGGTACGACCTTGAATCAGCTATGAAGTCAATGGGAGAGGAGACAGTAGAAGAGATTACGGGTATTACTTTTGAACGGTTTAAGGAGCTAATCTCGAACCTTATGGATATACCTTCCACGGAAGAAGCGTTAAACATCACCAAGATTGATGTCCCGCTCCATCCAAGGTATACATATGATTGGTCCAAGATCAGTATGGAACAGCTTCTTGACCTAAGGAATATTCTTGCCGAAAACATTGATTCCGGTTTGAAAACATTCAGTCTTAACAAAAATGAAAAGGAGACCCTAGAGATACTTCTTTTCCCACACAGAGTAGAAGAGGATAAAGTTGTTTTTGGCCCAGAGTTTAAGATACTTGAGAGCTGTCTAAAACTTGATCAGTTATATGTAGAGTCTGAGTATAAAGTCCCCCTGGAACAGGTTAACAAGTGGGCTGGATTCCCAGTCAAAGAGAAAGCCTTCGTCTATGTCGGTGCGAGGATGGGGCGTCCTGAGAAAGCCAAAGAGAGAAAGATGAGCCCATACATTCACTGTCTTTATCCGGTTGGTAATTCTGTTGGACCTCAGCGAGATATCACAAGATCTCGTAAAAGGGAAAGGATCCGGGTCGAGATGGTCAAGTTGAAGTGCCCAGAATGCGGATTCGACTCTAATACACTCAAATGTCAGAATTGTGGCAGTATGACAATATTTGAATGGAAGTGCCCAAGATGCAAGAGACCCATGTCTGAGGGAACCTGTCCAGCTTGTAACACAGATGCAGTAAGTTATGAATCATTAGAAGTAGACCTGAGAGAGGAACTTGAGAACGCCAGAAAGTACATAGGGGGTATTATCCCGGACCGGATAAAATGCGTTAAGAGACTAATGAACGAGAAAAGGATACCCGAGAACCTGTCAAAGGGTATACTAAGGGCAAGATACGACTTATCGGTCTTCAAGGACGGTACCCTTAGATATGATCTGACGGACATCCCTCTCACCCATTTCAAGCCGGAAGAAGTTGAGACAAGCATAAAGAAGCTTAGAGAACTTGGATACACTCACGATGTAGAGGGGGAACCACTCCGAAGGTCTGATCAAATGCTCGAACTAATGACGCAGGATATTGTTTTACCGAGAGACTGTGGGGATTACCTCGTCAATGTGACAAGATTCCTTGATGACGAACTTAGGGACTTCTACAAGCTCGAATCATACTATGAGTGTGAGACAAGAGATGATCTCATAGGTCACCTAGTCCTAGGTATGGCTCCACACACATCGGCCAGCATTGTTGGCAGACTCATTGGTTGGACAACAGTCAGAAACTGCTACGCACACCCTTACTGGCACGCTGCGAAAAGGAGAAACTGTGATGGAGATGAAGATGCTATCATGATGGTACTCGATCCATTGTTAAACTTTAGCAAGTCCTATCTGCCAGAGCAAAGCGGAGGCTTAATGGATGCACCATTATTTATTATCCCGAACCTTAACCCGGCAGAGGTGGATAAAGAGAGTCATAACGTAGATGTTATAGATAGATATCCCCCCGAGTTCTATAAGATGAGTATGAGGGGGGCTCCTCCAGGTGACTTTGAGCAAATTGTTGATACGCTGGGCAGCAGGATCGGCACACAGGCACAATATCAAGGAGCAAGATACACAGCTGAGTGCACAAACATAAACTTTGGAAGCCACATTGGAGCTTACAATAAGCTTCCATCAATGATGGATAAGCTGGAGAGCCAGCTCGAACTAACGAAGAAGCTTCGAGCTGTAGAGGGAAGAATTGTCGCGCTAAAGATACTCAACAGCCATTTCATGAAAGATATCGTTGGTAATCTTAGAGCTTTCACAAGACAGGGCTTCAGATGCAGTAAGTGCAACAAAAAATACAGGAGACCCCCTCTGAAGGGAGTATGTGATCGCTGTGGAGGTAACATCATTCAGACGGTGCATCACGGAGGGATTGTAAAGTATCTTGAAGCTGCTGAAAACCTTGTTTATGACTACAATCTAGGGGTCTATTATGAGGATAGGATAGTCTTATTGAGGGAGGAGATAGCATCCCTCTTCCCGGAAGAAGAGCAACCCCATACTCAGTTCAACCTTACAGACTTTATGAGGTCAAAGGCGGGTTAGTTTTTTAGAAAAACCTTATTATTCCACAGATGGTTAACCTGTGCTGAGAAGCGATGAGCAGAAGAAAAAAACAACAAAATGTAGGTATGCCCCAGAGTAGCGCTGGACTAATGCGGTTTTTCCAAGATGAGACGAATGGCGTTAAGATTCCACCAGAATTGGTTGTGGGGTTATCAGTACTGCTGATCGCGTCAGTCATTCTGGCAAGGATCTTCGTTCCCATCGCATAATAGAGTGTTACCCTAAGGGGTTACGGTTAGATGGAATATCTAAGGTATAAGGGAGAATCAATGACTGAAACTCGCAGAAGAAAACGTGACTTAGTTATAATCGGTATGAAACCTATCATGAACTATGTAGTTGCTTGTCTAACATTATTTAACGAAGGCGCAGAGAACATTAGACTCCGCGCAAGAGGTAAGCATATTAGTAAAGCAGTTGACACTGTAGAACTTCTTCAGAGGATTTTCCTCAAGGATCTTAAAGTAGACAATGTTAGCATTGATACCGACGTTTTAACCAGAGATGATGGGAAAAAGGCGAATGTATCGGTTATAGAGATAATTCTCTCAAATGATTAAGACAATCTTTTAAGCTGAACTCGCATTATCTCCCCGAAGGTAGACAGTTTGAAATATCCAGATATCAAAGTTACTCCCCCAGGCCCAAAGGCAAAAGAATGGGTGGATAAAGACAAGGAACTTGTATCACCCAGCTTTGGGAGAGCCTACCCACTGGTCCTCGAAACCGCAGAGGGCAGCATACTTACAGACGTCGATGGTAACAAATACATCGATATGAACGCGGGGCTCGCGGTCTGCAGCACCGGGCACGGGCACCCAAAGGTAAAACAAGCGATAAAGGAACAAGTCGATAAATTCATACATTATAGCTATACAGATTTCTTCTACAAAGACTATATCGATCTCTCATCAGCCCTACACGAGCTTGTACCAGGAGATTTCAAGAAAAAATTTTTCTACGGTAACAGCGGCGCAGAGTCCATCGAAGCAGCCATTAAAGTAAG
>WJIV01000161.1 GCA_014730055.1 Candidatus Bathyarchaeota archaeon
ATAATTCGGCTATTGAAAGTCGCAGTAACCGATGGTCACATACTGAAAGAAAGTGGACTGAAATCCCCTAAGGAGTGCCTTGGATATAGGCTTATTACAAAGTCTGTTGAAAGGATGGCTGATCATGCTGTAAATATTGCTCAGAACAGATTGGCCTTAACCTTAGCCATTCCCGAAAAGGAAATTTTGGAAGAACTAGAGAAATTAAGCGAATTCGCCTTGAAAATCTTTGAAGATGCTATGGAGTCTCTATTCGACGAAGACTATCTAGAGGCTGATAAAGTATTAGAAATTGCTGAAGAAACTAGAAACTTTGAGGCTGAAGCAGTACAGAAGATCGTAAAACACGCTGCCCCTGAGGAAGTGCCTGCATTAAGGCTGATTGTCGAGAGTATACTCAGAACAGCAGAGTATGGAGCCGACATAGCTGAGACTGTCCTGAATATGACAGTTAGAGACGCAGTTATAGAATCCTAATTTATTCAACTATCTAAGAATTCTTTTTATTTTCCTTAATACCTCAGTACAATGCTTGGGACCGTGGTCAAGCTTGGTACGATACGCGGTTCGGGTCCGCGTGATCCCCGGTTCGAATCCGGGCGGTCCCACTGGTTTTAAATATTGAAAATAAATAAAAGAAAAAGTGGTTAATTGAATCCGTATGCTTCTAGGTAGTTCCAACCGTCTTGTGGTATCCAGACCTGCCCAGTCATGGGTGCGTATACGACTATCCCTTTTAGCTGGGTATACGTGCTTCCATTTATTCGTATGACATCGCTTCCAGCGTTTATCCTAGCCTCATTTCCATCGGCCAGTTGGATAACAATCTCAGGGTTATCTCCGGTTGAGTCCTCGACTGTCCACTGTGTGTCATCAAGGACTTCACTGACCTCTACGAATAGTTCATTCGTCGTTGAATCTAGATTAATGTCTAATGCTTCTGCAGCTAAATATGCGAGTTCCGTGTTGTCATAGAAACCGGATACACCTGAGAAACCCCTTCCAGGATGGCTTGAATAGCTCCAGAGAGGGACATCTCCGCCGTTGTGTCCGAAAGTAGTCCACCCAATGTGAGTATACTCCATGGATACAATATGTGCGATTGCGTAACTTAGTCCTAACTCTGCTTCTAGATCAAGAATTTTCTGGGCCGAGTCATTACTGATATTAATATTCCAGTATTCACTTATAGCATCCTTAACTCCTGATATTGTTAAACTATCGACCTTTCCCGCTAGTGCTCCTGAAGACATTGTCATCCCTTTCAGGGGTTCGACTAGTTCTTCATATGTGACATGAGTATAAGCTCCGCCGGGGCCATAGTTACCGAGCGTCATTCCTCCTGTATTGTGGTCCGGGAAGACAAGTACAAGAGTTCTTTTATCTGATTTAGCAAAGTTAACGGCAACTTTTACCGCTTCGTCGAACTCTATGAAGTCAGTAACCATGTATGCCCCGTCATTGGCGTGCCCTGCCCAGTCAATCTGGCTACCCTCAACCATAAGGAAGAAACCTTCTGGATCTTTGCTGAGCAATTGAATTGCTTTTGCTGTCATATCTGCAAGGCTTGGCTGGGTTGGGTGTAAGGTCTCACGGTCCATTTCAGGGTCCATGTGGCTGTCATCGAACATACCCCAGACTGGCCCGCTGGTTAGAGAATCCATGTCATCTTCATTATCAACGAAACTGTAGCCTCTATCTAGAAGTACCTGATATAGATTCTGTCCGTCAGTTCTTTTTCCACCCCAGGTATCTCCGAATGTTGTAGTGTATGAATCAGTGTCATTAATTAGATGCCTGAATCCACCGCCAAAGACTACGTCGATATCTTCGTAGACCATATTTTCCATTATGTCGTTGTCCTTGCCCCTATCGTCTATGTGGCAAGCGTATGCTGCTGGAGTAGCGTGAGATATTCTGCTAGTAGCAATCAATCCAACTGCTTTTCCATTAAGCTTAGAGCCTTCAAGCACTGATGCAATTGGAGCATAAGGTGCGGCTGTTGGCTCAAAGCCTGTTAATAGATCATCGGTTCTAGGTCCTACTCCTAGGAACCTGACCGAGGTCTTGTGTCCCGTTGCAAAGGCAGTTGCTGCAGCTGCTGAACCTGTTATTATGCTGTTAGCCATGTAGGTAGATACGGAACCAGATACCATGCTATCTAAAACTAGGGGCTCATCACTGTACCATCTTGCGAGAGTCTGGATATTTTGATTACACCCATCTGGCACCAATACAATAACATTATCATATGGAGATACTTCCCGCCTTGCTTGACTTAAGCTAGCTGTTGAAACAATAATTCCTAATATAAATACCACAACTAGTATCTTTTTTACGTTGTTTTTCATTTTTTGTCTAGCGAGTATGTATAATTAAAATGTTTATACCTTATCCCTATAGATAACATATATAATCATATAAAACATCATAATAAATAATTAACCCAATCTTAATAAAATATATAGATACTACTTAAATAGAACCAGTATAATACTTTATAAATATTCATTTAATACCCCTTAATTAAATTATCAACTTTAACAACAACATTATTTTCCATCTAAATCTATATCAATAATATGTAATTCAGATGGAATTTCATGATAACAACAATACCCCCTCTTTTCTTAAATATTTATCAACACATTTAATTAGAGATTAATAGTAAGCTATATTTTCACCTATATAGTTTAAATAAGATATGTTAGGTTTGTTTAAGAATGTGTATATTCTATTTATTTCTTGCGCTGATGATTGGGTGATAAATTCGAGTACTTCCTTTCATTTCCAGTCATCACCCCTCCTAATAAATAAAATAAATAAAAACTATTTATGCTCTATATAATATTGGGAATAAATCTATATTGAATTTATCGTTTATACTGTTTATATGATGCGTGTATTTACTAGGCAGATAATAAGAAATCAGATAATTAGCACTAGAAAATCTGAGGACGAACTTGAGAGATACTTTACTGCTAAATTCGCTGAGATGGATGTAAACCCGAAAAAAATTGATTACGTCAATATTAATGAAAGGATCCAAAAATACGAATCATATTATGCAAAAGCATTAAGAACCGAAGCGTCGGAAGCCATCTCAAACTATCATAGTAACGAAGTTTAAATCTATGGTCCTCCGAGTAAAATCTTACGTTTACGATATCTCGAATTGAATTCTAGATAAAATATTATACTTGACATTAATGCATGTCTACTCATGATAATGCTTAATGATGAGACTAAAGAGTTAATTAGAGAACTCGAGTCTGGAATCGACAAGTCTCGGATGAAGAAGGACTGGGAGGAATTAATGCAGTTCACTCCGATTCCATCTGGAAGCCCTCAGGAAGAGCAGGCCATCCAGTATATGAGGAAGAAGCTGGAGGGCTATGGATTGAATTGTGAGATACATAGGTTCGAAGCCTATCTCAGCACACCCATAAGGAGTAGCCTCAGCATAAAATCCCCGATAGAACTAGAGATACAGGCAACTCCATACCGTCAGGTTGGAACCACAACCCCTGAAGGATTCGAGGCTGAGGTTATCTATATCCCCCCCGAGGATCTTGGCTACGCGGACTGCAAGGACAAGATAATGCTTTGTGAGCAGAAGACAAGCGGTGACTGGATGGGACTAAGAAACGGGTTCCTCCTGAGGTTACAGGAAATGGGATTGAAAGGCCTTATCGTAATCGAGCAGGACGATTACATGCCGACAGTGGTGCATCAGAGAGCTGACTTTAGTGTCTCAGGCAACCCAACCCCTAGTAACATAGACCAGATACAGACAATACCAGCTATCCTCCACATAAGCAACAAGGATGGACAGGCTCTTAGAAAGTTGGTAAAGCAGGGAGGGGTAAGAGCCCACATCGTCTCTCTCGTGGAGACTGGATGGAAGACCCTTCCCTTATTGGAAACCGAGATAAGAGGAACCATCGAACCGGAAAAATTCATCCTAGTAAACGCACACATAGACACACCGCCTTTCAGTCCTGGAGTTGTTGACAACGTATCAGGCAACGTCGCCATACTCGAGATAGCTAGGCTACTAGCAAAAAACAAAGACAAGCTCAGGAGAAGCATAAAGATCGTTATATGGACAGGCCACGAGACCGGTCGTTATGCCGGGTCAACATGGTATAATGATGCAATGTGGCACGCCCTTCGACATAACTGTTTCTGTAGCTATAATGTCGATAGTCCCGGGGCAAAAGGAGCTACTATCTTCAGGGATATACAGATCACTGAGGTTATGGACGCAGCCCTAGAATCAGTAAAAGCGGTAACGGGAAAAGGAGTAGATAACTATAGGTGGGCCACGAGAGCCGGTGACGGTAGCTTCTGGGGTACAGGAATGCCTCACGTCAGCCTGACTACAAGTAGGCCAGCAGAGGATTATGATCCTCATGTGAACTATAGTGGCGGTGGGTGGTGGTGGCATACCCCCTATGCAACAATGGAGTATGGTGACGTGGATATCATGGAAATGGATGTCAAGGCTGAGCTAAACTTCATCACCAGGATGGTTAACTCCCAAATTCTACCTTTCAACTTCAAGCACTACGCTGAGGAACTTTATAGAATTCTAAAGAATATGGATGAAAAGTCTCAGAAGATAAGAGGATACTTCAACCTTAATCCAGTGCTGAATAGAGCAGAAGCGTTTAAGGAGTTGTCAGGAAAACTTGAGACTAAACTCAAGGAGAAAGCCCCCTCTCTTTCCGATAAAGAGGCGAAAGAACTCAATTACGATCTGATGTGGATTTCAAGACATGTCAACCCGGTAGCGCATAGTAATGCGGGTCCCAGCGAACAGATGAGTATGGAGACTTTCGGTGCACAGCCTTTCCCGAGAATAGCGCCAATAATTGAGCTCTCTAACATGACCCTGCATCAGAGCCACCAGTTCAAACTTCTGAAGAACCACCTGCTCCGACAGAGAAACATTGTGGAAGAAGGATTCTATCAGGCTAACAGGCTGATCGAGGAGATTCTGGAGAAGCTACAGTAGTGTTACATTCCACTCTTTTCCGCGTGGGCCTCTTACTTACACTGAGATGCAGTGTAGAGTGCAGGCACTGCTGGTTCAACTGTGGTCCGGAGAGAGATGAGTCTATGACTCAGAGCGAGGTGGAGTATTACCTTAACGAGGCAGCCTCAAATGAAGCTACTTGGGTAAGCTTTACCGGGGGTGAGCCATTTCTTTACCCTGACTTGCTGGGGAACTCAATAGGTTATGCATCCTCACTTGGATTAAGAATTGAGGTAGTCACAAATTCCTATTGGGCAAATAGCTTTGAGGACGCGATGCAGTCATTAATTCCTCTAAAAGAAAATGGATTAGATGTTCTAAACCTAAGTGTAGATGATTACCATCAGGAGCAGATCCCGTTAGAAAATATCAGAAACTCTTTCAGAGCTGCGGAGAAAACTGGGTTAAAAACAGTCTTCATGATAACACTGAAGAAAGATAGTAAGATAACCGCTGAGTCACTAAAGAAGATATTCGAAGGAAAGACTTTGCTAAAAATTGGTGAGTCCAAGGCTGGAGACCCGGATGGGCTGATCATAGAATCTCCCTTCATACCGATCGGAAGGGGAGAAAATATCAAAGAAGAGGTATATAATGAAGGAAAATCGTCGACTTTATGCAGAGAAATGTTAACCGATATCGGAATTAAACCAGATGGCGCTGTCATGCCCTGTTGTGGTCCGCTGGGAGTCTTAGAGGAGGCTTCACTAGGTAATTTGAGGGAGGAATCACTGAGTTCAATTCTTGAAAGAGCTTGGAATAATCCCCTGTTCACCGATATCAGAGAGCAAAAATTTATCGATACTTCTAATCGCTGTGTCAACTGCTTGACGAGATTCATGTAGGAAGAAGGGACGAATCTCCCACAAATTGCAAAACGGGCAATAACCCGTTAAATTGTTTTCTTGACTGAAGATAAAATAGTCATGTGTTTAAAAACTAACAATTCTCAAGTTGGGCCCTAAGGAACTCAACTTTACCTAGATATGTACCATCTAATAGGTAGGAATCAAACTTTTCCAGATTCACGGCTCCCGAGTTAAAAAGTGGACCCAGGAGGCTCTGAGGGCTCTCCATATTCACAGGCAATCCACCTAGAAGGTCATTGAACATTGGCATTATAATCAACTCAGGCTTCTTTGGTGTGACTATGAAATTTTTCTTGAATTCATCCACAGGGTTCTCACTCACCGTTATACCATCTTGTTCAAGGAAGGCTTTTGCAATATTTTCCTGATCCAGTTTACCCCTGATCCACGCTCTCCGAGAAATCATTAGACCTATTGGCGTCTTAAGCATGACCGTCGGATGATTGTGGGCCATTATGATGCAATCCACGGACATTATCTCTGGCGCAGGCCAAGCGTGTCCGTGAAATCCAGCAACCGTGAACTCATCCCCGAATATTACCCCTTTACTGCTATGGAGGGTAACTTCCTCAGGAAGAAACTTCTGTATATTGGCATCGTGGTTGCCCCTGGTAACATCAATATTTTCAACGTATTCAAGCAGTGTATTGAAAAAGTTAGGTATCTCTCTCTTCTCCTTAAAGCTTGTTGCGGGGACACCGTGTTTAACATCTCCAAGGAGTATTAATCTATCAGGCTTGTACTCTTTTAATAGTCCCACCATCTCATCGAGCATTCTCGACCACTGGTAAGGGATGTTTATTCCTTGTTTAGCGAGGTCATACTCGAGCCCTAGATGAATATCCGCTGCTAATAACACTCTCTCACCTGAATCAACCATTATGGCTGGATGCGGTGTTAGTAGACGGATCATACAGAAACACCCCTGAATCACAGCTTTTAAACAGTGGTAATTGGGAAACGTGAAATAACACAGCTGTAAAGATGGTACCTATGGTCAAGCTCGTCGGCGTGGGAGATAATACGGTAGACAGATACATACACCTTAACAGGATGTTCCCGGGGGGAAACTCAGTTAACGTCCCAGTTTTAGCTAGGCGTTATGGCCACGAATCCGGTTATATAGGCTGGCTTGGTGATGATCCTCACGGGCAATTGTTGTATGAATCAATGAAATGCGAGGGTGTGGACTTATCACACTGTCGGAGGGTCGAGGGACCTAACTCGTACTGCGAGGTGAGCCTGATATCAGGTGAGAGGGTCTTCGGAAAATCCACTTCGGGCGTTAGCAGCCAGATCAAGCTAGATAGAGAGGACTACCAGTACATAGCCGGTTATGAGATTACCCATACGAGCGTCTATAGCTTCATTGAAGAGCAACTTGAGGAGTTATCAAAGGCGTCCGGATACCTGAGCTTTGATTATTCTGACCGCTGGAGTAAGGAATATTTAAAGAAAACAGCACCAAAGGTGGACATTGCGTTCCTTTCAGCATCCGAACAAACAAGATCCGAGGCTGAGCGTCTCATGGGGTGGATAAAAGATCTGGGTGTCAGTCTGGTTGTGGTAACACAGGGCATAAAGGGCTCACTACTCTATGATGGTGAACAGACTTACCATCAGCCAATCGTGGAAACGGAGGTAGTTGATACCCTCGGAGCTGGAGATGCCTTCGCTGCGAGACTAATCGTGGAATATCTCTCGGGAAGGACAATCGAGGAGTCCATGAGGCTCGCCGCGTTATCTGCCTCTGAGACCTGTGGATATTACGGGGCATGGGATTACGGTTCTCCTCTCTGGGAGATTAATTAAGCGAGAGTTCCCAGTAATTATTGATGGCTCTTCAGGAACAGAGGGTACTTCAACAGGTTATCAGGGAGCTTCGTACGGAGAAGGAACTCTCGAGGTCTAACTGGCAGAGGCTAAGGAATGTATTCGGGAAGAGATTCCTGCAAGCATGGGACCTAGTTGTGAATCGTCGGATCAAGAAGTACATATTCCGCCCTAGTGAGCGCGAGGTGTGGATAGCAATAGGGACCACTGGAGAATACCTAATCTATCCCAATGCAGGTTACTGCAGCTGCAGCGACTTCTACTTCAGGGTACTAGACGAGGAGGTGGCTTTCTGCTACCACCTGCTTGCACAGAAACTGGCAGAAACACTGGAGTACTACGATACCATACTAGAGGAAGATGAGGTATATCATGATCTAATGGATATCTGGAAGGCCTACGCCCTTGAAGATTAGAGCTAAACCTAAATACTCTGATATGATTCCCTATTTTGAAATGAGCATAGAAGTATTATTCGACTTTATCAACAGACTCATAATATTCCTGGGGATAACCGCGCTCGCCATGGGCTTCATCTACATGTACATGGAGGCCAAGGGAGAGAGAAAAGAATAGTTTTTACGTATAACATCCCAAAATATCCTGAACCCAATGTCCACAGAAGAAATAATCAAAAGAATACTAGCTCTTAAACCGAACCTGACCGAGGACGCCGTCATACAGCTCATCGAGGAGGAAAGAGCAAAGGCCGAGGGGCTACTCACGGAGGAAGCAGCAGCTCACCTTGTAGCAAGCAATCTAGGTATCAACGGGATGGGAGAAAAGTTCGACGCAAAGCTCAAGATAGGCGACCTCACCTCTGGGCTAAGTGATGTGAATCTTACAGGAAGAATCATCCACATATTCCCTAGCCACACCTTTGACCGGGACGATAACAGGAAGGGCAAGGTTCTGAGAATGATACTTGGGGACAAGACAGGGCATGTCACAGTTGTCTTCTGGGATGAGAAAGCGGATCACGTGGAATCCAGCAAGCTAGCTCCCGGGAAAATTGTCAGGATTCTCCATGGTTATAGCCGTGAGCGTAGAGGCTCAGTTGAGGTAAACATGGGTAACCGGGGACAGATATTCATTGAACCCATGGACGTAGTGCAGGAAGATTACCCCAAAGTTGACGAATTCTTCCTAACCCCTGCAGATATTCACTCTGAAGGAGATGTTCTCCTAGAGGCTGTGGTGATGGATAACTACCCAGTAAACACTTTCCAAAGAGACGATGGAAGCGAGGGCAAAGTCAGCCGACTGCTTCTGGAAGAGGGAGGTTCGAGGATCAATGCAGTTCTATGGGATGATCAAGTTGAAGAGTACGGTGACCTCGAGAGAGGCACAAAGGTCCGGATAATCGGTGGAAATGTCAGGACAGGAAACAGGGGAAACCCAGAGGTACACATCGGCTGGGGAACCGACGTAAATATTGTTGAGGAAGGAGTACGCCCCGAGGAACCAGTCCCATTTTGGACAAAGCTTGGAAACTTGGATGAAGGGATGAACAGTGTAAATGTTGCTGCTTTAGCTACACAGGTAAGCGAGGTCCGTGAGTTCATGAGAAAGGACGGTACCGAAGGAAGAGTAGTCTCGGTACTTATCGAAGACGATACGGGCACTGCCAGACTAAGCTTGTGGGACGATGATGTGGATCTAGTAGATAAGATAGATGAAGGAAGTATGATTGTCGTCGAAAATGGGTATACCCGCGCAGGGTTCGGTGGTGTGGATCTGAATGTTGGCCGAAGTGGTCGTGTTCACATTGACCCGGAGGATCTTGAGATGGAGCTCCCAGATGTCGAGAGGAGGATCGTAGCTATCAGGGATATACGTGAGGGCCAACGAAATATCACCATTCAGGGGCAGGTATTGGATGACCCTGTACAGAGAGACATCGAGACCGTTAGAGGGCCAGCTACTGTTACAAACTTCAGGATAGACGATGGCACAGGCGAGGCAAGGGTCAGTCTCTGGCGAGAGCACGCTGAAGAGGCTATGGATCTGACTGCTGGAGCTGAGATTAGATTGGAGTATGTGAATGTAAGAGAGCCCTTTGATGGACTAATCCAAGTGAGTAGTGGGTCCTTCACAAAAATTGATGTATTAAAAGAATAATTTTTTTTGATTAAAAAGAGGGTTAGTGCCCTTTTTCTACCTCAGTTAGGCTTTCCTCGAATATCTCAAGGCTCGGCTCTAAGAGGTCTTTTGTTATCGTGAGTGGAGGCATCCATCTTATCACATTTGGTCCACATGTGACTATAGCAAGCCCCTTCTTGAAGCACTTCATCATTACCTCTCCAGCTTCCTTCTTTGCAATCTCCTTCGTATCCTTGTCCTTCACCAGCTCAACTCCTACCATTAGACCTTTACCTCTAACATCACCAATGAAGGGGTGGTCCTCTTTCATCTCCTCAAGGCGATCAATGAGATAGGCTCCAAGATTCTGCGCATTCTCCATCAATTTCTCTGATTTAATGACTTCTAGAACCGCTAAGGCTGCTGAACAACTGACTGGATTTCCTCCGAATGTTGAGGCGTGACTACCTGACTGCCAGTCCTGTATCTCGGCTTTGGAAGCCATAACTCCGAGGGGCATTCCAGCCGCTATCCCTTTAGCCATACATACGATATCGGGGGTGACATCAAAATGCTCTATAGCGAACCATTTACCTGTTCTACCGATTCCTGACTGTACTTCATCAACAGCGAATAGAATACCATGCTCGTCTAGCAGCTTCTTTAACTTCTTGAAATAGCCATCTGGTGGTACAACGTAGCCGCCCTCTCCTTGAATTGGTTCAGCCATGAGCATTGCTATCTCCTCTGGTGGCACGTACCTGTGGAAAAGGTATTCATCAATATAGTCCACACAGGCGTATTCACAGCTTGGGCACTCTAAGTTGAAAGGACATCTGTAGCAGTAGGGATAGAATATATGTTCAACCCCTGGTACTAGGGGGCTGAATCTCGCCCTCTGCGCGGGTTTGCTCGCTGTTAGACTCACGGCTCCCATGGTTCTTCCATGGAATGAGCCAATATAGGCTAGAATTCCCTGGCGTTTCGTGTGCCATCTACTTACTTTAATGGCTGCTTCGATGGACTCTGCGCCGCTGTTACCGTAGAAAAATTTTTTCTTGAAATCTCCTGGTACAAGCTCGTGTAGGGCTGATGAGAGATCGATATAGTCTTTGTAGAAGAAATCTGTATAGCTATAA
>WJIV01000162.1 GCA_014730055.1 Candidatus Bathyarchaeota archaeon
GACCAACCATATGACCAAACATACTCATAGACATAACCATACCACTAACCTCACCTCTCTTACCTGAATCTGCAACAGTCATGAGAAGAGCTTGTCCTGAAACCATCGCAGCGGAAGCTACAACTCCATTAATAACTCGTATTAGAAGTAACCAGACCCAGTTTGGAGCCACTCCTTGAGCCAATCCAAGAACTACATCTCCTGCTAGTCCGTACATCATAAGCTTCTTTCTACCGTATCTATCTGACAGTCCCCCCATTTTTGGGGACATTATTGCGTAGGATGCCATGAAGCTACTCATGAATGCACCAAGTGATGATACGGATGCTCCTAGACTTGTGGCATATTTTGGGAAATATGGTATTGGTATTCCCGTTGCCAATGATTCGATTAGCATTACGAGTGCTAGAACAAGTATGGTTCCATTTGGTGTTCTATTTCCCATCTTAACCTCATAAATGAACAGTGTTTATTTAAAAGTTATTAGTTAACACCGTTCATTTAAATAACAGCAGGTTTGGTTATCTAATAATGTCTGGCAAAAAACGAGCTCGTTCATACGAAGACAAGCAAAAACAGATTGACCGAATACTCACATATGGTGAACGTCTAATTCACGAAAATGGAGTAAATGGGTTCAGCATGAGAATGCTTGCGAATAAACTTGACATGTCTCCGGGGAATCTTTATAATTATTTTTCAGGTGAGCAAGAGCTTCGGACAGCGATCCTCGAAAGACATATGTCTGTTTCAAAGGAGAACCTTGAACAGACTATGCAGACGTATTCAGGTTCATACCTTGAACTCCTGCAGACGACTCTTCGGCATTATCTTGAGTCCGCTTGTACGGATCAAGGTTGGTTCCACCTGCTGTTTCTAAGTCAGATTGATGATCAAAAAGATGACGCCTTACTTAAACTGCAAAAAGGTATGCTTGATCCTCTTAAGCAAATTATAGATAAGGCTATTGAAATGGGAGAACTTGATCAAAAAAATGAGTTGTATCTATTACCTTTTTGCTATATTCTAATTCTCGGGTCTTCTGCTGCATATAGATCATCAAGTTTTACAGAATTATTGGGGGAGGGGAATTGGGAACAATTCATAGAGTTCTTATCAAAATATCCATTTACATACTAATTTCAAAAAGACTCTCATCAACAAACATTTGAGAGCGACCATAAGTCAAAAAATGCACGTGCGCAATATTGAATTTCCCGCAGCATAACAAAGGCTGAGTAGTTATTCAAATTTCTCCTTACTAAAAAGGCATGAATAGTTATCTAAAAAAGAATGCGTAATGGGAATATAAGACAAAGCACTGGAAATTTATTTAATAAAAGAAAGATAAAGTAAAACCGTTGAAACAAAACAAGGCGTCTCCAATAAACTATTTATGGATACTACTAATCACAATAACCTCAACAATAGTCTTGGTTATCATAAGCAGATTCACACTAATAGCCATCCTACAGCGATTATACATATTACAGAACATTCCCTATTCAAAGACCTGGGAAAAAGCACAGTTCTTTGTATCAGAAACAGGTACTGGACAAGCAATCGCAGCGACCTTGGATGCGTTACTTATGCTGATTCTTGTCTATTCACTGATAACATACGTTGAGAACACTGAGTTTTCTTTCAATGAAATGGGGTTAGACCTAAGGAAAAATACGTTACGTAGTATAGCATATGGTCTAGTCGTGGGTTCTGGGTTATTTTATATGGCTCTATTATTGGGCGTCTTTTTTAATCTCCAAAACCCGCAGCAGTATTCCAGCGGTGTTCAGTTTTGGGTGAATGGTGCATTTGTTTCATATGGTGTGTTCAATCTGATGAATAGTCTCTGGCAGGAGATTGTTTTTCGAGGGTATTTACAGAATAGGGCTGTTGTGTCTTATGGTAGGTATAAAGGAGTTTTACTGATTTCAATTGTGTTTGTTTTAATTCATGGGTTGGTTCAAACCTTGACACTGGTTAGATTTATTTCAGGTCTTATTCTCTTTATCTTTATTGGATTAATTTTTGATGTCACTGGGTCATTGTTTTTTGTTACATTTATGCATGGGGCTTTGAATTATCTGGTATTGGCGTATCAGATTGAATGGAAGGGTGGAGAAGTTATTCTAACCTACTTGTTTGCCCTTTTCTTGATGATATTTATACAGAGACATAAACAACGTACAAGTTTCCCATAAAAAGAGTTGAAATGCATAAAATGAACGCATTTTTACTTTCTCATGTAATAGGTATATTGAATTTCCCTCAGTATAACAAAGACATTCAAAGGATATGGAGCTTCTCCAATAACTAACCGCATACATACAAATTAGACGAATTTTCATATATTTAAAAAAATAAGTAGGATAACAGCTAGTGCATCCATTTGACCGAATACAAACCATCTGATTGGACCCTCACAAAACGTCTACTGGGCTACATGAAACCTTTCAGGGGCATATTCATCGGCATAGTACTTACAGCCTTCGGGGGACACGGCATATTCGCCCTAATCGCCCCACTGATAGTAGCACTCATAATAGACTACGTCCTTGTACCAGTACTAGGACACACCCACTAATTCATAGAACTCATAAAAAATTGGACAGGAGTATCAGACCAACTCGGACTCTTTCTAGCATTCTGCGGTATCATAGTAGCCCTAGCGATAATCAGAGGATTCTTTCACGTCACCCACATCACCCTAAGAGCAGCCCTAAGCCAAAACATACTCAGAGTAATGAGAAGAGACTTCTACCTCGGCCTCATCAACAATAGCTTCACCTATCTCGACAAACTCATGTCAGGACGGATAATCAGCCGCGTCACAAGCGACATGGGCGCAATAGACCTCTTCTATAGCGAAACAGTACGCGAGATATTCAGACACGGTATACAGTTCCTATTCACCCTCTACATACTATACATGATTGATCCACGGATCACATTGCTTTTAGCAACTACAGCGAGACATTCTTCACGCCAATCCAGAACCTTGCCATGTTGTATGGCGAGATACAGAGCGCCTTAGCTGGAGCGGAGCGCATATTCATGATCCTTGATCAGGAGCCCGAGGTAATTGAGAGTGAGAAACCCGTTGTTTTAGAGGGGTTGCGGGGCGAGATCAGGTTCGATGATATAAGCTTTAGCTATATCCCAGATCAGCCAGTGCTGAAACACATCAATATGCACATCAACCCAGGTGAAAAGATAGCCATCTTTGGACCCACAGGCTCAGGAAAGTCCACGATAATCAATCTTCTAGGCAGATTCTATGACCCAGTAGAAGGCACAGTGTATATTGATAAATTCAACCTCAGAGATCTAGCCTTCAGCAGCCTACGAAAAGAAGTATCCATCGTCTTACAGGAGCCATTCCTCTTCAACGGCAGCGTAGAGTATAACCTCAAATTCGGAAACCCAGAGGCATCAGATGAGGAAATGATCCGCGTAGCCAAATACGTAGGCATCCACAACACAGTAATGGAGCAAAGGGAAGACTACAAGACTATACTAAATGAACGGGGCACAAACCTCAGCTACGGGCAAAGACAACTTATATGCCTAGCGCGTGCCATCATCGCTGATCCAAAAATACTAGTTTTTGACGAAGCAACCAGCAGCGTAGACCCATATACCGAGTCCATGATACAAAAAACCCTACGCCAAAAAACACTAAACAGGACCGTCATCCTGGTCACACACAGGATTTCCACGGTCCGCGATATGGATCGAATCATAGTACTAAATAATGGCGTAATCGAGGCTGAGGGAACACATGACTGGCTACTGGAAAACAATGATATGTACCGTGAACTTTGCAAAATGCAATTAGTTGATCTGTATTAAATTGCCTATATGTAACAAGTAGACTTAGAGATATTATACTAGTTAATCTGTGTGGGCATCCCACACCAAGCATGAAAGTTGAAAGTATCCCTATTCACGTTACAAAATGATCATGTTTCAAAATACAAAAATGAAGACCTCCTGCAATTTCTAACTATGCGCGAGTGTCCAATGATTACTAGAACTCTAGTTTATGAAATATGAAAATAATCGAGTGTCCTCAACAATTAAAAGTACTTTTCAATTCCACCGAAGCCGTATACCTTGTTAGCTCTTGTTTTCTTTATGAAATTCCCAAGCCTCTTTTCAAATTCCTCAGGTCGTTTTCTAGCACTATCAATATATGCAATTCTAATCCGCTTATAGCCTTCAGAAAAGCCTTGATAGTTTTTCCAGATCTCTTTGTCTTCTCTGAGCCTTTCAATTATATCCTCTGGAAAGACAAATTCCTGAGATATGACTTCATTCACCTCGGTTTCAATTCTAGGGTGGAGTAAACCTTCTTTTTGTAACCACCTCAATCGCTCAATATTAGGCTGTGAGTAATTTCTCTTATTCTTGCGGGGGCTGAATCGCTGGGCACTAAACCACTCGTTGAATTTCCTGACAATGCTA
>WJIV01000163.1 GCA_014730055.1 Candidatus Bathyarchaeota archaeon
ATTTTTGGCGGTATCTAGGTTTTTGAGGGTATTTGCCTATTTTTTATATACTTGGGAGAGATGTAAATCACTGATAGCTTTGAGTGAGGCTAATCATGTCACAAGATCTATCCGCATAAGTGAGGATCTGGATGATGTCTTAAGAAGTGAAGCGGAGGCGGGAGGCGTTAGCGTAAATAATATTATCACTGAGCTTGTTGAGGCCTACTCGTACAATGGCCGATTCTTCGGTAATACTGATTTGCTTACCGTTCCTCCTTCCCTAATCTCCTCCCTTTTAGAAGGATTATCTGAGGAGCAGGTTCTTTCCGCAGGTGAAAATGCGGGGAGATTGAATGTGAGAAGCAATCTACTATCGAGAGGTATGACCCTGGATTACGAGTCCTTGAAGTGGTTTATCACAGATATCTTATCAAAGTATAATGGCTGGTTCCACTGTAACTTCCATGAGATGAAGAATTTTTACATGTTTCACCTGCGTCATGGGTTACACCGTAACTGGAGCCTCTTTATTCACGCTTACCTTGAGGCCATGGTAAAGGATATCATGGGTATTGAGGTTGATGCCGAGGTTCTAGATGGGACGGTTACGCTTCGGATACCGGTTAAGATGACATAAGTAGCTATTTTTTGTTGTTTTTCTCGATGAATTCGTCAATTACTGGTTCGATGCCATATACTCGTTGGATGAGGGTTTCATCGAGGAACTTGTTTTCTTCTTTTTCTAGGTCGGATTCTTTTTTTCCGTTGTATGTCGAGTAGCCGCATCTTAGTTGTCCGTTGATGTCCCCTATTACGAAGTCTTTGAAGCTCTTTAGGCTGTTGTGTTTCTCGAGTCTTTGCCATGTATCGTATTTTGTTCCGAGGTTCTTGGTGTTGTGGGCATCGTTGAGTATGTTTTCTAGTATTTCTCTTAGCTCTAGGTCAATATTCATGGTTAAGGGTTTGTTACGTCAGTTAAATAGGTGTGCAGTTTTCATATGTTATAACTCTTATTTTCACCTTTATACCACGCTTCATGTACAGTACATAGTCGAGATGCGTTGGGAGTAATAGTAATTTGTTTGAGCTTCTTAGAACTCGATTAGAATGATAAATTGAATGTCGAAGAGAAAAAAGCAGCTAGAGCAATAATAACTCAAGATGGCTATTCAACAGAAGCATATAACGAATAAGTAACCGATGATTTTATCCTCTTACGTGAGTGCAGGAGGTTTTTGGAGTATTTGGTTACGCACCTCCATCTCTTGCTGTAGTTGATGCAGCTACTGTAGCTGTATCTGTTTTTCACTTTTGAGATGATATCTGTTTTTCTAGATTTAGATTTGGTTTTAGTGAAGGAAGTGAAGGCAGTGAAGGCAACCTAGGGGGGGTCCAACATGCATGCGTTTTACCTCAACATATTGGGTTCTATTCGCGTTTAAACAAATAAAATTAACACCAACTGTATTGCATCATGTATTACATTAAGTTTATATCTTGTAATTCAAACTGATCGCATGTGTCATCCACCTATACCATCAGGCTCCCTGAGGAGCTTAAGGAGAAGATGAGAGAGACCGAGTTGGTCTGGAGTGAGGAGATAAGGGCCTTCATCGAGCAAAGGATAAACTCCCTCAAATTAATCGAGGTAATAGAAGAGGTGGGAGAGAGATCAGAGGAAAGAGTGCTCAGCATCGACTCCACCATACTGATACGAGAGGACCGTGAGCGATGAGCCTGCTCCTGGACTCCAGCATCTTAGTGAAGCTGGTAGTCAACGAGCCGGGCTCAGGTGACGCTAGAGAGGCGGTGAAGAAACACCTGCGAGAAGGCTACAGGTTACACACCGTTGATGTAGCCCTGCCCGAGGCCCTGAACGCCTTGTGGAAGCATGTAACAATTCACAATGACCTGGGTGAAAAAGAAGCGGGGGGCGTCATTGAGGATCTTCAGAGGATCTGGGTGAGTCTATATGTTGTCTCAAGCCACGAGGTAACCCGTAGAGCATTCCAGATAGCTGTAGAGAGTAGTTTAACCGTTTATGACTCCTTGTTCATAGCAGCTGCGATGTATTGTTCAGCAAAGCTCTTCACAGCTGACGTGAAGCTCTTCAAATCCTCCGAGAAGCACGTCGACTCCCTTCTATTAAAGTAAAAAGGGATTCATCACCGCTCCATTCTTTGATGTACGAATATATGGCATCTATTTATGATTAAAGTGATGCAAACTCGAAGATTTATCCCTATTACCCTAATCGATGGTTTTTACTGACCTTTTTCTTAACCGATAAAAGTTATCAGGTTTTAACCTGAGTTAATGGTAAGAGATCTAGGTTGATAGATATGAGAGTAGAAGAGACGCTGGACCCAGAGGACTGGGATGAGTTTAGGGCGCTAGGTCACCATATGCTACCGAGTTTTGTGATTCTCTTAATATTGAGGACGTGTAAAAGGTTAAAGTACCTTGCTGAATCTCCTGGAAATTAGAGGGCAAAAGGATAGAGACGCCCCCTTTAAAGTAAATACAATTGGATCTATAGACAGTAATGTTTTACAATTTGACTGTACTCTGGATTTATCTGTCCTCCTAAACTTCTCATGAACGCTTAGATCCTATCTAGTAGTTCTACCTTTAGACTTGACGAGCTTGCTATATCGGTAAAATCAGAGTCTTTTGTTATTAATAGCTCATCTTTCCTGATACAAATCGCCGCAATAACTAGATCTGCAAATCCCTTCATCTTTCCAATGCTAATGAGGTTCCTCTGTATCTCAAAAGCCACCTGAAAATCTTGGGTCTGAGGATACAGTACATTGCCAGAAAACCTAGAATATTCCAGTATCCTGGGCCACTCAATAACTGTAACTATAGTCAAATTTTCAGGTATGTCCTTACTTTGCTTGACTCTATCAAGTATAGGACCCGTGTCTAGGATTACCAACCTCTCTTCCTTCTTGTAGAAACGATCTTTCTTTCAAGCTCAGGGGGTACTTCAATACTTTCCGATAAATCTTCAACGTTATAGAATCTCCTGGCCTCTTCAGCTGTTTGTTCACCGGATTCAACGAGCTCATCTGTGAATTTTTGGATTCTTTTTTTTACCCTTTCCTCATCCACCCATTCCGGTATGGTTAATCTGACTACTATCTCCTTAGACACATCACACCATCTCAAACAAAATAGTTGATACTATTAAAAACGTTCGTAAGTATGTAAAACTATAATAATATCGAGTCACCCATAAAATGACCTCCACCTTAAAGTTTTCGTAAAATTATAGCTCGGAGAAGGCAGAGAAACTCAGCCTTGAATACAAACTAACAAGCTAAATCGATCTGGTAAGGGATCCTTAAGGAGATCAGAGCCACTGCTACATCTCTCCGACCCTCGTATAATATAAGAGCTGGTCTTAACTTGCGGAAGTCAAATCTGTGAGGGTATTAGGACTATTTTACCTCTCAACGATAGCTAACCTGATGTCATTTATCGAGTATAGGGCGAGTTCTTCTTCAAAAAAATCTTTGAGAGCAGCCATCGAAGATCATTAATGCATTTCTCTCTCTCATTCATTATTATATCTAGTTTCTCGTTCAGATCTTGTAAGAGATCTTTTATCTGCCTAATCTATGACTCTATTTCCATCAATGTTTACCAAGGTAGTAGAGAATTAAAGTTTATAGAAATTATATCCAATCCATGTAATCTAATCGATGAATTTATCCTCCCATATTCGTGATGGTTTATAGAAAAGTAAATGAGTCAAGTTACCATTTGAGGATACAAAGGAATTAATGATCCGTTCTTTGCAAAAACATAGCCTAGG
>WJIV01000164.1 GCA_014730055.1 Candidatus Bathyarchaeota archaeon
GGTAGACTTGATGCCCTCCACTATATGAGAGCATTTGACGAGGGAGCAGACGGAGTTCTGGTATTCGCATGCCCTGAGGACCAATGCCACTACATAGATGGAAGCAAAAAAGCAGATGAACGAATTAGATACATGAAGAAGACTCTCGACGTCCTAGGAATAGGAAGCGAGAGGATGGAGGTATACAACATAAATAGCTGTGAACCTGATAGGTTCGCCGATCTATCTACCCAGTTCGCTGAGAAAATCTCCACCAAAACTATTGAACCAAAGAAGGTAGATTTAAACAAATAACCTTATTCCAATAACCATTTTTAATAACTTTGTACAACAAATAAATTCTTTTTTGTAAAGTTAATTATAGTATATACTCAGACTCCCTAGTTCACACAAGCTATATATACCATATAGTAGTCTACACAAGCGACTTACAAGGTGAAGTCCTTTGGATAAATACATTGAAAGCGTTTATGAGAGCATAAAGGAGAAGGACCCCCTACAAAAGGAGTTCCACCAGGCCGCTCTCGAAGTTTTGGAATCACTTGAACCTGCCATAAAAAAATTCCCAAAGTACAAGGAACACAAGATTCTTGAGAGAATCGTTGAACCAGAGAGGATAATTCAGTTCCGTGTACCCTGGAAAGACAGAGATGGCGAGATTCAAGTAAACAGAGGATACAGAGTACAGTTCAACAGCGCCATAGGGCCATACAAAGGTGGATTTAGATTCCACCATACAGTATATCTAGGACTCTTAAAGTTCCTTGGATTCGAACAGATCTTCAAAAACAGCCTCACAACCCTACCAATGGGCGGAGGTAAAGGAGGATCAGACTTCGACCCCCACGGAAAGACAGATGGTGAAGTAGAGAACTTCTGCCATAGTTTCATGGCCGAGATGTACAGGCATATAGGTCAGTTTACAGACGTTCCAGCCGGAGACATCGGTGTAGGTGCTCGAGAAATCGGTTATATGTATGCTGCTTATAGGAAGATCACAAATCTTCATGGAACATGTGTCTTAACAGGTAAAGGCTGGGGATGGGGTGGAAGCCTCATACGACCTGAGGCTACAGGATACGGAGCCACATACTTTGCCCAGGAGATGCTAAAGACCGTAGATGAAGATTTCAAGGGTAAAAAAGTAGCAGTAAGTGGATCTGGTAACGTTGCCCAGTATGCCACAGAGAAATGCATGCAGCTCGGTGCTGACGTTGTCACTCTCAGTGACTCCTCCGGATGCGTATATATGCCAGACGGGATCACAGAAGAGCAATGGGAGTACGTTATGGATCTTAAGAACGTACGACGTGGTAGAATAAGCGAATTTGCAGAAGAATACAACCTAGAATACACTAAAGATGGCAAGCCATGGGTCTACGATGTAGACATCGCAATCCCAAGCGCAACACAGAATGAACTAGACGGCGAAGATGCGAACAAACTCATCGATAACAACATAATGGCAGTAAGCGAGGGAGCAAACATGCCTTGTACACCAGATGCAGTTACCGCTTTCCAGAAAGCTGATGTTTTATTTGGACCAGGAAAGGCAGCTAACGCAGGAGGAGTATCTACATCAGGCCTGGAAATGGCTCAGAACAGCATGAGATATTTCTGGAGCCGTGAGGAAGTTGATGAGAGACTCCACAGCATAATGGTGAACATCCACAAGAATGCATACGACACCGCCAAGCAGTTCGGTGAACCCGGAAACTACGTCCTTGGAGCAAACATCGCAGGCTTTATGAAAGTAGCAGATGCGATGATCGCTCAAGGTTATTTTGCATAAATCCTCAAATTTCTTTAATTTTTTCTTAGTATATTTATTGAGGTAATCCCTACTTACCTGTCAGGTGTAATTATGGTAAAGGGAATCGGTAAAGAATTCATGGAGAAGACAAAATATCAATACCTAGAGAAATCTGATCAAATCAAAGGGTTGCCACAACCGCCTCTTGAATTACCACAAACTGAAAAACCTGTAACAGATTTACCAGAACCGGGCTCGGTGGAGTTAAGAGAAGTATCAGTCAATGAAGCTATTAATAATAGAGTAAGTGTTCGATCATACTCAGAAAAAGCTCTATCACTCAAAGAGTTAAGCTATCTTTTATGGAGTACACAGGGAGTTAAGGATGTAATACAAAGACCATCGACCCTTAGAACAGTGCCAAGTGCAGGGGCAAGACATTGTTTTGAGACATTTATCCTTGTTAATAGAGTTGATGGGTTGGACCCAGGTTTGTACCGGTTCATAGCTATAGAACACAAATTACAAGAAGTGAATCTATCACCTGAAATAACTGAAGAAATAACCAAAGCATGCTTTAACCAGAGATTTGTCAAACAGTCTGCTGTCACATTCATATGGACAGCTGTTGCGTATAGAATGATGTGGAGATACGGGGAAAGAGGATACAGATATATGCACCTGGACGCTGGTCATGTTTGCCAGAACCTATACCTATCCGCTGAAAACATCGATTCAGGAGTATGTGCAATAGCTGCATTTCATGACGATCAATTGAACAATCTCTTAGGTATTAATGGGGAAGAGCAATTTGCAATATACGTTGCAACTCTTGGAAAAAAACTCTAATATTTATAACTCTTCGAACATAATCCTAACATGGTGTTTTAATGTCAGACGAACTTGTTGAATTTTTTGAGAACCAGATAAAACTTGAGAATAGCATTGTCAAATCAGTAAACGATGCCCTTGAAGACCTTGATAATGAGGCCGTGCAGATGGCCTTAAGGGGTATATCCCTTGATTCTTCCAAGCATGCGGATATGTATAGGTCTGGTATCGCATTTTTAACAAAATCCACGAAACCTCTTAATGAAGAGATGATGGAAAAGCAGAAAGAGGTAATTGAGAGACATATAGAGCTCGAGAAGGCAGTGATAAAAGAGTTGGAGAAAAAGATTCCATCAATCGAAAATCAAAAGCTAAAGTTATTGCTGGAGGCGATAATGGCTGATGAGAAAAGACATCACAAACTACTCAAGAATTTACATGAAATCATTGTTAAAGGAGAGACAATAACAGAGGAGGACTGGTATGATGCTATCTGGGGGGACGTGCCAGGCCTCTGGACGTAGATAAAACGCTAACCAATAACTTATTTTTTGATCAAATGCAGCATTCTAAGTTTACATTTCTCCGAAACTTGTGTATTTTATGAATGCTTTAACCTCAATTTTATTAAGTGGTAATGCATCTCTAATGAGATTCGTTTAAACGTGGTGAATGCATGTACAAAATAATTGCCAAGGAAGAACTCACCCCCAACGCCAAAATGTTTGAGGTGCATGCCCCAGCTGTGGCTCATAAAGCTAAGCCTGGACAATTTGTAATACTTAGAGCGAATGAGATAGGAGAAAGA
>WJIV01000165.1 GCA_014730055.1 Candidatus Bathyarchaeota archaeon
AAGGATACAAGAAGAAAAGCATCTGAATGTGAGTATAAAATCATCGATTAAGACGCTTTTTTTTTCTTTATTTTATTATTTCAGTGTAGAGATATTCAAACCATTCTAGTGATTCTGGTTGGTTGTATCTTTTTCTTGATTATATTATTGGTCTTATTATTTCCCATAGCCATATATCATATATCCGTATCTTGACTGCATTGGGAACGTTACATTCATGCATATTCAACCGTCACGACTGGACGAGGTTGAGGGGCTACTTCGACTGGGTAATAGCCTATAGCCTAAAAAAGGAACATTTCACAAGTTATCGGGATCTGAGGATACTGCCGTGGCTCCAGGAACTGGTGGAGGAGCCGGGTATCATACAATCCTATGAGAGGCTCCGATACATGATGTTCTTGATTATTAGACATCTGAAAGTCTCTGTAAGGAAAAGGGTCTTTGTTTCAAGGCTCAGTTACGCCTGTCCTGGCTGCTGGGTCCGGAGGTAGAAGTGTATCGGTAGGAACGTTATTGGCACTACTGGCAGTACCTGGTGAGGCCGAGGACAAAGAATTCACCCTAGTAGATACACTTTCTCGTGCATGCATGCTGGTTTCAGGGAAATAAGAAAGTTTATTTACGAGTAAGGGAGGTATTACTCGGTGTATTCGGTAAATGTCGGAAAGCCGAGTTGGCTCGAAAGGTGAGCTCTTTCCCCCGAAGGATATCAGAGAAAAACTAGGGTTAAAGCCCCATACTAAGATTATTTACAAGGTGGTCGATGGACGTCTGATCGTGGAGCCCGTCCCCAGCCTCAAGGAGGTCTTCCAGGAAGAACCAGTCATCGAGATCACCCTGGAAGAGTTCTATACAAATAGGAAAGAATTATCGTTGATGGCTGAACAATGAGGCTGCTTCTTGACACTACATACGTTTTACCAGCTATTGGGGTAGCCATTAAGGGTCTCCCCACTGACGTACCTGTTAGGCTTATGGAGCAAGGTCACGAGATCTCCATCTCAGACATCACCTTGTTTGAACTGGCTGCTAAAGGCGCAAAGTACGTGACAGGAGGAGAACTTGAAGCCAAGAGAGTATCCAGGGGCATCAAAGCCATCATTTATGATGAGAAAATACTTAAGGTACCCAACTACGATTCCTCCGTCCTCCATTCAGCATTCACCCTCAGAAGGACTTTAAATGACTTCATAGACTGCCTAATACTATCCTCGGCAGTAAACAAATGTGATATACTCTTAACTGAGGACGACCGTATCCACGATCTAGGGGAAAGAACATTTCTCCGGGAGATCACCCAAACAGTAAACCCAGAGTTCAAGATACATAAAATATCAGGCTTATTATAACGCTAACTACGTGCAGAAATGTACGGGTAGGCAGGACTACTTGGACAGATCCAGCGTAAAAACAATCCATCATGTTTTATCAGGATTCTACTACTAAACCTTGCACTCTGAAATGCTCAATATTCCTGGTGATAATTTTCTGGTTGTTCCTCAATGCAACTCCGGCGATTTGCGAGCCTGCGTCTCTGATCTTTTTTCCTTCAGCCTCCAGTATAGCTCTGATCTGGCCTGCTTCCTTCCTCCTAGAGTGCCACTATGGTCCGTATAGCCTCACTTTTAATGGTGAAGCGCCCCTCCTCCACCCATCTATCAATTATCTCCACTAGTTTTTCTGGCATTCGGACCTGAACCTGCATGCAATTAATGTTGGTGGGAATCCGGTTCCAAGTAATGTTACAATAAAATTTGCCATGAAATAAATTACTCATATGTGATGATAAAATCACCTATAAAAAAAGGGGAAAGTTTTCGGGAGATATCTCCACTGGAGGTAGGGTTCGAATCCCATTACTAAGCTAAAAATTGAGTGACATATATTCCAGCTGTGTGAAGACCCTCTAGTTTACCTTCACTATCTTCACTCCCTTCACTAGATAACAATTTCAAGAATTTGTTTCCGGGTACACCCTTGTGCAGTCTCATCTTACCAGTCCGTGCCATGGATGGGTAATAATTTATTAACGCTTTACACTGAATAAGCGTGGTATCGCTTACTGACCATGCTGCTGAGAAAATTGAGAAAGAGCTGTTTAAATTCTCAATCACTCAGAACGTGGAAATCAGTACCGTTCAAAGACCCGATAATATTCTTTATGATACCCAGACGGGTAGATTTGTGGCACTAAACTGGGATAAGCGAATTGCAGTTATATACGAGGAGAACGGAGACATTATTTTAATAATTACATTACTACGTTAAAGGACACAGTGGCTAAACGAAGGAGTAGAGGTCGATGGATTTAGCGATCAGATACGATGCCAAAGCGGACATACTTGTCGTCAAGCTTAGTGAGGGGAAGATGGTGGACGAGAAGCTTCTAGACAGCGATATCCTCTTGGGGTTTGACGAGAAGGGTGAACCCGTGGTATTTGAGGTCTGGGACGCATCAAAGAGAGGATTAATGAAAAGCCTCATAGACTTGGCCAACGAGAAAAGAGGCGTAGTAAATACATTACTGGAGAGGGAAAAAGCAACTCCAAGCTAATATTTAATCCAAGTAATTTTTCACCTTCGTTTTTGAACAAAGATACCTTCATTACGATTCTATTTCTTCCAGTTTTGCCCTATTCGTGTTTTCACCTCTACTAGGTTTTCATTTTGCTAACGAAATGTGTTGGGCCGAGGCGGGGTAAGCTGGATAAGGTTAGGTCTGTTTACTCGTTCTGGTGCTTGAGGTTGCCTTCACTGGCTTCACTACCTTCACTTAAATAAACTTTCTACGCTAAAGAAAACATATTAAAAGCACATGCCAAAAAAAGCGAAAGAACATATAGATGCCGGAGCCTCAAGAAACCAGCCATATTCTCCCAGAACAAAGTATACCTTTACTGGACCAAAGACTGGACAGAGTAGAGTGCATGAAAAACTATGAAGATAGATATAGGAACGGATTGGGATGCGGAAATACATATTCACACGGTACGAAGA
>WJIV01000166.1 GCA_014730055.1 Candidatus Bathyarchaeota archaeon
AATTAATATATTATTGAGTTAAAATCTATAGAAGGAACTTGATTGATGATTGAATTTTCCTGAGTAAAGGGGATATCTAATAAAATAATAGTTTCACATTTTTTAAAAAAAACTCAATTTATTAAAAAGGGGATCGCATACTTAATAAAGTACGCAGTATCAGCAGATTTGAAGAGTGATTAATGTGAGCCTATTTAGACTCCGTCTATCAATGCTGGCAACAGTCTCGGTGATAATAGCCATATCTACATTGGGTCTAGCACTGATACTGTCCCTGACTGGTCAGTTTAATGTAACTAGCTTGGCTGTTTTAATGGCCGTATTCAACTTGGCACAGTGGTTATTGGCACCCAAGTTAATCAACGCCATGTACAAGACTAGTGAGATAACTGGAGATGATAATCCCCGTCTAAAAAGGAGGGTGGAGGAACTATCTAAGCGTTCAGGTATCAAGACGCCTAAACTCATGATATCGAATATGGCGATACCCAACGCCTTTGCATACGGATCTCCTCTAACTGGAAATCACGTAGCAGTTACCCGGGGCCTGCTGAACTCTCTTGATGATGGAGAGGTAGAGGCGGTCATTGGACACGAGCTGGGGCACATCAAACACAGGGACGTGCAGGTCATGATGTTCATATCATTTCTACCCAGCCTTTTCTACATGATTGCGCGATCCACAATGTTCAGCCGCTACTACGGGGGAAGAGACCGGAGAAATAACGGGTCAACGGCACTACTAGGAGCAGCTTCGATGCTAATCTACTTCGTGCTGCTACTGTTCAACCTTAGTCTCAGCAGGCTAAGAGAGTACTACGCAGACCAGCATAGTGCAAAGATAGTACCAGACGGTGCAAGAAAGCTTTCCAGCGGCTTGGCGAAAATCTCGGCCTCAACCTCGGTTATCACCAGGATGGGGGGACCGGCATCATTCAATGGTTACAAGGCACTATTTATTTCAGATCCCGATAAGGCTGGAGAGGATACTGAGCAGCTCATCAGATCTGGGATGCTCAGCGGTGATGATCTCGTCCGGAATATGATGAATCGGAAGGTTAGCACTATTGAGAGGCTTGGTGAGTTGTTCTCAACACACCCAAATATCGTAAAGAGACTAAGAGCTTTGTATAGATAGTGTTTTTTTTATTTTTTTTTATAAAAAAGGGATTATAAAGATAATGAGAATATTTAGGCGAAACTAGTCAGTGTTGCCTATGGTCTGTAATCCAATATCCTGCACTTGGTTTGGGCTTTTACTAATGGCATCCATTTGGCTTACCTTAACAGTGACTCTCGTCCATAGAACAATAACTACGCCTGATAGGAGCGCCATTGCAGAACCAAGGAATGTGTCAATTAAATCCATTTTCATCAAGCCCTATAGATCTTGGACCACCTTATTACTCTAGGCAATAGAACAGATGTTCGAAAACATAGAACAGTGGTATCCTTCTTGCAGATCTAGGGACATCGATTTTTTAATACCGACCTAAAGTACTAGGAGTCAAGATGTAAGGTGTATAATAATAAGTTTCTCACGTTTTTACCTTGAAGGAGAGAAGAAAGTATGTAGTTCTCGATATTCTACTTTCACAACTTACTCAATAAAAGATTATTGAAAAAACCCATAGGTAGGCTGAATTATATCGGATAAAAGTTTCAAGAAGTGAATTTAAATCTATGATAGTAAGAGTTTTAGGAAACCGTTAATGAGAAAAGACGAATAACACTTGAATAGTGAAGAATCCTTGCCAGAATTGAACGAAGAAAAGGATAACTTTATCAAAATTGATCTTGATAAGAGCCTTAGAAGATATCTTAATTATTTAAAGAAAATAAAAAATATCAAAGATGAGGAGGAGGCTATAGAGTCAGCTCTCCAGATATATAAAAAACTTAACATGCATGAGTGGATGCCCTACATCTATAGATCAGGAAATGAAAGACTCCTAATAATAAGCCACGGGATGTTTAATGATATACTCAGTACGATCCCTGAGTCAAGATTATTCGACCTGGCAAAATCAATTGCCCTTAAGAGAAAAGTACTGAGAACCTTCGACCCTAACCTAGATTTAACTCAAGTGGACAACTGGAGTATAATCCTTAATGAGATGGAAAATCTAGGGTGGGGGAAGTTTACCCGAGATGGAGACGAGATCAAAATAGAATATCCCGGTATCCCTTTAGTATTTATTAGAGGATACCTTGAGGCACTCTTCAACCAAGAGTTCTGTGCCCATGTAACTATGGATGGAAAAATAATGGTCCTAAGACCCCAGAAATCCTAAAGGCCAGTACACGGACAACGCTTGTAAGGACCAATAACCACGTTTACTTCGGTCCCCGTAATAGCCTCAATGTTAAGCTTGGACTCCAAGAACTGTTTGAGTTCTTCCATATCCTTGAATATTACCTCTACAAACATATCCCAGTTACCAGTAGTCCTGTAAAGAACCTGTACGTCAGGATTATCAGCAAGAAGTTCCACAACATCCATCAGTCTTGTTGGATTAATTTTCAGACCAATGAAGGCCTTTATAATCCTACCAATCTTGTGATAATCAAGAAGAAGATTAAACTGCTTAATTATTCCCTCATCGAGCATTTTTTGCACCCTTTTCCTGACTGTTGTATCACTAACTCCTACCTCCTCAGCGATATCAGTATAGGATTTCCGTGCATCTTTATTTAGAGACCTTATTATTCTAAGATCTGTCCTATCTAGAGACATCGCGTTTTCCCCCTTCTATAAATAATATGAACTTTTTCAACAATACTTTATACAATCCAGTCAACATTATTTATCATCCTTTTAAATAAAAAGTTCGGTAATTATTATATATACTTGTCGGTTTTCGAGGGGTTTATTCGAAAAACGATGACATTGCTTAATTTTTTTAATGAAAAAATTGGAAAAACGAATTCTTACAATTCCATTAAGAAAAAAAGGGTGTAAACTATATTACTATTAGAATAAGAATGGAATACAATAATTTAGTGAAAAAAGTACCCAGAACCCTAAGAAAGCCTTTGTCAGAGAATCTTATAGATATGTTGCTAGAGAGTGGTGAAGAAACTCCGATTCCTCCTTCATTAGCTAAAATAATATTGCACTATATGCAGAGAGACCAATTAGATAGCCAAGCAGGTCTAAGTAGCCTGCTTAGGGCCTCTTACGAAGCTGCTCCTGATAAAACACTGGAAATAATTGAGAAATATAACTTGGAGGAAATACTCGTTACGCTAAGACCCGCCTAAACTATTGGGCAGGTTGGAGACATTAAGATGAAGGGCTTTGGCATAGAGTTCGTACCGATGGAGCTTTTCTGGAAAACCACTTATTATACTATGCAAGCTGAAAAACTCGGTTACGATAGTATATGGATAACAGATCACTTCAACAACAGAAATGTATATGTTAGCCTTTCCTTCATAGCAAACTACACAGATCGTATAAAACTTGGTCCTGGAGTAACAAATCCATACTTAATACATCCTGTTATAACGGCTCAGAGCGTAGCAAGCCTAAACGAAGTGGCCCCTGGACGCGTCTTATGTGGAATAGGAGCAGGAGACAAAACCACCTTAGAGATGCTCGGAGTAAAAATGAAATCCCCTCTTACTGCGATGAGGGAATCAGTTGAGCTTGTTAAAAAGCAACTAAACAGAGAAAAAGGAGCCTATGAGGGAAAGATATACCAAGCTCTACCTGGTTCCAGATTTAATTTTAAGGTTAAAACAGACATCCCGATATACATTGGAGCTCAAGGACCAAAGATGTTACAACTCGCAGGAGAGATAGGTGATGGAGCACTAATAAATGCAAGTCACCCGGATGATATTCAGCGTGCTGTCGGATTGATATCTCAAGGGGCAAGAAAAGCAGGAAAGAGCGTCGATGATATTGATATCGCTGCTTATACGTCATTCTCAATTGCTGATGAAAAGAAGAAAGCGATCAAAAGCGTAGTACCCGTCGTAGCATATATCGTAGCTGGTAGCCCAAGTTTTATCCTCGAAAAACATGATATCTCAATAGAAAACGCTGAGAGTATAAAATCAGAGTTAGCCAACAGGAACTGGGGAAAAGCCTTCGGTTCAGTTAAACCTGAGATGATTGAAGCTTTTTCCATCTGTGGCAACCCAGATCAATGCACTGAGAAAATTGACAGCCTATTCAAAACAGGTGTAAACCACTTCATAACAGGGTCACCTTTGGGCCCTAATAAGAAAGAAGCCATAAATCTCTTCGGTCACGAAGTAATGCCACATTTCAAAGAATAAACACCTTTCCCTATTTTTTTAATAATAAAAATAGTGGGTATTATTAAATTGGAAAACCTTTATTCTATATAGAACATAGTTCTAGGATTTGTTAATTAAGAGACCTACGGGGTTTGATAGAGATATTACCTTGCTAACTGTTAGCATGTTTATCCGTAGAATAGTTATGGGCTTTCTGCAAATTGTCAGGGCTATATACTTCGCATATCTTGGTTACAGCCCCATAAAAATTGGAATTCTCCTCAGTATAGCAACGGCAGTTAGTGCATTACATAATATAACTTTCGGCTATCTATGCGATAGATATGGGAGAAAGCCATTTCTAATCCTCGGAGGTATATTCGCAACCCTTAGAATGGTGATATTCGCAGTTACACAAGACTTTTGGATGCTTGCACTCGGACAGGGGCTAGGAGCATTGGGTGAGGGCGTTGGTGCAGGTCAACCAGTTGTATCTGGGTACATAACTGACAAGGTCGATGCAAGGGATCGTCCTGGTGTATATAGCGGAATGGCCATAACTAACAGCCTATCGGCTACATTAGGTTCTGCTCTAGGAGGGCTACCCATATATCTGGAGGCTAGAGGTTATGATATCATTACAGCTCATCAGATACTCTGGTGGGTAAGTGCCGGGATATCCGCTATAAGCCTTATTTTCGTTCTATTCATAAACGAGTCTAGTGGAAAAAGGAAAAGTAGGGAGTTGTTCAAACTCGAGAAACCGAGGAACTGGGGACCTATATTGAAGTTCAGTCTTATTCGAGGAAGTAACGGTCTGGCTTGGGGTATTGCAGATAGTTTAACCCCTCTTTACTTTTTCTACAGGTTCGAGGTAGGTGCAGATTCTTTAGGACCAGTTTATGCTCTGGCAAGATTTCTCTCAATATTCTCTTATTTGCTAATCCCAAGAATAGTTGAGAGGTTCGGCTATGTTAAGACAATAATAGCTTCAAGGGTATCCTCGGCGTTTTTAACTTTTTTAATTGCACTTTCAGGCTCTTATTTCATAGCTTTATTCATCCTTGTTGTTAATCGGCTAGTTACGCTATTCAGTATGCCTATAAGGCAGACATTTGCCTCAAGTATAGTAGACCCTGATGAGACAGCCACTGCTATTGGGATTAGCAGCTTTGCTAGGATGGGGATGCAGACTGCTGCACCCACTCTTGCTGGTTTTATGTTCGAAGCCTTAAGTTTAACTACCCCATTCATGGTTGGCTCTTTTCTTATGGTTTTGAATGGTGTACTTTACTGGCATTATTTTGGAAGAGAGGAAAAAGTAGTAAAAATCATTTAATATTACGTATTAGAAAAAAATAATATGTTCACTGATATTGGTATATCATGTGCGAGTTTACAGTTATTGTTGAGGGTGAGAAGATAATGGAGGACGTGGTTTATGCGTCTCTAGACAACGAGGGCATAACACTGAGAGACATAATCGGCAAAACTATATTTATTAAAAAAGCATACGTAAAAAAAGTAGATGTGATGAAAACAGAACTTATTCTGGAGAGACTTGAGCAATGAGCGAAAAGAAGCTAAGGCTAAAGAAACTCGTTGAACATTGGATGGAGCACAATGAAGATCATGTTAAGAGATTCAGAGAAGCTGCCCACGAGGCAAAAGAGTTGGGATTAAATCAAGTTGAATTACAGCTATATAACGCTGCAGAAAATGGGGATAAAGTATCAAAGAGTCTTCTTAAAGCTCTAGAAGCATTTGAGCAATAGATTTCATTATTTCTCATTAATCACTATGAATGTGATTGTGTTTTTTATGTCATCTTTTCCACGGATTTTTCTTGTTACAAGTCTGCTAAGTTCTTCTCTATTATTGACTCGGACTTTTACTAATATATCATATACTCCATAGAGGATGTAGGATTCAATTACCTCCGGGTAACTTTCTATCCTATCCATAACTTCTTTTTCAGAACCAAGTTCCGCGTTCATCATTATATATGCGGTGAGCATCCTCAATCCCTGATAGATAATAGGAATACAACAAATATAATCTTAATTCTAAAAGGAATCAATTAGGAGCTGTTTTCCATTTATTCTTTCTTTTAAATATCTAAGTGGGGTATTCATATCATGGATGGATTTATAAGGGCAGTATATCCCGGTAGCTTCGATCCCATAACATACGGTCACCTAGACATCATCAAGAGAGCATCAAGTCTATTCGATGAGGTGATAATTGCCATTGGTAAGAACCCAGAGAAAGAGCAGACCTTCACAGAGGAAGAGAGGGTAAAATTCGTTGTTGAATCCCTTAGAGGAGACTCGGAGGAGCTTGATAATGTTAAGGTTGATACCTTTAATGAACTACTGGTAAATTATGCTAAACGAAACGGGGTCAAGGTGATAATTCGAGGAATGAGAGCCATAACTGACTTTGAGAGGGAGTTCCAGATGGCACTGGCTAACATGGACATGGCACCAGAGATAGAGACAGTATTCCTAGTAACCCGGCCCAGAAGCATGCCCATAAGCTCGAGCCTAGTCAGGGAAATTGCCTCCTATGGTGGTGATGTAACGAAGTACACGACGCCCTTGGTAGAAAAGGCTCTCAGAAGAAAATACCTTGAAGATAATGAAGGATCATACGAAAAACATAGTTAGAAAACTCTAGTCTGAGTTGAGAAAAATATCCGGACATACTGACATTTCTTAGACTAAAATACATTCTCAACTTGCCTCACTATTAAAGTCCCGAAACTATGGAGATATACACTCCAGTGATGAAATCCATGTAATCAATAAAAAACCATCAAGCACCAACTGATGCCCAAAGAAAGATGGTGTAATTGCTACTGGATGGAAGAATCAGTTAAAATCCCTTAGAAGGTCTTTGGATGGCCCTGATAAAAGAGTTTGAGAAAACCCCTAGCTTTAGTAAGATTATATTTCATAATTATCAAATAATCTCAACGTTTTTTGTTTTTAACTATGGGTTACAATAAGAGTGGATTTATGGTGTTTACAAGTATACACTCCACAGGTAGGGCAGATAAAGACCGGTTTATTTTTACATCCTTCATAAATACATAACTCACCCTTTAGGCTCTTATTTTTTCTTTCTTGGAAACGATTCCATCTATAGCTCATCTGAATTCATCGCCCAAACCTCATCTAACTACTCTACTCATTAACATTTAATATCCAAATAAGGTTCGAAATTCGCTAGTAAAAAGGATATGTTTATAACATGAACTTAAAATTTCAACTAAGACATGAATCAGACTATTTCTCTCACATTTAAAGCTTGAGGCCCTTTCGGAGTATCTTCAATCTCGAACTCTACCTTCTGCCCGCTTGTCAGAGAACTTATACCCTTAAGCTCTGTATGGTGTACAAAGACATCATCGTCCTGTCCTTCTACTTCTATGAATCCAAATCCTCTATATTCTAGCCATTTCTTAACTTTACCTTCCAATTTTTTCACCTCTTGCATAAAGCGATAATTATCCTGTTAAACAAATAATAGAACGCTTGTGTTACTATATATATTGGGTTCTATTAAAATGAAGTCATTTACAATTTCGAAGGAGGAATACTCTTATAACAATTATATTGATTTACAAAGCAAAAAAATTTACATAGATTGATTTTTTTAAAAAATTCCTGAAAATATATTATTAATTTATAGATATATTTCCAACTCAATTTTTTTTACCAATTCCTTATACCTATTTCTTATTGTTACCTCGGTGACTCGAGCCGGGTTTGCGATGGTACCCTGTGTAACTTTCTCATCCATCAAGATACAGGAGATATAAACTGACGCAGCAGCCATCCCAGAAGGGCTCTTCCCTGATGTTATCTTTAACTCAGAGGCTGCCTGTAGCACTTCAAGAGCAAGGCGCTCAACATTGCCAGAACAATCTGCTTTATTCACCAGCATCGCTATGATGTTAGCTGTATTTATACTGGGGATATCCTGGTCCAGTAGACCATGAAGGTACCTGTAATTTTTAGCGGCCTCTTTTTTCGAGATGTCCGCCGCCTCAGAAATGACGGATAGGCTTCGTGATACCTCGCAGATCCGGCATCCAATGTACATTGACGCAGCTACTAGGTTACTAATTGTCCTTCCTCGGGTTCCCCCTCTACTTAAAGTTTGGCGGTATACTAAAGCAGCGGTCTCGGTAACGCTCCTAGGGACATTTAGCTCATTTCCTAGTTTATTCAATAAACCAAGGGCTTTTGCTAAATTCCGTTGATTACTCGAATCTATCTTAGCACGTCTGTTCCATTTTCGTAGCCTATAAAATTGAATTTGTTTTTCTTGGTTTATCCTTTTACCTGTGTAATCCCGGTTCTGATAGCATATAGAAGAACTTAGCCCCTGATCATGGATTGTGATGTTCATTGGAGCGCCTACTCTAGGTTTGTCCCTACTATCCTCTAGGGTGAATGCACGCCACTCTTGTCCACGATCCATGGTGTCGGTTCTCTGAACGTATCCACATTCTTGGCACACTATCTCACCTGTTTCCAAGTCTTGAATAATGTTATGTCCTTTACAGTCTGGGCATTTCTCAGAGAACTCAATTATTCTTGACACATAACCACTCAGAAGGATATTATCATATATCTCTCATCTTATATAAGATAATCATAAAAAACGTTGAAATTATCTCGTTAAACAATGTATTATATCTGGTCACAAGGAACTTTTCTTTAAATATCTTTAAAATAATCAATATATTCAACGATATGAAAATAGAGAGGATGAACTTTGTACTGCAGAGAATGTGGAAAAGAAATTGATGACAACGTAGAGTACTGCCCTAACTGTGGGGTTAGGGTCAAGGCACGGGAAGTAAGATATATGAAACCTGAATCGAGCGGCTGGACCAGTGGAAAAACCATCGCGTTGATTGTCGGTGGTCTCCTGCTAATGATGGGTGTACCAATCATTATTGGTGGGACTGCCCTATATGGAGTAACCAGCTTTCTGGATCAAGGTGACGGGTATATTGGTGTTCAGGGAGTGGATTTTGAGACTGATACCCAGGCTCTTGTGGTCAGGGATATGGATGTAAGGGATTTTGTCGTTGATGATATTGATAGCCCCCCGAGATGGATCTGGAGCCCTAATCTGGGGGATCTTGTCAACTTTAGGATTAACGCTGAGAGTAATACTGGTAAACCAATATTCATTGGAATTGCCAGGGCATCTGAAGCGAGAGAGTATCTCGGTTCAGCTGAGTATGACGAGATAACGGAGTTCAGGATGGAGGACCCCCGTGAGAGGGCTCCCTATATAGAATATGATTACCATCCCGGAGATGAGATAACACAGAATCCAACTAGTCTTGGCATATGGGAGGCAGAGACAAGCGGATCAGGAGTCCAAACTCTTAACTGGTCACCTGAACCTGGAGAATATTGGTTGGTAGTAATGAACAGTGATGCCTCAGAGGTAGTTGATGTGGAGGCAGGTTTAGCTTTAAAAGTACCGATCCTTACTGGAATAGCCCAAGGATTGCTATTTGGGGGAGTCGTATTAGTCGGTATAGGGATCGTTGTAATCTACTACGGCATAATAAGACCAAGATAGGTGAATAAAAAGTGCCATACTGTAAGAAATGTGGAAAAGAGCTAAGACCAGAGGCCGAATATTGCCCTAACTGTGGAACTCCAACCCGTTCTATCGAGCTTGTACTAGCTTCATGGGGTGAGAGATTCGTAGCATTCATCATAAATAGCATACTGGTATCTGTCATCATCGGGATACTACCCTGGCCTAGATCATTGACACCCATTGATTTGCCCTTTTTTGACTTTGGTATAACGAACATATTCCTATTTCTCTACTGGTCCTACCTAGAGGGGACAACCGGGCAGAGCTTCGGTAAGCGGATTATGAACATCAAGGTCGTGGACCTTATGGGGAAGAGCATAAATATTAACCAAAGCATCTACCAATCCTTAGGTAAGGCCTTCCTGACTCCCATCGACGTCATAATTGGGCTAATACTCTATCCCGGTCGACGACAAAGGCTCTTCAACAATCTAAGCGACACAATAGTGATTAAAGAATAGCTAAATCCATCCTCGTCTTCTAAAATTTTTATTCAGCCATACCCCTGTTGATCAGGATTACAATGATGTGTACAAGTTTGGAATCAAACCTAGATAATTGCGCCTGTACAAACTCTGAATGTGAGAGAAGAGGAAAATGCTGTGAGTGTGTAGCAAATCATAGAAGCCACGGGAACCTTCCGGCCTGTCTAAGACCTAAGGACTAATTTCCCTACTTTACGATTATATTTAGTTTTTGAATATATCTTGAAAAAATTAAAGGATGAGATAAGCCTAACAATAAGTGATGATAGAGAAGAGCCTCACGCTAAACGATGGTAGAGCTATAAAGATCCGTCAGTTATCTTCAGAGGATGACCAAGATCTTTCAGAAATGTTTAGAGAGATGTCTGAGGAGACTATAAAAAGAGTTAAAATACCAAGTGAAGAGGAACTTTATCAAAAGTTTCGTTTTCCTGATTACTTCATAGGCGTGGTCCTTGAGCATGATTCTAAAATAGTAGGATATGGTGAAGTCATGAAGGACCCAGAGAAAGAAGATGGCGAACTGCAAATCGTCATCAACCAAGATTTTCAGGGTGTTGGTCTAGGGACTGCCTTGATGATTATGCTGCTAAAAGAAGCAACTGATCAGGGTATTCGCAGGATCAACCTTGAGGTATCATCAGATAATAGGATCGCAATTCACCTTTTCAGGAAGTTTGGTTTCCAGCAGGAAGAAGATGTAGAAAGGTTAGGGTTCTCGAGTGAGACATTGCATTTCACGAAGACGCTGAATAAGTAATTATTTTGATTGCCAGAATTCTGCAATTTGACGCGCATTTGCGAACCATACATCAGGGTATTTCTTGATGTAGTTAATGGTCCTCTCTAGGAGCATCAGATTCCCTGGCTTCCCGATTATCTGAGGATGGAACATTGTTGCCCAGCACAACCCATACTTGTAATATCCATCAAAGGATGTTGTCCAGATCTCATAACCTGTCTCGGGGCTTAACATTCTAGCTTTATAGTTCCCAAATGGGTAGTCAGCGAAAAGGTGGAAGTCATCCATCTCGTAGTAGCTGGGTATCTCGATTAACCCGTTTTCAAGCTTATAGGGCATGTCGCTACCCCTTAGACTGCTGTCATAGATGAAGCCGTTCTCAGCCAAGATATCTAGTGTGTGTGGGCTAAGCTCTCCTCCTGCAGTCCTGTTACCAACTGGCCTAACTCCTGATGCGTCCTCCAGAGCCTCTACGCATTTAAGCAGACGCTCTGTCTCCTCAACTTTATACAGGTGGCTTATCTTCTCATGTTCCCAGCCATGTGTTGCTATATCATGCCCTCGGCTAGCAATCTCTGCTATGACATCGGGATGATTTACAGCATTCATTGCCACTATGAAGAAAGTGGCTTTGATCTCGTGGTCATCCAAGAGGTCCAATATGCGGGGTATTATACTCGCTCTCCATACATAGTCACCTTGGCTGATTACCCTTGGCATATCCTCTACGTCCGGGTTATTTCCCTTAAAGACGTATTCTGCATCCAGATCAAAGGTGAAGCATGCTGCACATTTGTAGCCATGAGGCCAAACATTACTCATTAGAATCACTTCATTATCTGTGGTTTGATTATATAGTCATTACTAGTGAATGATCGTTAGGAATAAATCAAGTAGAGTCAATTCTAGGATAGAGTACTTTGTCAGAGAGAATACAGTATAAAGAAGCACTTGAATCTGGTACTATCTTTAATTTGCTAATTGCGGGGGCAGTTCTATTAGTTGGATATTTTCTAATGATTCCTTACAGGGATGAAACCATTCCAAGGATATTATTGCTAATAATTATAATTGTTTTATTTGGGGTTTTCTTGGTTTTTAGAAAGCTGGATATAGTGGTAACTGATAAACGAATAAAAATAGGATTCCATCTTCTAAGCTTAGAGGTTCTATTCTCGGACATCGAGGAGGTGGAAGTAATTGATCCCCCCTTCTGGAGATATGGTGGTTTGGGTTATAGGTTTGGTCTTGATGGAAGTATAGGATATGTCCTAAATTTTCGCAAAGGTATTAGAATCTCACGTGAAAATGGTCGTGACATTTTCTTCAGCACGAATAATCCTGACGAAATGGCTACTATTCTTAAGAAGAATCTGAGTTAGTGTGGGAGTTTAACTCTCTCTTGTTGAATAAAAATTGATACTAGTTTATGACCACAGTATCGAGTTCGAAGTATCTGTTTGCGAGGAATCGGATCTTCTTGATGTTTGACCCGTTCTTACCTATGGCGATACCCTTGTCCTTGGGTTCCACATTCACCATAGCAATCTTTTTTCCTTCCATACGGTCAACAAGTCTTATGTCCTTAACCTTAGCGGGTTTAAGTGCGTTCCGTATGAACTTCTCGGCATCTGGGATGTACTCGTAGATCTCGACGCGCTTATTGGTCATCCCTCTAAACCGCTTGATCTTTTCTCCGCCTTTACCGACGGCGAGTCCTACTTCCCCCTTCTTCACCGTGAAGATGATGGTGTCTTCTTCCTCGTCGACTATGCAGTCCACCACAGTAGCTCCAGTCATGTTCTGAAGGAGCTGGATGTACTTCATCTCGTGCTCTGTGATCTTTACGTTGTTCAGCATATTATTGCCTCTCTACTAGGTCCAGAATCCTGGAGTCTCCAGGATCGTTTATTATGATAGCGGAGACGGGGTAGGGTTTCCCACACAGAACCCCTAGGTCAATGCTATCCTTATTGTGCTCCAGCACTGGTATATCAGACAGATTTCCATATCTCTTGATGGTATCAGCCTTCTCTTCTGGTATGTTAGAGCTGAGGATAACAATCCTTGCTCTTCCTCTCCTCAACTCTCTTTCCGCCGTATTCGATCCTAATTGAACCCTGCCGGTGGAGAGAGCGAGTCTCAGCTCGTGGTCTATGCTACTCATCGCTTCTTTCTCCTTGATTCATGAACAGTTCCACGCTCCCCGTTCCCAGGGGCATGCTTTGTCCGACGATGATATTTTCGATGGTACCTTTAAGGGGATCGGTTTCTCCCTTTATTGCGGCGTCCACGAGGTGCTGGATGGTAAGCTCGAAGGCAGCTCGTGCCAGTACGCTTGATTTCTCGCCGCTGATACCGTGTCGTCCGATCTGTTGTACCTCACCAGTCTTTGTCATTATGTCGGATACTAGCATAACGTGTCGTATGTCTACGTCGAGTCCCTGTTCGCTTAGTACGTTATGTGCTTCCTGTATCAGGCTGTTCCTAGCTGCCTCTATTCCAAATATTTCTGCTATCTCGTGTACGTTGTTGGTAGTAGTCCTTGAGGGATCAATTCCGTCTATGCGAAGCACTCCTTCCAGATTACTTCCGTCCGTTCTTATCATCCATTCGCCGCCCTCTATAGTTGTTAGTACCCTGTTAATCTCCTCTATTCCTTTGATCCTGGCTTCAGTTACCGTCTCTATGATTGAGTCGGGGTCTCTTGTCTTGTCCTCTTCAAGTCTTACGACGAAGGTGAGTTCATCATCTTTGCTGTATTTTAGAGGCATCGCTCTCTCAATATCTCTGACATCTACTCCGAGGGTATCCATTGCATCCATGTTTACGGCGAACTTAACTGATTCCTCTCTAAGGTCCACGTTTACGGTATCGATTACATCGTCTATGACAGTATATGTGAGTTTCTGGGCTACCTCTCTCGCCTTCTGCTCGCTCTTGCTGTGTTCCTCGTCAAGGTAGATGTTCATTACAGGTGTGCTCGGGCTCTTCCTGGCGTCAACGATCTCAATCAGCCTCGGGAGTCCCAGTGTTACGTTCAACTCGGCTACTCCTGCATAGTGGAAGGTTCTCAGGGTCATCTGAGTTCCTGGTTCTCCTATGCTCTGGGCCGCTACTATTCCAACGGCTTCACCGGGTTCGACGAGGCTATAGTCATAGTTGCGTAGGACCGTCTCGATTACATCTTCTATGGCTTTCTCAGTGAAATCTTCTTCAGTAAGGCGCCTTCTGAGTTCTTCTTTAAGGAGTTGAGGTATCTCTATCTCTATCTCGTCTATCTTCTTGTCAATGAACTCCTCTGTAGCTGCGGCCCCTTCCTCCATGGTGATACGTGTTCGATCTGTTAGCATACCTACGTTTACTGCAACACCATGGTCGGATTTAGCAGGGTCAATTCCATCTTCACCGTACTGGAACTGTACAATGTCTCCTATGCTGTTTCTGACTGTACCGTCGTATTCGACCCTCAGGTGCTCCAAGGCGTTGATTAACCTTCTCTGCATATATCCTGACTGCTGTGTACGGACAGCTGTGTCTACGAGCCCCTCTCTACCTCCCATGGCGTGGAAGAAAAACTCTAGGGGCGTTAATCCGTCCCTGTAACAGTTATATACGAATCCCCTTGCAGCTGGGCTTGTGTCCCCCTCCTTGAAATGGGGTAGTGTTCTTTCCTCATATCCTCGGATGATTCTCTTACCACGAATTGACTGCTGCCCTACACTTCCCATCATCTGACCGATGTTAAGGCTGCTTCCCCTCGCGCCACTACGGGTCATAATTATGCCGCTGTTTTCCATTCCAAGGGTGTCCTGGACCAGTTCTCCTGCTTGGTCTCTCGCCTTGGCAAGCTCGTTCATTACCTTGATCTCGAAGGTCTCCTGTAGGGTCTGTCCTGGGAGTCTTTCCAGTGTACCATTTCTAAAGTCCTCTGTGATTACCTGGACGTCGCCCTCCATCTCTCTCATAACCTGATTGATTCGGTTCAGCTGTTGTTCTCCCATTGTTAGTTCGTCGTAGCTGTAAGTGAAGCCGTGGATGCTCAGGTATCCATTAATAAGTCTGCAAATGTCGTTGAGGAAGTCATGTCCCTCATCTGTGCCGTAGTCTTTAATTATCCTGTGGAAGATTGTATCGGCTTTCTCTGCCCCGATGTTTGCCTTATCGATGACTCCTGTCAGGAGTTTTCCGTCTCTTATCATGACGTAAGCGTCGTATTGGCACTCTTCTCTATCGCATTCTGGGCAGTGCTGGCAGACGTTTGCTCTTGATACAAAGCTAAAGTCTGGGGGCAGGTAAAGGCTGAATATGCTCTTCCCGCTCCAGAGTGGCTGTGGATCAGTTACCGTTGGTGGAGGGACATCTCCCTTAAAGTTCGTATAGCTCAGTAGCTTTCCCACTTCCTGGGCTGTCAGCATGTTGCCTCTCTGAGTTAGTAGATAAGCTCCTGTGATGAAGTCCTTGTGGGCTCCTATGATTGGTGCGCCATATCTGGGACTCAGGATCTGGTCCTGAACCTGCATTAGCATCCTTGCCTCAGTCTGGGCCTCCTTGCTCTGGGGGATGTGAAGGTTCATCTCATCTCCGTCAAAGTCCGCGTTGTAGGGTGGGCAGACAGTAAGGTGCAATCTGAAGGTCTTGTAAGGTAGAACTTTAACCCTATGAGCCATAATGCTCATCCTGTGGAGGCTTGGCTGCCTGTTGAATAGTGCAATGTCGCCGTCCTTGAGGTGCCTCTCGATGATGAATCCTGGCTCTATTGTCTCCGCGACTAGGCTACGATCCTGTACGAACTCTAATCTGATCCGTTTCTGGTCAGGTCTTATGACATATAGAGCGCCTGGATGGATGTTAGGCCCGTTAACAACAAGTCTCTTCATCTCCTCTAGGTTAAGGGGAGTAACTACGTCTGGCACTGTCAGTTTTGTAGCGACGTGCACGGGTACTCCGACCTGGTTGATGTCAAGGTTTGGGTCAGGGCTGATTACTGTTCTAGCGCTGTAATCGACCCTCTTTCCGCTAAGGTTTCCCCTGAATCTCCCTTCCTTGCCTTTGAGGCGCTGTGCAAGGGATTTCAGCGTCCTGCCGCTTCTATGGCGTGCTGGTGGGATTCCCGATACTTCATTGTTGAAGTATGTGGTTACGTGGTACTGTAGTAGCTCGCTTAAGTCCTCAATGATTAGGGTTGGTGCTCCAGCGTCTATGTTCTCACGTAGCCTCTGATTGATCCTGATAATGTCCACTAGCTTGTGTGTTAGGTCGTCCTCTGCTCTAATCCCTGATTCAAGTATGATACTTGGTCTAACGTCAACCGGTGGGACCGGCATAACCTGTAGTACCATCCACTCCGGCCTAGCTGATTTAGGGTGGAAGGCAAGCATCGACAGGTCTTCATCTGGTATTCTCTCGAACCACTCCCTGATCATGTTAGGAGTCAGCCTTCGAGTGATCTCCTCCTCTTCACCCTCTTCAAATTCCTCCTCGGTTGCCTGAGTGAAGGTGGTGGGCTTGCTGAACTTTATTGGGTCCTGAACGTGACCGCAAACAGGGCACTCCTTGTGCCTCTTGAACTTTTTCGCCTGTTTGAGTATCTCGTCGGTGGTCTCCTCACTGACCTTTCCGAACATCTCGATGTCATTCTCACGCTGGGCGATGAGCTGTTCTCTATCTTCAGGTGTGAGTAGTACACTGCCACAGTTTCGGCAGGTAGATGAAAGAACCTTGTAGATGGGCTTTGCAAACTCCACGTGTATTACGGGCGTTGCAAGTTCGATGTGACCGAAGTGGCCCGGGCAGTTTATGGCAATGTTACCACATGTACGGCACCTTTGACGGGGCTCCAGCGTTCCAAGACGCTGGTCCATGAGGCCTCCGCTGATGGGGGCTCCGTCCTCGTCATAGGTGTCGCTTGTCTGTATCTCTACGACGGATAGTCTTCTGATCTCTTCTGGTGGTAGTAGTCCAAACTTGATTGCGTCGATTACTTTACTCATTTTTTAGGCCTCCCTCGTTAGCGATAGGGTTGGTGCCAGGCACATGCTCTGCATCTCCTGTAGTAGTAGCTTGAAGGCGTAGCTGACTGTTACTGGCTCTATATCTCCTTTGCCCTCACATTTTGGGCATACGTACTTTCTCTGTCTTATGTCGTAGAATCCCTGTCCTCCGCATTTCTCACAGACGTAGATTGTGTAGGCGTCTGATTCCTCTAGCAGCCTGTCCTTCAGGAGCATAGCTGCTCCGTGTCCAACCAGGCAGTCTCTCTCCATCTCTCCAAACCTGAGTCCTCCGCCCCGGGCACGTCCCTCAGTGGGCTGTCTCGTGAGCATCTGAACTTGTCCTCTGGCTCTTGCGTGTATCTTGTCTATGACCATGTGGTGAAGTTTCTGATAGAGGGCTACACCCATAAAGATCTCTGCTTCGAATAATTGACCGGTCTGGCCATCATAGAGCATCTCCCTTCCCCCTGGCTGGTATCCCAGTTCAACCAGTATCTCCTGCAGGGTCATTGGGTTTTCGTTAGCGAAGGGTGTACCGTCTACAATTTCGCCACGTAGAGCGGCTGCTTTGCCTGCTATAGCCTCTATGAACTGACCTACTGTCATCCTACTTGGATACGCGTGAGGGTTCATGATGATGTCAGGTATCACACCGCTTGTACTGAATGGCATGTCTTCCTGGGGCACTAGCATCCCTATTACTCCCTTCTGTCCATGCCTTGAGACGAATTTGTCACCAATCTCGGGGACCCTGTTGCTACGTACTTTAACTTTCACAAGCTGGCTTCCCTCAATGTCTTTGGTGATGAATACGCTATCAACTACTCCAACCTCTGTTGGTCTCACACCAACGCTGGTATCTCTTAGCTGTGGTCCACGGATTTCTATTCCCCTGTATTCCTCCATGAAACGTGGGGGGCTGGTCTTTCCGATGAGAATGTCTCCTCCTCTGACCTCTGACTCAGCGGCTATCAATCCGTCTGATTCAAGCTGCCTATAGGCCTCTGCTCCATGGTATCCACGGATACCTGGCTCAGGGATTGTTAGCCTGTCTTTTGCTCCTCCCAGGTACTGCTTGCACTCGGCCTTGTATATTCTGAAGAAGCTGCTGTGGCCGAGTCCCCTCTGTACCGATGCCTTGTTAAATATGATGGCATCCTCCATGTTGTAACCTATGCTACTCAGGATTGCTATGACATAGTTCTGGCAGGCTGGCCTCTCGTTATAACCAATGACGTCCATTGGCTTCGTAGCCACCACAGGTTTCTGTGGATAGTGTAGAAGGTGTGCCCTTGTATCAGTTCTGTCTGCATAGTTTAGAGTATATATTCCTGGTGCCTGCTTTGCCATGGCTGACTGGTACGTATTTCTCGGGCTCTGGTTGTGTTCCGCATAGGGTATGATGCTCGCTCCTACTCCGAGTATGCTATAGGGTGCTATTTCCATATGGGTATGTTCAGGGGTTATTTCTTCCTGGGTTATCGCAATATAGGCGTTCTCTTCCTCATCAGCGTCGAGAAGCTCGATGACGCCCTCACGTACAAGGTCTTCCCAGCTCCAGCGCTCCTGTTTTATGTTCCTTATGTGGCGCTGCTTTAGTGCTGGCTTGCCATCCTCAATGACTATCAGGGGTCTACGTATTCTACCATCGTCAGCATTTACGTATATCTCATTGTAATTGGCATAGTAGGCAATATTAGCCTCGCTGCTTATCTCGTTCCGTTGACGCATCTCCCTGAATGTGTCAACCAGTACCTGTGGGCTGTTTGTGTAGCCCAGGAGGTATCCCTCTATGAATATCTTGGTTCCTCTGTGCCTTAGGACCTCATCTGCATCCTTCGCCCTTGTGACTCCCATGAATTCTAGGGTTCGCTTTATCTTCTCTGAGTCTGTTCCAACGGATACATTACTCATAAGGGCTAGGTTCTTGACTAGACCACAGTTGGCTCCCTCTGGGGTCTCGTTTGGGCAGAGCCTTCCCCAGTGTGTACTGTGGAGGTCTCGTGCCTCGAAGTTAGGCTGGCTCCTGCTTAATGGGCTCTGTAGCCTCCGCAGGTGGCTCAGGGTGCTGATTGAGTTGGTCCTGTCCAGGAGCTGGGTCATTCCGACTCTGCCTCTTCGCCAGTTACCTGTTGCGAGGGCATGCTGTATTCTACTTGTAATGATACCTGGTCGTACCGCTGCTGAGATTAGTACGCCCTTACGCCTCGTGCTCATCCGTCTGAATTGGTATCTCATGTCCCTGTATAGGCTCCAGAAAGCTGACCTGAATAGCTCTGCTAGCAGAGGTCCGGCCATCTTGATCCTCTTGTTACGAAGATGATCTTTGTCGTCCTCCCCTCTTCTACCTAATTTGAGTTCGATGATTCTTGAGGCCATTTCGCCTAGGTACAGTGCTTTATCTATTCTGTCCTCTGGCTCACGACCTATGTGGGGTAGGAGGTTCCGGTCTAGAATGGTCTCAGCTCTCTTGATCCTGAATTCCTTGACCTGTCCGAATGCTACCCTGTTTCCTATGAAAAGTATGGCGTCCTCAATGGTCTGGGTCGCAGCGGCTTCTCTGAAGCTGATCTCCATCTCATTTAGGATATCAGGGTCGAGGCTTACCATCTCGGCTACCTGACGGTCTGTCTCCACTCCAAGGGCCCTCATTAAAACCACTAAGGGCACAGGGACCGGAACTCCCGGTATGTTAACGACCATCTGGTTCTTCGCTTTCAGGCTCATCTCTATACGGGCTCTGAATCCAACTGTTGTGCTGAATACCTTGCCCTTGTACACGGGCCGGGATCCCCGTGTGTCTACCTCTACTAGGACCCTGTTGGGTGCCAGGTCCTCAAGGCTTACTATTACACGCTCTGAGCCGTTGACGATGAAGTATCCGCCAATTTCGTCTGGGTCCTCACCCAGCTTGACAAGCTCGTCCTCGCTAAGTTTGTCGAGAAGGCAGAGGTTTCCCTTAACCATTATCGGGATGTCGCCTATGTTGACTCTTTCATAGGTTTCTCGTCCCTCGTCGTCGAGCTCTATCTCGAGATACAGTGGTGCGCTGTAGGTGAGGTTTCTTATACGAGCCTCACGGGGGAATACCTGGCGCTGTGTGCCGTCTACCTCCACGACCCGTGGCTCTCCTATCTCTATGGTCCCGAACTTTATGTCATAGGTGTGGTCGGGTACCTCAATCTGTATTCCACCGATCTCGTCAATAATCTCTTGTAATGTATTCCTGGTAAACTCGTTATAGGAGTCCAGGTGTTGCTTTACGAGGCCTTCCTCCCGGAAGAAGGACCTCATCAGTTCCCATAAGTCGTCCTGTGTGAGAAGCAATTTATTTCAACCTAATATTTTTATCAGTCAGGGTAAGAGGGGGCCTGATGCGAAATTTTTTAGATCGTCTCATTTATCCATATTTCACCTGTCAGAAAATCCTCACTAACCCTAACGAAGCTATACAGTAGGGCGAGAGGTGTCTAATAAACATTACTTGCTAGGTTTACCACTCGCCTTTGTGACTTTAACATATTCCAATGAGCGCTAGTGTTTAAGAATCTTACGAGATGGGGTGAAAAAGGATAACTTTTATACGTCGTCTCTGTTATTCGATTAAAGCCAGTGAATTATACATCACGGTAATTACGAAGGTTTAGCGGAAATGATTGAAAAAGTACTTCAGCGAAGTGTTGGGAAAACAGTATTAATCAAGGTAAGAGGCGGCAGAACCCTGAGAGGCACTCTAGAGGGTTTTGACCAGCACGTAAACCTGTATATGACAGACGCGGAAGAGGTCAGCGACCCCATGAATGTCAAGACCATTGGCACGATAGTCCTTCGTGGGGACAACGTAATCATGATTTCTCCGCCCCCGGAGTAGAATAATTAAAGAGTTGAAAATAAATGCCGACTAAAGCAGCAATACACCACGGTAAGACAATACACATAAAATGTAGGCGATGCGGACGCAGGGCCTACCACATAAGGAAAAAACGTTGCGCAGCATGCGGTTTCGGAGAGACAAAGAAACTAAAGAGACCAGCACACAGGGCGAAGAACCTTCAGCGAACGAGACGCGTAAAATAATTTGGTAAGGTTTTAATTTTCAGGGAGTTCTTTTTCTGTGCGAGCGGGAGTACCCGAGGTTGGTCAAAGGGGCGAGACTTAAGATCTAGACTTCGGGATAAGACATCTCGTGTCTAAGGACTTCGAGGGTTCAAGTCCCTCCTCCCGCACTTTATACCCTAATCAATGAAATGTAAAGATCAGAAAATTTATTTTTAGATTATTTCAAACAGTAGATATTTAATAAAGCATCTAGAGTAGAATAAGTTCTATCTTATCTCCCTTTGAGAGCCCAATACTATTGCTAGCGTTACCCTGATTAACCGCGACTTCTAGGTAACCTCCCCCCGCGACCAAGAGCAAAGGATCACCTTCAGGTACTTGACTAAAACGACGCAAATATGGTAGTTTAATCTTCTTCTCTCCTACTTTTAGCTCAAATGTATAGTTTTCTTTAACCTTCAGTTTATCAAGTGTCTCGTATGTTATATTAGTGACGCAGTTACCGAATCCATCCACATGAATGATCTCGGAGTATACTGTATCATCTCTGATCTTCGGGTTGTACATCTCTGATTTAACGTAATTGTCAATCTCTTTTCCTATATCCTTAGGAGAAACGCCCCTTGATAGTAAAGCACCTGTTGGACCGAAGGTATCGCGCCCATCGAATACATCACTCACCTTTCTAGGGAATTCAGGATGCCCTGTAATCTCGTATACTGTCTGCACCCCTAATCTCTCAGCGGCGGGTGATAATAAACCATTATCAGGACCGACAAACCAGGCTTGTTCTGTCTTAATGATTATTGCTTTTCTGCTGCTGCCTACTGTTGGATCCACTACTCCAACGTGGACAGTTCCTTCTGGGAAGTATAGAGCACTGCGGGTCATGTGGAATGCACCACTACTGATCTCGTAGTTACCTACGTCATGACTGATATCCACGATAGTTGCTTCTGGGTTTATTCTGAGCATTACTCCCTTAACCTCCGCAACATAGCTGTCCTTAATTCCGTAGTCAGTAAGAAGGCTAATCATATTCATGGTATCAAGATACATAGAATAAGATATAAGATGTTAAAGATTACAAACCCGACATTTATGAAGCACAAATAAAAAATGGAAATAGAAAATCTTATTTTCTGTACAAAATTCTCCCAGGCCTTGATCCAGTTCCTTTACCATCGAACACTGTTTCACCGTTCACAATGACGTATTCTATTCCTTCAGGGTACTTTCTTGGTTCTATCTGAGTACCATTATCATTTATGGTTTTTATGTCAAAGATTGTTATGTCTGCATAAGCACCTTGCTGTAATATACCCCTCTTTTCGATCCTGAATTTTCTCGATGGTTCACATGTAACCTTTCTTATTGCTTCTTCCAAGGTCAGAGTGCTGGTTTCCCTGACTGCCCTGCGTAGGTAGTGGGGGAATCCTCCGTAACTGTTCTGATTAGGGTAACTAGGTGGATTGAATCTGCTCTCTCTTTTGTCGTCGACTGCGAAAGTGTCAATTCCTATCATCATATTCGGGTGCTTATAGAACTCGAGTTTAACCCAGTCATCATCGCCTTTTCTAACAGCTTTTGTGTGAGGATCTTCAATTAAAATCCTAAATAGGGTTTCCAATTCGTCTTTATTCAATTCTTCGGCTATCTCTGAGATAGACTTCTCCAAGTAGTCTTGGTTATCACACACAGCTATAATTCTCTGTTTTGCCCAGTCGGGATTAATATTGGGGTTAAAGTAATAGTGCTTTCCTTTATACAGAGCCTCTTTTATCTCCCGCCTAAACTCCTTCATCCTTAAGGCTCTGCCCAACTGTTCAGCCGATCCAGCTATTCTAAGCCAAGGCTGCAAGGTGTGTATGAGCCAGGGGGTCGTGCTTATCCCTCCTGTTAGGTGATGCGGGATTGTATCGAAGTCAACCTCAATTCCCTCCTGTATGGCATCATCTATTATGCTTAACGTTGACTCTATTGCCGCTTTTGTGACATGTTTGTCACTTGGCCTTATATCAAATAATACTCCGAGGTGGCTGATTTGCACGGGTACTTCTGCCTTACGTCCTATCTCGATTGCTTCTAAGACCCCTTCAGTCTTCTTGGGTGGCCACTCTCCCGGTCTCCTCGGTTTACGGTGCCCTGTTCTCAGGCAGTGGCTTTGATATATACCTTCATATCTGGCGGCTGCCTTCGCGCATTCCAGTACCTCATCGAAAGTAGCCCATATACCCGGATCATAATCCCTCCCTGTAGTGATGCCTCTGCATCCCTCCTCCATCGCCCGTCTTGTATGTTGAACCATTTCTTTGATCTCGGAGTCGGTGGCCTCTCTCTTGTAGTCAGGACCCATCACAAGGCTCCGAATATCACCATGACCCACCATTGGGACGTAATTGGGGGCTAATCCATTATCCTTAACTCTATGGAAGAAATCCCCCATCGTATTCCAGTCTATGTCCCATCCATAGACCTCCCGGTGCCTCTCATTCACCTTATCCCGGGGCTGCAGCCATTCCTTGACGTACATGCTGGGGTCTATCTCCTCATAGAGGTCACTGAGAACCCAGGGTAATCCGATGTATTCCCCGAAGGGTCCAGGGCTGTCACCGCATTGACCTCCTACAAAGGTGGTTATGCCCTGTCTTATGAAGCCGGGGGCATCAGGGTAGTATAGGATGCTCAAATCACCATGATTATGAACATCAATGAAACCCGGGGAGACCACCAGTCCTTCCGCTTCAATGATCTTATCCGCACTGCCCGATATTTTCTCACCAGAGATTGATACTATTTTTTCATCACTGATAGCCAGAGATCCCTTATATCGCGGATTACCCGTCCCGTCAACCATCAAGCCATTGTTGATTATTATATCATAATATTCAGACATCTTTATCATTATAATATAGAGCTGGTAGGCTTAACATTTAGCATGACTTTTACTAGAAAGTGTATTAATCAAGCTGTGATATATCCAATTAACCTAGGCATGGATATATAATAAGCCATTAAAGAGATCAAAGCATTAAAGATAATAGAAAGTGGATTATTTGGCAAAACGAGAAATTGAATGGGGTTCTCTCTGGAAAAACGAAGACTGGTGGGCTAACTGGCTTGGATTTATCTTATTCGCTCTCGCTTATCTCGGTATAATTATCGAGGCCCCCAGACCTTCAAGATGGGCATTCAACCCCCTGATATCAATGAACTCTGAGAAAGTGTTGCAGGTCTCAATATTGATGATAGGTTTGATGGTATTATTCTCTGTTGGAATATTTTTTATGGGTGGAGAGATCCGAAAATATGCACCAGCTTTCCTGTCGGTATTCATCCTTGGTTATTTCGCACAGATAATTGCAGGTCAGAGCACCTTCAAGACCTACGGGTTTGAGTATGTCTTTTGGGCCCTCTTACTCGGGATACTGATACGAAACATAGGTGGCTTACCCGATTGGCTAAGCCATGGCGTAAAAACAGAGTTATACATCAAAACTGGACTTGTACTCTTAGGGGGAGAGATATTATTCAATGTCTTGCTTAACCTTGGCATCTACGGTCTCCTTCTAGCATGGGGGGTGACGCCAGTAGTCCTGTACGTCACATATTCCGTTGGATCTAAGAGATTTAAGATCGAGAAATCCCTAGCCCTATTAATTGCCTCAGCTACATCAGTCTGTGGGGTCTCAGCAGCTATAGCAATGGCGGCTGCCTCAAAGGCTAAAAAGGAACACCTGACACTAACAATATCGATGTCTCTTATTTTCACGGTCTTGATGCTGGTGGGAATGCCGCTAATCATTAAGACTGCCGGCTTGAGCGAGTTAGTAGGAGGGGCATGGATAGGGGGAACGATTGATTCAAGTGGTGCAGTGGTTGCAGCAGGCGAGTTACTAGGAGAAGAGGCAATGGAGGTGGCTGTAGTAATCAAGATGATACAGAACATGATGATTGGGATACTGGCTTTTATAGTAGCAGTAGTATGGGTCTTACGGGTTGAGCGAGACCCTGAAGCGCCAAAACCCAGTATTTTAGATATCTGGTACCGGTTCCCAAAGTTCATAATCGGATTCATCATGTTATCTTTAGTTTCATCGTTCATTATTAGCCCTAGGATGGGGGAAACTGCTCTATCCGGCATTCTAGAGGTATCCAAAGGTCTCAGAACCTACTTTTTCGGCATGGCTTTTGTCTGTATAGGGCTTGAGACGGGGTTCAAGGAACTTGGAAAAAACATCGAAGGAAGAAATCCGGTGAAACTATACCTCTTCGGACAAGCCTTGAACCTAATATTAACTTTAATACTAGCATACTTCCTTTTCGGACTATTACTACCTAGCTAAAATAATCAACATTTAGAACTAATTTAGATATTTATAGCTCGTTAATTGATATGCTCGTCTCACAAAAGCCACATTTAACGAATCTCTTCTCCCCTCTATATTCCAGAGGAGACCCACATTTCGGGCATTTTAACTCCTGGATCTTATAGCCTTTGGGTGATTTTCCGACATCGAAACCGAATAAGAGATCTGAAAAATCATCGGCTATCCGGTCGGATTCATCCGTGGTGCCACGTATGCTTAAGTTTAATCCACCTGAGAATTCCTTTACGTTAATAATTATGGTATGTGTCTTAGCGAGAAGATAGTAAACAAAGCCACCTATTATCAAAAAAAGGAATAATACTATTAGAAGAGTATAGTCAAGCTCCTTTCCGCCCGTAAATACCATCTGATTTTTCCTATTTTCCCTCAAAGAATATCCTTTCTTCGCAAGGTGATCCATTGATATTTTCTCAAACTCCTCTCGTGTAAAGCGTACATAGACCATATGAAAAGAATAATTCTCCTAGTTATATCTAAATGCATTCATAATATATTGGAGGATGATATGGGTTAGATATTCTCTTGATAATGTTTATGAAGCTACTTAATTACGAAACGAATGTATTAATATTTAATTTTAATGAAGGTTAGTTAATTGTAATAATTTTTTAAGATTTTTTTTGAGAATAGTTTCAGTGAATCTACTTCCTCCCCGAAATTAAACCTTAGGATGAAGTGGTCAACGCCAAGTTCTATGTATTTTTCAATGCTATTTTTTACTTGGTCTGGAATCCCTATAATATTCGGTGGCTGCCTGCTAAGATATCTTCTGTAAGGTGTGTCTCTGTTCTTTTCCTGCTCTTCAAGTTTATATTTTAGCTTCTTTTTTGTTGATGCCATTGTTATCATCAAGCCAGCTGATTTCCTGATTGCATCATAATCAGTTCCCAGTTCTGAACAATGATTTTCGAGTACTTGAAGACGCTCGCGAAATTTTACTATTGGAGTGCTCCAAGCGAAGTTCACCGCGTCTGCGTGTTCTGCCGCTACTTCTAGGGTATTGTTACCCATCCCTCCAACCCAAATTGGGATGGATGGATCTTGCACTGGTTGAGGGTAACAGATTGCCTCCTTTATTTTGTAGTAGTCTCCCTCGTAACTCGCTTTTTCTTCGGTCCAGAGTTTTTTTGCTATCACAATGGCCTCTCTTAGCTGCTTGATTCTGGTAAGTGCACTGGGAAATTCATAACCATAAGCTAAGTATTCCACCTCCTTCCAGCCAGCACCAATTCCATAGTTAACCCTACCCTTACTAATATGATCAAGGCTAGCTGCAATATTCGCCATCAAAGCTGGATTCCTGTAACTCTGACTTGAAACCATAGGACCTAGTCTGAGTCTTTTCGTCTCCAGAGCTATCGCGGTTAGAGTAGTCCAGCACTCGAGGCAGTTGATATCGATGGAATCCTGTGTCATGAAAAGGTGGTCAGACACCCATATTGATTCGAAGCCGATCTCTTCAGCAGTCTTTGCTATTTCCTTTATCATACCATAGGTGAAACCATACTGTGGTTCGATCTGGATACCAAAATCAATGGAAGACATGATAATTGAATATACTTTGGAGATATAATAGTATTAGATTAGACAGTCTAATTGAATAATTCTAACATGTTTGAGAGAGAGTAAGGATACAGTTTAGTAATAGGTTAGCTCCATTTTCTATGTCCTTATCTCGGGTCATCTCCTCCGGGCTGTGACTCCTGCCTTCAACGGAGGGGACGAATATCATAGAAGTCGGATAATTATGACTGAGTAATCCAGCATCGTGACCCGCACCGCTGGGCATCCTAACATTGCTCAATCCCAATTTATTTGCCTCAATTTCTACAAGATCCACCATAGATGGATCAAATTGAACCGGTTTGATATTAGCAACCAAGTTAAGTGAGTAGCCTAAACCATACTTATTAGCGATTTTACGGACTAGCTCTTCGACCTTTTTCTTGCCTGAATGAAAAACCGTTCCATCATACTGACGAAAATCAATGGTAAATCTTGTTTTTTCAGGTATAACGTTGATAATATCAGGTTCAACACCTATTCTCCCCATTGTGGAAACTGAGTTCTCCCCATGGGTCTCTGCCAGATTACGTAGACCGCAGCAGAGCTCAGAGCAGGCGAGTAGAGAATCCTTCCGATACTGTATTGGTGTTGTACCCGCATGATTAGCCTCCCCAATATACTCACCATTCCACCAAGCAATCCCCTGTACACCTTCCACAACACCAATATCCAGTCCATTCTCATACAGAAATGGACCTTGTTCCACGTGCAGCTCTATGAATTTCCCAATGTGAACAAAATCTTGTCCTTTATAGTTAATATCTTCGAGTGCCTCCTTGACGCTGATACCATTATCGTCTCTCCTCGAAAATGCTTCCTCTACTCCAAGAACCGCTGAGAATACAGCGCTACCCATCATATCGGGTTGAAACCGAGCCCCCTCTTCATTAGTAAAACAAGCTAGAGCTAGTGGATGAATAGTTTGGGTTTCACTCTCATTTAGTATCCGGATCACCTCCAGAGCACTCAGGACACCCAGAGCTCCATCATATATCCCCGCATTCCTTACAGTATCTAAATGAGATCCCGACGCTATTATGGGTAGTTCGGGTTTTTTGCCCGCCCTTATACCAAAAATATTACCAATAGGATCGATCTTTACCTTGAGACCTTCCTCTATCATCCATTTGACAAGGATGTCCCTAGCTTTTTTATTCTCTTTACTAAGGGATAATCGAGTTATTCCATCAGTGTCAGGTCTTTTACCTATTCTTCCCATCCGCTCCAAAGAATCTATTAATCTTGTAGGATCTATTTTGATCTCGCTCAAATTTATGCACTAATCTATAATAAGGAGTATTTTTCCATAAATTTTTGTGCATATCTTAAATCGTGTTCAATTTCCTGCCACATTTGTTACATATGTCTCTTACCGGAGGTTGCTCTTTTCCACATATTTCGCATCTAATAACCAGTCGACCCCCACAAAAATCGCAGTGCTCCCCAAAGAAAGTACTTCTACCACAGCTAGGGCATTCAACCTGTAAAGATTGCCCACAGCTACCGCATACCTTAAAGGTTCTCATAATAGGGCTTCTACAAAGTGGACATCTTAACGGTCCTACAGGATTATATTTCCCACATAAGGGGCATAAATGAGAATTTGAGTCCACAGGTTCATCACAGTATCTACATGGCTGTTTGTAAACGAACAACGCTCAACCATAATTTGCTACTTTTCTCTATAAAAGAACTAGGTATTATTAGTAATTGTATAATCTAATTAAACGCAACTATGATAGGAAGATTTGAAAAAACAACAAGGGTTTTAACAGTCAACACAATCATAGAAATGAAATGAAAAAAGTAAAAGTTGATTTATCAAAAACTGTAGATGTGGACTGGATGGCTGAAAATGAATATTGGAACACATACGAACTAAAAGATGGTACAACCCTCAAGGTAAAACTAGTACTCAAAGGAGTGAAACGGGTAGAAGGTCAGTACTCACCAGATGGAAACCCAATATATATGGTTCAGTCTCAAAATATTGTAAGGGCCACAGAGATTCCGGAGGAGCTTAAGGGGCCTGTCAGAGGTAGCGATCTGGAATACAAATCAAATGTGGCTTAACCCCGCTTTTTTCCAAATCCTATATAAAAAATATTATACTGATGAAAATTATTAGGTTTTTAAGCTAAGCTTAACAAAGGCATTTAATAATAGGACCTAGTTTTCAGAGAACCCAACCAAGTCCTCAAATTTCATGTTTCGATAGCTCCCCCCAAGTCCTTTATTAGGATGTTAAATCCATTTTTCCAAATGGAGCCCAAGGAACAGGGAATATTATGGATAAATCGTAATATAAAACTCCTAGTGCTCCAATCAGTCGTGACCCAGTTCTGTTTCGGGATGCTTCTAGTTGTCTGGCAGCCTTATATGTTAGGTCTGGGTACCACGTTCACGCAATTAGGGACGATTCAGGCCGTTATTACTATATTCACAGGAGTTGGATCCCTAGCCTGGGGTAGATTATCCGATCGTTATGGGAGAAAACCGGTTCACATCGCGTCAATGTTGGCAAGGATGATAGGTATTCTGTTCATATACACATCCTCCAATTGGACTGGGTTTCTAGGATTCGGTATATTTATTGGATTATCGGCAAGCTGGAGCCAGACAAACCCAGTTACTACTACAATTATCTCAGAGTCAGTTAAGGAAGAGAAAATGAACACAGCGATAAGTCTATATTCATCAGTAGGTACCCTTATCGCTGTAATCGCCTCTCCTCTAGGAGGATATCTAGCCGCGGAGGATAGTCATTACCTCATCTTTATTTCGTGTATAGTTGGTGAACTGGTTAACAGCTTGGTTAGCCAGCTTTTCTTAACAGAGACGCTGGATAATGAGGAAGCAAAAGAGAGCGGTTTTGATCTTAGGAAGTTGTTGATACCCGAAAGAGTTATCCTGCCTTTCTATTTAATGTCAATTCTCACAATGTTCAGTTGGCGGGTCGCTTTCTCAAACCTTAATGCTATACTTGTAGACTCATATGGTCTGACTACAGTGCAACTTGGTCTTATGTCAAGTGCTTTCAGCATCTCTTGGGGACTTACTCAGACTCCTATCGGAGTTATTATTGACAGATATCCGAAGAGACAGTTTCTTGTAATAAGCAGGATAGGTTTCCTGGTAATAGTCCTCATATACATTTTCTTCGATTCATTCCATTTTTTCCTCTTGGCTCAAATAGTAAATGGGGTTGCCCATTCCTTCGGAATACCCGCATTCACATCAATGATACTGACCAGGGTTGATAAGAGTGAAAGGGCAACAGTGTTGGCCAAGCTTTCTACGCTACCGCAGATCGTAAGTGTACCCGCCCCGATTATTGGTGGATATTTCTATGAGAGGTACGGTTTCAAGATTCTCCTTATCAATCGGGTAATATTTCTAGTAATTTCAATACTAGTTATTCTATTCTGGATAAGTTCAGCAGAAGAGAAATAATTTTATTACACCATTCTTCTCATAATTCTCTTTATTCTCTCAGCTATTATATTCAGCTCGATTGGCCGAAGATAATACGTATCTATTAACCTCCACTCCTTATTGGAATAATAGTCATAATAATGCACATTTCTGAGAAAGACGGGCGGCTCCTCTTCAGCCATTGCAGCGTCAAGCTCCTCAGCGGAAAGACCCAGTTCCTCCCGGTCCCACTCCAATAACACGCGAGGCACATGAGGCATTTCAGGGTGCTCATGATAGGTCTCATCATTAGGAATTACCTCAACATTAAGCCCATAGATACCTCCGAGTTCTCGCAGGAAATATCTAGCTGTTTCCATCTGCCTATCGTATAGCTGGTCCCCTTCCTCGATGAATATCTCAAGAGCGACAACTAGTCCTACTATCTGCTCCTTGCTAATCTTGTGGCCACGACCCCATCCCGGGTTTGGAAAAGTATGCTCACGAATAGCCCTGATTATTTCTATACCTCTGCCTGAGCCCAGCATCATCCCCGTATTATTCGGCGCTTTTATCGCCTTTCCCCCGCTGAAACATACGATATCAGCTCCAAGTTCGGTGAACTTGTGGAGATTTGAAGCCGGGGGAAGCTCTGACGCGGCATCTATCACCACGGGTAGGTCATACTTCTCACCCATCTCAATAACCTCTTCGAGAGGCACCTTTCCCCTTGGAACCGTGTTGTAAGAGACAGTGTAAGCAAGGCAGCAAGTTTTCTCATTTATACTGGCCTCAAGCTCCTTCCTGAAGGACCTAAGGTGGCCCGCCTGACCGTATTCCACTAGCTCTGCACCGGAGGCTGTCCACTGGGGGGTATAAGCGATGTTATGACCTCTGGGCATTACGACTTGGTTCCTCATCCCTTCAGTCCTTGGTAGTCTAGACCATTTGGAGTAGTCATCACGTGCCATACAGCCAGCCATTGCAAATTCCATGGCAGCCCCAGTACCCGTAGTAATATGAGCCTCCTCGACTCCACACAGCTCAGCAATCCTGCTATCCGCTTTCTCGAATAGTTCATGCATGTCTACGAAGGTCTTCGCCACCTCATTCATCGCCTCGAGGACCCGATCATCTATCCAGGTACCCCCAATCACCGTAGACCAGTTTCTAGCGTTTATCCAGGACCTCACACCAAGCCTGTCAAGTATCTTGCTTCTGTATGGGTAACTCATGTTTATCAATGAGGAGAAGGTTCTTGGTTATTTCAAACTTTAGCTCAGAAAAATGGAAAGTTCAACTTGGGGAGAGAAAATCACTTTTAACAGCGGATACTATGGCGAAGCATGCCACGAGTGTAAAAACGATAACCCCACTCGTAGCTACATCAAATACTGCAGAAGCGAAGATTCCAACTATTACGCTACCAACACCCAGTATCACGCTAACGATTGACGTTGTCTTAAAGCTGAGATCCAGCTGTAATGCAGATAATCCTGGTAAAACTAGTAGAGCTGTGACTAGAATCATTCCAACCACTTTGATACTCAACACAATGGTAACAGCTACCAGAATGTTGAACACTGTGCTTATGGGACCAACTGGTATCCCCATTAAACGACTGGCCTGTTCATCGAAAGTGATACTGAGTAACTCTTTGTAGAATACTCCAACGAGAATAAGAACACTGATCCCAAGGATTCCAACAAGTAAGAGGTCTCCTCGGTTTATTGTCAGGATACTTCCAAATAGGAAGCTGAAAAGCTCAACGTTAAAACCACCGGCTAGACTGATTATTATCAACCCTGTACTAAACCCAATTGCCAGAATAACAGCGGTAGCGGAATCGGAACTGGCCAAACCTTTCCTTCTCATATAGGAAATTCCCAAGACAGCAAATATCGAGACTATTAGAGCCATGATAATAGGATCTATGCCGAAATACAGACCTATAGCGATCCCGCCGAAGCTGACATGAGCCACACCATCTCCGATCATGGACTCTTTACGAAGAATTACAAATAACCCAACTAAAGCGCAAGATAGCGCGCTTATACTTCCGCCTATTAATGCGTACTGGAAGAACCTGTATCCCATTAGTTGAAAAAAATAATTAGACATCCTCGAAGACTCCCTCGCATATGTGCTCATGGAAGACGAAATGGAAGTGGTCACCATAGGCTTTTTGAAGCACTTCATTTGGATCATTGTCTGGTCTAATGGGGCTGGTGTATACCTTACGATTGACGCTCATTATATGGCTCATTCTACAGAACACTGAAGCCAAGTCGTGGCTAACTATCATGATAGTCGTGCCACGATCCGTATTTAGGTCGCTCAACTTCATGTAAAATCTCTCATGAGCTTCAGCGTCTACCCCAGTTACTGGCTCATCCAAGATCAGTATCTCTGGGTCCCTTACCAGAGCCTTGGCTACAAAGACTCTCTGTTTCTGCCCACCTGATAAGTGCCCTATTCTTCTTTGCTCCAGATCTTTTATGCCCATGAAGTCCAGCATCTCATCGACTTTGTCCCAATCTTTTGATTTCAAGGGTCTAGCAAGGTTTCTCCTATTAATCCTCCCAAGACCCACTAGTTCTCTTACGGAAATGGGAAACTTCTCATCAAAGCTGATACTGTTCTGACTTACCCAGGCGATCTTACTCCACTGACTGAATTTATCGATAGGGGTTCCTAGGATCTCGATCTTCCCAGATTCATGTGGGATTATTCCAAGTATAGATTGGAGTAATGTGGTTTTTCCCCCACCATTGGGACCTACGACCCCCATATAGTTTCCACGTTCTACTCTGAATGTTGCACCCTCTATGACCTGCTTTCCATTCCTGTTTATATTCAGGTCCTCCACCTTAATGACAGGTTCAGCCATTACTCCGTCAACCCTTCTGCAAGATTCTCCAAGTTCACTTCTAGCTGATCAATGTAATCTAGTTCATCCACAGGACCTACCATAAGGTATAGGTTGAGAATTTTCACAGTCTCACCTGTTCTGGACTCCAACTCGTCCTTCAAGGTCCTTGCATAGTTATCACTATAAACAGGATCAATGTAGATAACATAAGTTTCCTCCTCAGTCATATCTTCTACAATCTCGGATATTTTGCTTGTGCTGGGCTGCTCATCTGCTGAGAGACCTATTATACCATGCTGTTCGAGCCCATAGTCATTTGCCACATATCCGTAAGCGGAGTGTGTGACGAAGAATTTCCTTCGAGTCGAGGTGGATAATCGGGCTGAATACTCCTCGTCCAAGCTTGAGAGGATTTCTTCGAAGGACTCCCAGTTTTCTTGATAATATTCCTCATTAGATGGATCAGCCTCAACCAGCCCCATGAATATCTTATTTGCTATTATCGATGCAGTATGAGGACTTACCCATATATGAGGATCCTCTTCCTCGTGTTCATGTTCGTCTTCCTCGGCGTCTTCCTCTTCATGCACCTCAATAAGGTCCATACCGTCACTTGCTTCTACGATTACTTTGTTACCAGAATCTATTGAGCCGATGATGTCTTCTTCCATCCAATGGTCCAAACCTGCCCCATTGAAAATGATCAAATCAGCTTCCTCGGCCCCGGCAATATCACTGATTGAGGGTTGCCAACTATGAACCTCTCCACCAGGAGGGATTAAGATCGATACATCAATTTTATCCCCTCCTATTTCTCCTGCCATGTACCCTAGAGGGTAAAACGATGTCAGGACTTGAAGCTTTCCATCCTCATTGTCCAAAGGCACTTCCGTTTGCATGAAAAATAAAGCACCACCAATGACTATTGTTATGACAATTAAGGCTATGCCAAGATTCTTATTAGTTAACATTATATCAAAAACTCTGAGGAAGCATCTTTAATAAACATTCATAAAAAGTTATTAAAAATTAAATAATTAAAGTTATGATTTATTAAACAATTTTTGTCATAATGGATCAGAAATGAAAATGTTCCTTTATTATTCAAAATAACTTCAATTCTCGTAACATTATCTTTATAAGTCAAGGATTTTGGTCATTTTCTGAAATGGATTCATTTAACCGAAGTATAATGAAATCTATTAGTTTCAGGATCCTCGCTACCTTAACTACCATGTTAACAATCTATCTGTTTACTGGTAATCTTGCTACAGCGGGAAAAGTTGGAGCAATGGGTGTATTCACTAAACTAATGCTATATTATTTTCATGAAAGAGTATGGGATAAAGTAAAATGGGGAAAGGAGGTAGATGTGGTACAACCCAGAGTAACCCATCAAACAATGGACGACTAAGCTAAAAGTCAGAAATTTTTTTCATTTTTTCAATTTAAATTTATAAATCGATTTTATATGATTATTTGATCTTAGGGGTAAAAGCAAATGCCCTCACTGGGCACCCGGTTCCATGCTTAATCTTGAGGGGTGCTGCGACTATGAAGCTCCCTGTTGCTGGAAGGGACTCCAAGTTCGTCAGATTCTCAATAATGAGCACACCTGCGGGCAGTAATACTTTGTGAGCTTTTTCTAGTGGGTCAGCATCTGAGTCAATTGTTGGAATGTCACCGCCTACGATTTTCACTTCTTTTGAGACAAGGTACTCAGCAACCTCCTCACCGATACCTGGATTGTCTCTTAGATAGATCTGATTTTCGACACCATAATTACTGGTCCATTTCTTATCCCATCCGAAATTGAAGAGCACTACACTTCCCTTTGAGATCTGACCATGCCGGCTCTCCCAGTCCTTAATCTCGTCTATTATGACATATTCCTTCTCTTTTTTGTGCGTCATATCCAGAACGAATGCTTCTCCCATCCAATTACACAGAGGTATATCATGGACTGCTTGGCCCTTTACACCACCGAGGTGAACGGGTGCGTCAACATGGGTTCCTCCGTGCTCGAAAACCAATATCATATAGGTGTTAAAGGCATCGCCTTTCTCATGATTCTTCCATGGGATATGGCCGTAAGGGACCTGAGACCTTGGCATCGATTCCTCAAAAGTATGACTGAGGTCAATGATGCTGTAACCTTTCAAGAACTCGGTAAACTTTGACATAGTTTAGTATAGTTTCAGTGGAAATTAGGTTTGCTGTAAAAAGTCATTGATTCTTATTAATCCGTCTCTGAGTTCTTTCTCAGTACATCCGAGGTTTATCCTGATGTGTTTATCAACTCCAAAGAATTCTCCTGGACTTACAAGGAGGCTCTTTTTCTCAAGAAGCTTTTCACATAGATCCATTGACGAATAATCGAGGTTATATCCTGAGAATCCTGTGAATCCTGCTTCAGGAGGTCTCCAGTAGAAGTCAGGTCTATCTGCTATCCAGTGGTCCAGTATTTTCAGGTTTCTCTGACTGATCTTCAGGTTCCTCTCAATCAGGTGCTCTCTCTGTCTAAGAATCTTCTCTGCAATGAACTCGCCGAGGCCCGAGTGCCCAAGAGTGGTGTAGTCCTTGACTACCCAGAATCTCTCAATTAAGTTCTTATCAGCGATGATCCAGCCTATCCTCGGACTGGTTGCACCTAGCTTGGAGATGCTTCCTGTGATGATGCCCTTTTCATATTCAGGGTAAGGTACAGGGGCAGGTTTTCCGTTAATTTCGCTGCCTCTGAGTGCATTGTCACAGTGTAGATAAGCATCAAAATCCTCGGCTATTTGCATGAATGACTCTAATTCACTTTGGCTGAGTACCGCACCTGTCGGGTTGTTAGGATTATCTAGGAAGATCATAGTTATCTTATTTTTAATATTCTTCAACCCATCCAGATCTGGCTTCCAGTTATCATCCTCAAGGAGATTGAACATTAATACCCGGACACCCAAAGCCTCCGCGAGCCTGACAGTCTGCTCATAATTAGGGTTCTCTGAGACATAATAATTCATAGGCCTCAGAATAGCCAAGTTAACAAGTAGATTCGCCTCACTAGTTCCAGAGGTGATGAGAACATTCTCTGGCTCCACACCGTACCATTCCGCGACATGTTGTTTGAGAGACTCGGAGCCGCTTGTGTCGTCGTACTTTAGAAGGTGATCTGGGTCTATGCTCTCGAGTACTTGACCTAGTTTAAGCTTCTTTACTCCTCCTCCCCCTAGGTCGATCTCAGCTTTATTCAGGAGCCACCTCTCAAGTCTGAAGGGTTCAAACCTCAATGTCTCTCACTTATAATTAGAATAGCTATAGAGATATAACAGATACCTAATAAGTTTAAGAGTACTATACAGAAACTCCACTATGAATCAAAAACTAAATCTAAGTTAAATAACTGACTGGATCATCCACGAAGAAAGAAATAACAAATAATCATAAATGAGCTATAGTTATAAAAGCATAAACAAAACTTGCAATATTAAACGAACCGACGAACTTTTTACTTGTTCAATCTGGTTATGATTCCACATTACTTACTGAGAACTCTATCTATGGAAATATGTTTAACATCTATATTGTTTAGAACTTTTGTATCAGATTACGTTGATTGAACCTAATTTAGCTATTTTTTTGAAAATTGTTGTGTGTTTAAAAACCAAGTTTTAATTATAAAGTTAGATTTTTCTTGTAAGTATTTAATTAGAGC
>WJIV01000167.1 GCA_014730055.1 Candidatus Bathyarchaeota archaeon
AAGCTCAAGGTCAAGATAAGGGACATCATGGCGTACGAGGGAGTGAAGCCCCCGGAAGGATATGGCTTATTCACCAAGAAGGGAGCCGAGTGGCTAGAATGCCTTGGATTGGAGCCGGTTGACTGTTATCTTCGGTTGATGGGGCCCTTCAACCAAGAGATCCTGGTGCTGAACAGGGAGCTCCGGACATTGGCCAGGGATGACCCTGATGTAAGGCTCCTTGAGTCTATAGCTGGGATAGGGTACTATATCGCGTTGTTGTTCAAGGCAGAGGTGGGTGACATATGTCGGTTCAAGAGTAAGGATCATCTTGCATGCTACGCTGGTCTTGTGCCTTCTAGTAAGAGTAGTGGAGGAGTTCAGAGGCATGGCCGGATTACCAGGGAGGGTTCTGCTTGGCTACGGTGGGCATTGGTGGAGGCTGCTATGGTTCACATAAGGTATGATACGCCTGTGACTCGGCTGTATCACCGGGTAGCGGAGCGTAGGGGTAAGAAGAAGGCTTTGATCGCTGCGGGTAGGGAGTTGTTGACTGTCTGCTATAGCGTGTTGAAGCATCAGAGACCGTATTACAACCCGTTGCATACTCAGGCATAGAACAGCTCTCCGTGAATGCGCTGACCCCTTAATTGGTGGTCGTGCGCGCGATTGGAGGCGCCTGGAGGCGAAGAAAGTCAATATGCCCCTTGTGTTGTGGGCGGATAGCCGTTTGCCAAATAATAGTCACGGAGAATAGGAAGGAAAGTGCTAAATATCCTTCATATAGCCATGCAATATTATAAATTGGATTAGACCACACAGTTCTACCTTTTAAATCAGTAACTTGTATCCTGACGTAGCTTTCTCCAACTCTTCCTGGAGAAGAAGCGGAGGAAAAAATCAAAGTAAAAAAATCGGCGTACTTATCATTTCAGAACTACAACAGTATGATACATATTTGGAGCAGTAACTGGAAATGTCACATTACCTGACTCAATATAATATTCAAAATCATCTGATTGGGCGGGAATAGTAACTTCGTATACTGACCTAGCTACGTTTACCAAAGGTATGTTTGACCAATCAGTATCACCGATTGTTCTATACTTTAATTTAGGGGTGGAAGATGTTCCCATGACTAATACATTTAATTTAAGATTTTCATCAGCTTTTATAACAGTTCTTGCTGGAACAACTTTAACGAATGCCTCCCCCATGTATGTCTTTGATGGATTGGCGTCAGATGGGATTGAACCACCCAGCCCTTTTCTTAATTTACTATCCCATTTGTTGATCATTAATTGTTTCCAATTTAAAATTTCTATATTACTGATTTCTCCTAACTCGTTATTATTGGTAATTGATTCTAGTTTCAATGTTACTATTTTTTCAAACAATCTTGCCATATTTTTTCTATGCTTTAGTGCTGTTGAATAATCATTATTTTTCATTGCTGCCTCAAAGGCACCTCTGACAGTCCCATACTCACCATAAAGACGAAGAGCTTGCATTGACTTTAATAGATAATCATATCTTTCAAGGTTACCTACTCCAACTACTTCTGAGCGTAAATCCTCCAACTGGTCTACAAAAGCATACTTGTTCTTTTCAGTTGACCAGCTTGCATCATTTGCCATAATTGCTCCAGGAGCTTCATCTACGTCCCATTCACCATTTTCTTCTTCTATTTCTTCTTCATCTTCAAAATCAGAACTCTCGCAGGATTCCTCACAATCATCATAGCAGTCGTCATCATCTCCACATTGTTCTTCACAGTGCTCGTAGCAGCTTTCATCAAGATTTTCACTATCCTCATCTGCTTCTTCAACTTCAACGGCCCAATCGCTTGATTCAGATGCCCAAAATGTAGGTGTGGGAAGACCTCCGTTATCATAACGCCCATAATAGGCAAGGTCTAGTGGTGCAAGAATATCTGTAATTTGTTGTGCAACTTCATGACCAAATTGTTTTGTACTCCAATCAAGATAAGCAGAATATACTATTGAATCATCATTTGAGGCAAAACCTTTGTCTACTGGAGAACCAGTGGTTCCATATGCCCAATGCATAAGACGCATAGTATTAATCTCTTTGCTAGGCGCTCGAGAACCCCATATTTGGATAAGATATCCTTCACTGTCTAAATCTCTAGCAGCTTTTGCATGCTGTACTGTATGTAGAACTTCAGTTTGCGGTTGAATAACTCCCCAATCCTCTTCTCCCCATGTGATAGGCCATTTCTTTGATGTTTTTAATTCTTCAAATCCGTCACAATAACCGTCTGAACAATAACCTGAAAAAGCAGAATCAGGTGAAATACTCTCCAAAAAGGAAGGAGTAGTCCAACCTGCAAAGGCTATTTCAAAATCAGCTCCTCCAATTTCATTGTAGGCCTGAATTGCTAATGGAACTTCACTGATGGCGTCTTCTTCAGTAACTTCGTCATTCTCATCTGTCCATAACCAAAAATAATCAAGAGGATGAGTCCTTTTAATTCTCGTGAAAACACCTTTGTAAATATTTTTTATTGTTTCATCACTTGTTGGATTATCTAATCTTGCTCTTAATTCATATGATATAATAGGATGTTCTCCTTTTGTTAGGGTCATTTCAAGACCAATTGCAGTCTTGACACCTAGTTCTCGTCCAAAGCTGAATGATTTATTAAACGATTTCCCATATCTATTATATATTTGGTTCCACCCATCAATATCATCATCCTGATTCGGTATAACAGAGCCCATCATATCATTACCCCAACCATTAGTTGCAAATACTTCGCTTGCTCCAGAACTAAATTGATCTGTGTCCCACGTATCATAACCCCATATTCTCATCTCACCATTATTCTTGACTCGATGAGTATGTGCATTGTATGCTGGTGAAGACCATTTAACTGTACCATCAGGATTTATATCTTCTTCTAGACCTATCCAGACTTGAGGATCAGGACCATCTCCTTCATTATGAGCACCTTCTGGAGCATCACCATAAGTATGTAGCCCAATAAAGTTCATCCCCATCTTAGCTAATTGTGACATGATTACCATATAGTCACTAGTGTGCCAATTGTCTGGTCCAGACATCATATTATGAAATGGATGGATTCCTCTTATTCTAAATCTAGGTTCAGCCATTTCATCAAATCCAGTAATATCCAAATCTATCTTTTTGTCAGGGATTGCATCACCAGTAAGGTCAAACCCTATTCCAAGATGTTCAGCAAAACGATAAGCAGCATAAAGTGTTGAAGTAGCATCATAGCCTGTTATAATTAAAATGTTACGTCCATCAGATTCAACAGTTTTTATAATAAATCCTTCTCGATTTGTATTATGGTTGATTAAACTTCTTAAACTATCTACCATAGGATCGTTGTCTGTAGCTACTAGAATCAAATCTCCTGTTTCTGGTAATGACTTAACTTGTTTGAGAGTTAAGATTTCATTTGTTCTCAAGTAAAGATATCTTCTTACTTCTTTTGCTGCTAATATTTCAGTGTTTGTTGAAGTTTCAGAATATATTATTGTAGGTAATTTCGTAGTGTTTTCTTTTTCAACGAGGGTTTTAGTTTTTGTATCATTCATCTCAATTGAATTTTCTGTTAATTTTTCAAACTTTTCAGAATTAATATCTTGTTGTTGATTAATATATCCAGATAATACAAGTAAAAACAAGAGTGATGTGATTATGTAATATCCTTTCTTAATATTCATATAAATGAAATTTATAAAAGGCTCACTATAAAAGTCGTTATGCCAAAAATTGGTGAAAAACTAGGTATGCATGCATATTCCTCACTTTACATCAAACTATCATTAAGCTATTTTAATAATTAATGGAATTTAACTATAAGTCATATTATATTTCCATCAATCTAGAACTTAATAATCAAATATTAAAAAAGAAATGGTCTTTGGAATAATAATAAACCAACCCCCCCTCCCCCATAATATAATGTTATAGAACAAAACCTGATAAAATCAATATTTAGTCATCCTATTAACCTCATTAAATAGTACACGTCTATTATTAAATGGAGGATTTTATCTTGATTTTACTGGTAAAATATTCTATAATTGTTGTTAGTTAATCTGAAGGTTTGCAAATAAAATCATATTCTAAAAATATTCATTATTACCATTTCCTAAGTGGTGGGTGATTCAAGACCCACTCTATGTGGAAATATCTCCCGTAAGCTATCTCACTTTTGTATCTAACTAAAACGATATTGAAGTAAAATGGGGATTTATTGAGCTAAGAAATTATTGAACAGTAGTTTGAAAAAAGATTGGGTTAGATGTTTTTTCTAGTAATCCACATGGCTAGTAGACTGAATACTGCTATCAAGGTCATTGCTGGTAGATTATCAGAAACGAATTCAACTGCTTCCGGTATCTTCTCCAAGGGTAGCATTGAACCACCAACAGGTAGACCGATCTTAGTCATGATGTCCTCTAGCATACTGTG
>WJIV01000168.1 GCA_014730055.1 Candidatus Bathyarchaeota archaeon
GGTATGAAGTTCTTTACAGATTTTTCATTGAATTCCAATGTCCTCGCCTGTTCAGCCGATTTATATGCAGTCATCATCAACTGAACGACGAGATACCCATCATCCCATGTCTCCGAAGGGTTTTCATCCATCATAAAGCGCTCCACCATGTGCTGACATTCGCCTTGATACCCATAGCTGATTGCTTCATTAGAGACAATTGGAATGAGCCCCTGCTCTGCCTCCTGCTTCTCGATGAACTCCTCTGACTGCGGAACGGATAAATTTCGACTAAAAAAGACGCTTAGATCTGTGTTAAGGCTATTCATGTTTACTGAGTACTCAGGCCCGAGCACCTCGAAGCTTAATCTTAAACCTGGACCGGTGTAGCACCAACTAGTGCGGGTCTCTGAAAGAGCTAGGTCCCCAGCATCGTCCTCGTAAACGATTTTGACAGATGAATAGTCCTCGGCAGGAGACAATGTGTAGTCAACGCCGAATTTTTCCTTCAGACGAGAGACATATGGTTCATGACGCCACTTAAGACAAGAAATATCCCCCTGTACTCTTAAGGGTCTGAGTGAATTCTTGTCTTTACCCGGTTCTTGGAGAAGATACCTTCCCGCTTCTATACTGTGACAGGTCATGTCGAGTAGCACACCTCCTCCAGACCTTGTAGGGTCCCAGAACCAGCTGCTATGTGGCCCTCCATGTTCTTCAGATGATCTCGCTAGATAAGGTCTACCGGATCCTTTAGCACCGTGTCTCCAAACGGAATCCCTGGCCTTTATTATAGAGGGAGAGTAAACCTGGTTCTCAAGGTATCCGTGTAACAACTCGGTCTTGCCTATCAAGTCTATCAGGCGATCTGCTTCTTTGACGTTTCGAGCGAGAGGTTTCTCGCATGTTACACCGATAAAATCGTTTGATCCTTGAAGAGACTCCTCTACTATAGCCTCTACGGTCTCAACCCTAGTGAAATTTGGAGTCATTATCCAAGGTACATCAACCTCTGGGTCACTGAGCATAGCCCAAATATTATCATACACCTTTGGTTTTTTCATCCCAAGTCCCTGAATATATGCTGCGAGTTCCTGCCCACGATCCTCGTTATGATTGTATATCGAGACGATGTCGGCCCCTCTTACGCCTCTCCAGCTTTCGGCCATAAATCGTGCGATAAAACCAGCTCCAATGAACCCGACCCCTAGCTTCTCCATAGGTTATCATTGTTCCTCTAACTTTTCAGGTATATATGTGATGCTTCAGTTTGAATTAATAGGATAAGAAAATGAAGACAGATGATAGACCCTTCGGAGAAGGAAAGCAGAAATGGGTATCAACAGAATGGCTAGAGAACAATATGGACAAAGACTGGGTAATTATGGACACCCAGCCCGATGTCCACGATTACTTTATGGCTCACATACCCGGCGCGGTTTACTTCGCCCAGAAACTGATGAGAGCTCCAAAGAACGGCCTACCAGCAAAGATGATACCACCGAAACAGGCATCATACCTATTTGGTAGGATCGGAATAGATAACGACACCCCAGTCCTCATATACACGGCTAAAGGCGGTTTCAGGGAATGGGGAGATGGCCTAGAACAGTGTTTCATGGCATACAACCTCATGCGATACAACCACAGCGAGGTTTACCTACTAGACGGTGGGCTTGACAAGTGGATGGACGAGGGCAGAGAGACTAGCCAAGAATTTCCTGAGGTCGAGGAGAAGGAGTTTACTCCTGACGTTCAGAAGGACATGTTCCTAACCTACGACCAGTTCCTTGATGTAAAAGACCACGATGATACATGTCTGCTGGATGCAAGACCATTAAGCATGTATACAGGTGAATCTGGTCCATGGATTAAGAATGGACACATACCCGGGGCAGTGAATCTCCCTTGGTCTAGCTTGATGCAGAGCAACCCAAAGCTACTGAAACCCGCTGAAAAGATCAAGAAAATGGCCGAAGTCGTAGGTGCCACAAAAGACAAGCTGATCATATGTAGCTGCGGTACTGGTAGAGAGGCAACAAATGAGTACACTATATTCAAACATCTACTTGGGTACCCCAAGGTAAAGGTGTATGAAGGCAGTTTCACCGAGTGGACAAGCTACCCTGACAACCAGGTCGTGAAGGGTAAAGAACCCAGATAATTTCCTACAATTTTTTTACTTTAGAGCTTAGATATTCTATGTCACTTGGTGGATAGCCAGAGTAATATTTGCTGATATAGACATACACTTCTCGATCATTCTCCATAAAATCTTTAATTCGCTTCGCCCATAAATCGAGTTCCTCGTATTTATCAACCTCAACTAAACCCCTATCTCCATTAACTTCATCCCTGTCACCCTCAAGCCTGATATAAACAAGGTTTCCCAGAGCCGTAAAATGAACTTGGGTTTCTAGGTATCCTCCCTGAACAATTGAGACATTGTAATCCCTTAGATTCTCAAAGGCCTCTGGAGTTAACCAGCTTTTATTCCGAAACTCGATGGAGAATTCGTATTTGTCTGGGAGTTTTTCCAAAAATTTGGTTAATTTTGCTATTTTTTTAGCATCGAACCTTGGGGGAAACTGAATGAGAAAGGGTCCAAGCTTCGATCCTAGATGATTCATATTTTTGAGAAATGCCTCAAGTCTACCTGCCTCAAAATTAAGATCTTTAACATGGGTTATGCTCCTGGGAAACTTTGTGGAAAACTTGAAGTTTTTGGGTGTTTGCTCTGCCCAGTTCTTAACGGTGGCGCTACTTGGGATTCGGTAAAAGCTGCTGTTTATCTCGACGCTGTTGAAGTTTTGAGAGTAGACCTGGAGATAATCACTTTTGGGAATATGTTCGGGATAGAGCTTCCAGAAGTCATAACTCCACCCCATGGAGCCTATGTAGAGTTCGTCTTTCATTCTATCAATATATACGTGACCATTTATTATGTTTAAAAGATGAGAATAATTAACAAAAAAGGAATAATACTTGCAATTTTAGTTTTCATGGTTTTTGTCCCTACAGTTATCGGACACACTCCATTGAATCCTAAGGGGGATAATCATAGTCTAGAAACAGCAATAGAGATAGAAAATCCGACCAAATCATGGACACTATACGAGGAAATCCATGAGCCAAGGCATCCACTGTACTACAAACTCCATCTTAATGAAGGAGAACTTTTGAGAGTGAGTCTCTTTGTTCCTGTAGCGGAAGATGAACATTTTCTACCGAGGCTGATAGTTTTAGGACCTGATTTGAGTGGGCAGGGAAACATTCCTAGCTATATTGAGAGCACTTCGGAGTATGCATCAGTGGGGCTACCAAGCTTCAGGGCTGAGCCCGAATTTGAACCATTCACTCCTGCAAGCTATTATTACTTATCTGAATACGAGCACATTGCTGAGACATCCTCCGATTATTACATAGTTGTCTACGAGCCGGAAGAAAAGGGAAAATTCGGTCTGGCGATAGGAAATAGAGAGACGTATACACTCTTAGATTGGATTCGCATTCCACTGGATCTAATAAGGATAAGGAATTGGGAGATGCAGAGCCCATTTATCATATTTGGTCCACTACTTTTGACCTTCATAGCTGTTTTCGGATTCATATACAGCAGAGAGAAGATTATTGGAATACACATGTGGTTAGCCATTGCTGGTGGGTCTCTGTTTATAGGCTCCAGTGTAGAGAAATTGGTTCAAGTGGTTTATGCCCAAATTTATTCAGGCTTTTCTAGCACCTCAATACTTACCCTAATAATTATTGTAATGCAATTCGCATTAGGTTATTACGTTCTCCGCAGAACTATTAATGAGCGAAGAAGAAAGGACTTGATTTTCATAGCCTCATTAATAGGATATGGGATAATTGGATTTTTTGTATGGGCAGGCCTCATAATTGGACCTTCGCTTATAATAGCATCAGCCGTGATTAGACCATTTACTCTTTCTTAAACAGAAGCCACTCATCATCTTCTTTCTCAAGCTTAACAAGCTCATATCTAGCTTTGAGACGCTTCCCAGCGAGGGCGAACTCCACTTTATCCTTTTCCCACCTTACAGGGATGTAAAACCCCTTGTCCCAAATTTCAACAGTCCCGGCACCGTACTGACCTTCAGGAATCCTGCCCTCAAAGTCACCGTACTCAATAGGGTGATCCTCTGTTCTAATGGCCAGTCTTCTATCTCCTGATTCTTCCGGAACCCCCTTCGGGACTGCCCAACTAACTAGAACACCATCTCTTTCCAGTCGTAGATCAAAGTGAAGCCTCCTAGCGTCATGTTTCTGAATAACAAAGCTATTACCTACGCCTTTCCCGTATCCACCTATAGGCTCGTCTGTGCTTGAGAAGTCCCTTTTACGATAATACTCATCGAGGCTCTGTGCCTTTACTTGATTAATTGAACAGAGTTCTGGAGGCTTATCATTTCTGAAGCCCTGAAATCTTGGTGCCCTAAGTCTTCCATCCCTCGTAAAATTTTGGTATCCTATCTTCGCAACCAATCTTGGCTTTACCCAAGTCGATCCTTCCGGAATATCTGGCTCATCAAACCATTTCTCAGCGACCTCAAGTTCAAAAAGGGTACTCTTGATTCTCTCAAGGTCTTCATCGCTAAAACCTGTCCCCACCCTACCAACGTAGATTGGATTCCCATTATCGTATAACCCCAATAGGAGAGACCCGAAGGTGCCTGACCGTGATCCCTCCCCGGGGGTGTACCCAAATACTACACAGTCGCATTGCTTTACTTCTTTGATCTTCAACCAATCCCCGCTTCTAACTCCAGGCTGATAAAGGCTCATGGAGCGCTTCGCCATTATTCCCTCTAGGCCCTTTTCAATAGCTGCTTCATAGTATTCTATTCCGTTCTCTTTTACAGGCTGGCTTCTTATGACATATTTTCCGGGTTTCATGGTCTCCTCAAGTATTGTCAACCTATCTGAGAGGGGTTTATCTATTAGGCTCTGCCCATCCTTCTCAAGTATGTCAAAAACAATGTAGGTTGCCGGATTCTTGGCCCTCAAGTACCCAATGTCTCTCTGGTTTTCTACCTGGTTTCTCTGAGCTACAAGCTGAAAGTCAACCGTCCCACCCTTCATGACGATGATCTCGCCATCGAGTACCACATTTGTGACAAGATCCTTTAACTCATATAGCTCCGGAAAGTTTTGGCTCAGTTCTTTATCGTTCCGGCTCCGGATCGTGAACTCCTCACCGATATAGGCTATGGCTCTGATTCCGTCCCACTTGACCTCGAACAGCCAGTCAGGGTCCTTGAAGGGTTTTTCAGCAACCCTAGCCAGCATCGGTTGATAAAAATTCATTGCTCTTTCTCGATCTGCTGGAGCGTCTCCTGAAGAGCGGACATTAGCTCCCTGACCTCCTCGGTCTCAGGCTCCTCCACCTTAATTGTCTCACCCTTCATCTTCTTCTCAACAAGCTCCTCGACTCTCTGCCGGTAGTCATCCTTATATTCAGTGAGATCGAAGTCGCCCTTCAGATTCTCAATGATCTTCAGAGCGAGCTCCAGTTCCTCTCCACTGGGTTCTTGGGCCTTACCAATATCCTCAACAGCCTGAGGGTCCACTACCTCATCAGCATACTTCAGAGTGGTCAATATCAATGCCTCCCTGTATGCGTAAATAACAACCGGGTACTCTCGAGTGCGCATGGTGAACTTTCCTACACCCGCCAAGTTTTTTTCCTGAAAGGCCTTGAGCAGCAGACCGTAGCTATCTGGTGCCTCGTCTGGGGCCATGATGTAGCTCTTATCGAAGAAGATCCTATCAACCTGCTCTATTGGAACAAACTTGTCGATGTTTATCTTCTTACTGGATTCGGGCTTCAATGCGTCCAACTCCTCTTTGCTGAAAATCACGTATTCTCCCTTACGGACCTCAACGCCTCTGGCAACATCGCTCCATGGAACTACCTCGTTGTCATAGGAGCATACACGCTGGTACTTCAGTGGGCAGCCATCATCCTCTCTGACGTACTTGAAACTGAAACTGTGATCTTTGATCATGGTGTAGAGCTTGACAGGGACATTAACAAGGCCTATACTTATCCTGCCACTCCAGATACTTCTACTGCTGGGCTCTGCCTGAAGGTTGGACATTTCTCTCAATTAGAAGTTAGTAGAGCCCTAATAATAACTTACCCTGAGGAATTATATTCTATTAATACCATGTGAATCTCATGACAGAACAGAGCCTCCATGAACAGCTCAAGGATATATATTCTGAGGATAAGTATCCTGTGGAGGCTGCTGTGGACGACTACATAATTGATGTCTTAAGAAACGATACTCTAATCGAGGTCCAGACAGGCAGCTTCAGTGCAATAAAAGAAAAACTACATAATCTTCTCTACGA
>WJIV01000169.1 GCA_014730055.1 Candidatus Bathyarchaeota archaeon
CAATATAGTTTACCAATATTACTTTACTGATCTAATGTTTGTACTATCAATCTTCCATGCTTGTTCGATGGCGTATATAAGTAATGATCAAACCGTTATTTTTGAGCAAAATGAAGAAAAAAAATCTTTTACTGGTGATACTTGCAATGGCTTTTTCCATAGCCCCTGTTTATGCTCAGGAATCCCATACGGTAACCATTACACTTGACAACGTCAATGATGTCTCACCTGCCCATCTTGAAGGATGGATCATTACGGGTGAACAGAAGACTAGTTTCGGCAAATTCTCGGCAGATGACATGATGATGGGAATGATGGGGAGCTCGACAATGAGCTTCACAGTGGACATGGATATATCGATGGCAGACTCAATAGCGATAACTATAGAGCCGGAGGGCGATATAGATGACGACCCCAGCGGAATTATACTGTTAAGTGGACAATTAACCGATCAATCTGCCAAGTTAAGCTTTCCGGTGGACTTTGATATGATCAGTGGCACGTACATTCTTGCCACACCTTCTAATGGTGCCATGACTGACGAGAATAGCGGCATATGGTTCCTGGAACTCCCAGAGCCACCTTCACAGGGACTATTCTTACCTGAACTACCTTCTGGATGGGTCTACGAGGGCTGGGTTGTCCATGAAGGTACTCCCATATCATCTGGCAGGTTCAGTGACGTCGCTGACTTTGACCTGTTTAATGGGTACAGTGCTTCTATGAATTACCCACCGTTTCCTGGTGAGGACTTTTTACTGGATCCACCTATGGGTGTATCCTTCCCACTCGATCTTGGAGATGGTATGAGTAAGGCTGTTATATCTGTTGAGCCTGATTTGATGGGTGTTGATCCTACGGGTGATGGTCCTTTCAGCGTTAAGCCTCTTATTGGTGATATTCCAGAGGATGCATTGGATCATACTAACTATGACTTGGTGGCTGTTGATGCTGCTCTGCCTTCTGGATTGGCTCTGGTTTCTCGTGATACTATGAGTTTTATGAGTAGGATAGAGGAGCTTGAGGTACAGGTGTCTGGCTTGGAGTCTGAGGTAACGAGTCTTGAGAATGAGGTAGTTACGCTTGAGGCACAGTTGAGGGAGCAAGACGATATGGATATGCCTATGGTGCCTCTTGGCTCTTGGCGGGCAGTAGCGTTGGTGGCTTTCATACTTGGTTTAGCTCTTGGTGTAGCAATAATATATCTGAGAAAATAACCTCAAAACCTTCCCATTTTTTATATTAACAAACAAGTTCTAAGATTCTTTTTAAAATAAATTTACCATAAAGTGGGATAATTGTAACCTTAGTGTTGGGCATGTGAGGTACCCTGCTGTGATCCTTATGGATGCAGTCCTTGACATATAAAAAACCAACTATGCATGCTTGCGTGCTTCACTATCCCTGTGGAACGACTACAAATACGATCTGGATGCATGCATGGCGTCTGTATGGTTTGGGTCGGGCTATTGTGGAGAGGGTGAACTCGAGGCTTGACCTGGTTGGTTTGGATGGTCTTAAGGTGAGAGGGTTGAGGAATGTGTTAATTCATGTTCTTCTCTGCGTTATCGTGGTCTTGTTGGTTGCTGTGGCTGCTCATCGGTTGGGTAGGCCGCATAAGGTTCGTTCTGGTGCTAGGAGTTGATTTAAACATGTAATTTAGCAACGGACTGGCGCGCATCTTAACCGCAGAATAATGCAGATACATTCCTCAGCACTTATCCCCTCATCTTAGATCTTATTGACTCTGCTAATCGACTGGAGCCAACTCAAATTAATCAAGAAAAAACTGTTAGTTTATTGATTAAAGTTGTGTAGGGTACTCATTTCTTCTCTAAGACTGGACCTTAAATCCCGGTGTTTCCCTACAAGGCCTAACTGAATATCCCTAAGCCTACCATAATCGAGTCTACCCTCTTCAAAAACTTTCAAACCAGACTCAAGAGCATCCAAAGCTGCCATGTTCGAGCCACTTACTATCCTCCTAAAACCCTCCCGGTACTCACCGAACCCCTTGGGCTCACGGTAGAACTTTTCAATGACATTCAACTCGTTAATATGCCATCTAAGGACCTGCGATAACCCCCCAGGTCCCATATATTCGTTAAAAGCCTGTGTTACATAGTCATAGTACCCATCAACCATGGGCGATAGAAACATGTAATCCGGATTAGTTATCCCACCAACAAGTCTCCCCTCTTCTACCAGCAGCGCCTCTATGGGGGTACCGGCATATGGAAGCATCTTACAGAAAGTAACAGGCGCGCTACCATCCTCACAAATAGTTCTCAGAAAACCGATGTTCTCCCGAAGGCTCCTGAAGCTACTCAATGGGTCAAAAAGCATGAACCCAAAGTCGTACGTCATACCTAGTTTCTTCAACGTCTCCACCGCCTTCAGGTTATCTCTGACCTTCAGCTGCTTATTCATCAGCTTAAGGCCCTCATCAGACCCTGACTCTATCCCAAGGTAAACCATGTAAAGCCCCACTTCCCGAAGCCGTTTGAAAAAGTCTTCCGTAACCTCATCGGCTCTGCAGTTTATCTTCCACAGTATGTCACTGGAGAACTCTCGGCCGAATAGTTCATCATGTAGCCCTCTCGCCCAGTCTTGGCCAGTAGGACCTGGTGTGAAGAAGTCATCATCCTGGAACAGATAAATCTTTACGTCTTTTTTGTATAGTTCCTCCATCTCATCCACGATGTTCTCCGGGGATCGGGTTCTCCTCAACTGACCCGGCGGGGCCCCGTAGAAAGCCCTTATGCTGCAGAAGCTGCAGTTCCTGTAGCAGCCTCTGCTTCCCAGGAGGGATGTGAACTTTACTTCCATACATGTGTATTCCTGGCTGTGGCTTCTCTCGGGGAAAGGCAGTGTATCCAGGTCCTCTATTAGTGGTCTCAGCGTGTTAGAGTGGCTTTCACCGTTTTCAGTGTACGCTATTCCGGGTATGGTTCTCCAGTTACCGCCCTCATGCAGGGTCTTCACCAGGTCATGTAGGGTTAATTCACCCTCAAACCTCACCACACTGTCTATGGATCCTGCGTTATCTAGCACTGTCTTATATCTGAGGCTGGGGTAGTGTCCACCTACTGTGAAATGTTGTGTGATTCCTTTTTCTCTGAGGTAGTTAGATAATCTACATAGTTTATTGAAGTCGTACTGGAATATGAGTGAGAATCCAACTAGAACTGGGTTAGCCTCTAGAATTTGGTTATAAATAAATTCGGGGTCTTTTTTCCAGTCTATGATCTTGGAGCTGTATCCTTTGGATTTTAAGTAGGATGCTAGGTATCCTACGCCCAGGTTTTCCTGGTCCTGGTATGCGATGAATATAGCATTCTCTCGCAAAGGAAGTCACTAGAAATTCCTGGCTAGTTCTTTCTCCAATCTCTCATACATCTGGATTCGGATTCTTGCCTCTTCGATTCGGTACTGTAGTTCGGCTCTTGCTAGGGGGATCTCCAGTTCTTCTTTTACTCTGAATATCCATGGTACGGGGTCGAACCATGGTGGGATCTTTAGCATTTTCTCCATGGACTCTTTTTCTAGTGCGAATCTTGCGGGTATATCTCTTCTGCTCATTTTATCCTCCATATGGATGATAAACGGTTAAGTATTTAAGCGTTAATTAAGGGGTTAAGGCAATATTGTTTTCTTTTAGCAAGGTTTAATTCTGATAAAGTTGTTACCTAAACGGCCTGGTAGAAATTGCCGATGGAAATTAGTGTAGCTGATGTGATAAGTGTCCATGGGCTACCGTTCAGGCTCTTTGTATCTGTATTTTGAATATTTAAGAAATTAAGTAGCTTCACGTTTCAGGATTGTCTGGGCGGTTAGAGGTGCTGCCTCGGACATAGAATAGGCTTGCGATAATTTCACGAGGCTCAACCGTCCAGACGTTTACATGGTGTGAAACACTCTATTTAATCTAAACTATTTATGGTGATGAACTAGTAACCATATATAATAATACGGTGTTTCAGGCCTCTGTATCCTAAAACATACATTGTCTTATTTTTGCGTTGAAAAATAAGACCTAGTTTTCCTATTTGGACTTGCTTGGAGTGTCTGGTGCAACATTTTTTATGAACTCTTCACTTGTCTTTTTGAGTAGTACCGCGTTTACTTGTTTACTCATCCTCTGGTTCAACTTGGACTGATACTCAAAATATTTCTTCATCACTACCAGGTCATCAGTATCAAGCTCATTTAGCTGGTCATATAGCCTGGGCATCAAGTCCACGAACTTTTCCAACGTTTCAACGTAGTCTTCATAGTTGAAAGATACCATAACCACAAAAACAACATTACAGGCATTTAAAATTAAAGATCAGTATGCCTACTTGTAGTGTTCGCATATCAACTCAGAATTGTTACTCTTACCTATCTAGTCTAAGC
>WJIV01000170.1 GCA_014730055.1 Candidatus Bathyarchaeota archaeon
CTAATCAACTCGTACTAGGGGTACCTGCCAAGGCAGTTCGAGAATGCAGAGAGGCAGAGCACGCCTATATGAACAAGGAACATGAAAGGACACTTAGCAAAGCGAAAATCTACAAAGAAATATACAAGAAATAAAAACAATTTAAACTGGTCTATTTCTGTTTTTCTCACATCGATAGTATTTTACTATTCTATATTGACTTCTACTAAGTTAATATCTTGTTAAAGAAATTTCTACTTGTTTTTCCAGTTAACGTTGCTATGATGAGCCTTTCATCGGGGTCAATATACTTATGCGGGTTATTTCTACAATATATGTACTTGCAAAGGGTTTCTGGGTCTACTAGTTTAAAGAATACTGTATTTCGAGTTATGAATCTCCATGTCGTTGACTCATATTTCCTCGCTTTAAAATAGTAGAGCCCAGTTGGGTCCTCGTGCTTAACCGTATACCTGAAATCCTCCTCCTTCTCCTCGCGGCGATATTTTTGGTATCCGGCTGTTCTACCTTATAATATGAATTATTAGAGCCTATGGAAACAATCAATAAATTTCCACTGTAATTTGTTGGAAACGTTCAAAATGTTTTCTATTCCTTGTGACAACAGTATTACACCCATGTTCTAATCCGATTGAAACAATGAAAACATCAAACGCATCCACAGGCTCACCTTTTCGGTACAAATCACTCATTAACCCTGCAGCTGACCTAGAAGATTCATAGTCTAGAGGTAAGACCTCCAATCGTTCTAATAGAGACTCAGCCTCAAAAAGCCTGCTTTCTTTATTCCTGGAACCATACTTGATTCCGAAGAACAACTCGTAAGCATTAACAGCAGTTGTAGCGCCACCATTAAGACCCTCAGAATACCGTACAGCCGCAGCTTCCTCTAAGAAGATCTATCAGAAAACAAGTATCAAGAAGTTTCAACTCGACGCCTCATTGACTCATTAAACAACCCACGAGCTTTCAAAGCACTGCAACGGACAGCTTCAAACTCCTCATCACTCATATCCCTCCAGAGACCAACACATTCGCTAAGCCTACCTCTTCTAGCGAGCCTACGAATCGCATCACTGAAACTCTCATCCTCTAGTTTAAGCCGTAAAAGCATCTCATACACATCTTCAGTTATTGAAATATTCTTGGACGTCACACATATTCATATGAGTACACAGAAATAACTTTTAGCCCTACTTGGATGCTTCAAAGAATCTAGGGCAGAACGTTAAAATCTAGTAATAATTCCCGTGCTTGAATTTCAAGTTATATCAACTCGATTCTTACTCTTTTCTTTTGTTTGAGTTACACTGAATATGTTGATTATCTAACGTAGGCCGATTCTTGTGGACATCCAGTCTACAGTAGAGGGCATCGAATCCGGAGATGAGCAAACTCTAGATTACGTCCTCCGTACGTCGTCGCTGGCGTGTGTTGTCCTCAGACAAGAAACAATTTTTAACATCAATTTTACAATTATTAATTTGCTAAAGGAGATAACTACCATGCGACTAATTAAACTCATTATCTTTCTGATTGTTACTGTCATCCTCATCTCAGTTGGCACACATTTGTTCAATAACAAGCAGGAGTTCACACCTCCAAGTAGACACTCTAAGATACCCGCAGACTCGGTGAAGATACTCCCTGGAAATGATCTCAATCCTCCACTATCAGAGTCCCCGGAATACTACGATCCAGTGCCAGTAACTGGACTAGTCAATACTGCCGGAGGTGAGGATTCAGCCTTCGTACTTCCTGACGGCGAGACATTGTACTTCTTCTTCACTCCAGACGTAAGAATCCCAGTCGAGGAGCAGATTAAAGATAAGGTCACGGGTATCTATCGTTCCAAAAAGAACAGTGACTCTTGGGAAGAACCTGAGAGGATAATTCTCCAGGATCCAGGTAAACTAGCAATGGATGGCTGCCAGTACATCAATGGAGATGAGATGTACTTCTGCTCCGCCAGGGAAGGTTACACGGGGCTACACTGGTTCAAAGCAGAGAAAATCGGAGATACCTGGACTAACTGGTTAAACGTCGACGAGGAGCTGAAGACGGAGGAACACGAAGTAGGAGAACTCTATATCTCCGCTGATGGTAAAAGGCTATACTTTCATAGTACAAGAGAGGGAGGAGAAGGAATGTACGACATCTGGTTCTCAGATAAAACTGGTGATGAGTGGGGAGAACCTGTTAACTTGGAGGTCGTGAACACCGAGGGAAATGAGGGTTGGCCTTGCTTATCCATAGATGAGAATGAGTTATGGTTCTCAAAGGACTACGGGATCTGGCGGACGAAGAACGTTGAAGGTGAGTGGACTGAGCCAGAGCGGATGTTCTTCCCCCTGGCAGGTGAACCATCACTAGATGTGCATGGTAATGTTTACTTTACTCATCATTTCTTCAAGAACGATACTATGCTTGAGGCAGACATATATGTCGCATATAGGAAGACATCTTAATCACTAGTAAAGGAATGTCTCTTAGATTAGTTCAATAATCTGTGAAGATCTGGCTTTCCGGTAAAACTTTCTATCGGATGTGATGACTTTTATTCCCAGCAGTTCTGCTAGTGATAGGTAACAGGAGTCATAGAGTGTTATATCATACGCATAGGCGTTTTGAAGAGATCGCTGGATCAGCTCCTTACCGGGATTGATAAGGTCTATCTGAAGATCAATTATGCTGTTGATTGCCTGAGCTACTTTTACTTCATTAAAATCAGGTTTGTATCGGAGAGCGTTAGCCATCTCATATATTATCAGGTCGGGGGATGAAAGAACCGTTCTACCTCTTATATGCTCATCTCTTAGCCTAAGGGAATCCTCTGTTCCCTCTTCCTCGGATATCCATTTAATGGCTGTGGAGGCGTCTATTACAGCTTCCGTCGGTCTCGCCATTTTCTGATCTCCTCGACACCCGACCATGATACCTCTGATTTTTCCCTCAAGTTATCCATTACCTCCGCAGCTCTTCGCATAAGCTCTTCATCCCTTATACGGCTCTGCCTTTTTGATGCAACCCATAACCTGAAAGCCTCACTCGCGGCTTCTCCTATCTTCATATCATGCCTTATAGCCTCAGCTTTGAGGTTTCTGTACGCGTTCTCGTCGATATCTTTTATACTAACACTCACGAAAAACTATGGTTTTTCTAGAAATATATACATTTCCAACTTTTCCAAACAAGTGAGTTATCCTATTCAGGTGTAGAGTTCAATCGATCACTTTCTACGTTTTAGTATATATGCGGATATGGAGATAAGGAATAAGAGGTTGAAAAAGACGCTTATAACCGGGTGGTTAAAATCTGTTCCTATCAGGTTCCCATGTACGATTCCGAAAAATAGCGCAAAATACATCAGGGCATGAACCTGCCTCCAGTAATCCGGAATCCTTCTCCTGAGGTAGAACCCCGCCACGGCTACATAAATAATTATAAGTGCGGGCCTGCCTGCGAGTGACCAGAAACTGTACCATGATCCGAAACTGGGTATAAATATCATCAGATTTGAGGTTCTAATAGCTAGTGTAATGGGGTGAAGACTGATGAAAACCAGTCCAAAGGCGGCGAAGGCGTGGTGAAGCTTTAGGAAAACTACTCCAAAGTACTCTCGTATCTCCCGTATAAAGGGAGTGGATATGGTAGCGATACTCATTGATGTATAACCCCATAGCGCAAAAACCCTCATCAGGAAGCCGGAAAATGAGCTAAAACCATTAGAATAGGCGATAGCTACCAGTATAGAAAATAACACAACAGTTGCAGCCAATAAATAAGGCATCTTATCTTTCAAACCCATACCTTCCTCAGAACTTCATAAGCAAGGCAAATTAAATAGGTTCATTGTCTCACTGGTCTAATCGTGTCAAGACTTTGTTCTCCATCTCCAGTATACTGAATTAGAATATCGAGTAGCTTGTAAGGGAATGTCTATCGGAGCTATCTCTAATAGGCTGAACTTTGCTGCCTGGACATCCTTTTGGCTGTTAATGAATTCTCTTAGGGCTATATTTTTGTGTTCTTTCAGAAAGTTAATATTACAATCGAAAAAACCTACCCTAGACACTGACTTAATAGTAACCCAATTTCTAAAGACAGAGTCTCGGAAAACCTTAACTACATTACCTTATAATTATATAACTATGAGTAAATACTCTACGATATCTGTCCCAGAGGAAGTAAAACAAAAACTCGAAGAAAATAAGGGTGACAGAGAATGGGGGGAGTACCTCCTAGAACTCTACCGGAAGGCAGAAGAAGAACGAAGAAATAGAGCAATAAAAAAAATCTCTGAAGTACTAAACGAAGAAGATTTCGAGAACATGAGAAAATCATCATCCAAGTTCAGGGAGGAATTCAAAATCCAATGAAGCTTTACGATACAAACATAATAATAGATCAACTTCAAAACAGACAACCCTTCCCGGGAAAAATATCCGTCCTCACACTGATAGAACTGTTGAGAGGCATAACCGAAGAAAAGAGACGCAAACTTAAATCGAGCTTAGAAGAACTTTACCACGTTGAAACAATATCCAACGAGATAATATTAGAGTACTGCAGCATCTATACAATTCTAAAAAAAGAAGGATTACTTATCCCTGATGCAGATCTTCTTATAGCCGCCACCGCCCTAGCTAACCAGTGTGAACTTATAACAAATGATAGTCACTTCAAGTGCTTAGAGAAAAAAGGGCTAAAACTAGGTAGTAATGATACATGAATTATTGAGAGACTGTCTGAATCTAATAATTTAAGGTTAAACGGCTTCTAAGAACAATTAGAATTGAAATGTGACCAAGAGATTAGTTAAAAACCCACCCAGGGGGAGGACTGGGAAAGTAAAATATAACATATTTACATAAAAGGAACTAGAAAACAACCCACTCACACCAATAAGTCATAACAATGTGGCTGTTACTGTAAAAATCGTGATGAAAAAACACAATAACTTGGTTGTAAACCTTGTAGAATTTGTTAAAAGCTACTTGAATTATCGCACCTCCTAACCACATAATTACTTCTTGTCTCTGTTGTGATTGAATGTGAATGCGCTGGGGCATATGTCGCTTAGTACACATTTACTACAGGAGGGCTTTTTCGCGTTACAGATCGCTCTACCATGCTCGATTAGTAAGTAGTTTACTGGCATCCAGTCCTCCTTTGGGAATATCTCCATGAGATCTCTCTCAATCTTATCGATATTTTTCTCCTCAGTGAATCCGAGCCTGTGGCTCAACCTGTCGACATGGGTATCAACCGCTATACCAACCACCTTATCGAATGCGTTCTGCAGGATGATATTCGCCGTTTTCCTCGCAACTCCCTTCAAGCTGACCAGATCTTCCATGTTGTCGGGTACCTCGCCACCGTAATCTTCAACGATCTTCTGGGCCGCTGCCTTAATCCAGTCAGTCTTACGCCTGAAGAAGCCGCTCGACCTGATGTCCTCCTGCAGTTCTTGATCTGGGGCAATTGCGTAGTCCTCGGGAGTCTGATACTTCTCGAAGAGGTCTTCGGTTATTTTGTTTATCTGCTCATCTGTGCTTTGAGCGGAAAGAATCGTGGCCACTAGAAGATCCATGGGGGTCTCAAAATTTAGCGTTGTGCCATCGACGTTGTTGTATTCCGACTTTAATCTTTTCAGTACCTCTTCAGCTCTTTCCTTCTTGTCCATGGATGAAAGTACTCTAGGGCAAATAAAAAGTGCAAGACTTTATCTTACCTCGATTAGATGCTTTCTTGATGAGCTTGTTCTGGAGAAGGAAAAAAGACGAAGATAAAACAAGACTACCCCCACGGCAGAGATGGATAGATCATATCCTAGGATGGGGTACCGAGCACCCGGGCATCGTTCCTACCCTCCCTGATATATCGAAGGACGAATGGAGCCTGGAAATAGAGGGCGAGGTTGAGAAGCCGCTTACTATGGACTGGGAAGGCTTCATGCAGTTACCCCAGACTACATCAGTAAGCGATTTTCACTGTGTTGAAACTTGGAGCGTAAAGGACCAGAAGTGGGAGGGAGTCCTTTTCAAAGAGATAATGTCTAGGGTAAAGCCGACAAGTAAAGCCAGATATGTCATTCTGGAATGTTATGACGGTTACTCCACCAGCCTCCCCATAGACGAGCTGACCGGCGAGGATATCATCCTAGCCCACAGGTTAAACGACGAGGACCTACACCAGCCCCTTGGAGGGCCCATGAGACTCATTGTTCCACATAAATACGCGTACAAATCTCCCATGTGGCTAAAGAAGATAATATTTGATACGAGAGACAAGCTTGGTTACTGGGAGCGAGGAATATACAGTAACACCGCTGACCCTTGGAAGAACGATAGGACAAGGCTGAGATAACTGCAAGAATTATATCCCCCTTCCCCGTATATCACCCTAGATTTCTATGGAATACGATTACCTGATAAAGAACCTGAAAATCGTAGAAGGAACAGGAAAGAAAGCCTATGATGGAAACCTCGCTGTAAAAGGCGACAAGGTCGCCGAGACCGGGGACGTGAAAGGAGATGCCGTCAAGGAGATAGATGGGAAGGGATTGACAGCACTCCCCGGCTTCATCGACGCCCACAGCCACGCCGACTGGGCTTTGCTGTGGTATCCCAAGACCCAGAGCCACGTGATGCAGGGAATCACCACATTCGTGGGAGGACAGTGTGGAGGAAGTCCCGCCCCATTGGGGGAACATGTTAGAATCCCTTGGTTGTTAAGAGATCATCTCGTTGAATTAGACCCCTACAAGTACTATCCTCGCCAGCCTTACTATCCCCTCGAGACAGTGAACGAGTGGATGGACCAGATTTTCGGCTGGAAACTAGAGTGGGATACCATGGGTGATTATTTCAAAAAGGTCGAAGAGACCGGTATCAGTATCAACTACGCACCCCTGGTTGGCCACGGTACCATAAGGACCAAGGTTATGGGACTTGACTATAAGAGAAAAAGCGAGAAGAGCGAGAGAGATGAGATGCACGAGCTAATCCATGAGGCTATGAGAGATGGATGCATCGGGATGAGCACTGGACTCGACTATGACCCAGACGTTTTCGCAGAACATAGTGAGATAGTAGAAGCAGTCTCAAAGCTAAAAGAATACAACGGGGTCTACTGCCCCCACTGGAGAAGGACTGGAAGAAGAAGGGGAATAGCCGCAGGACATACCCCAAACGAGAAGATCACTGCACTTCTCGAATGTGTCGATGTTCACGAGAAAACCGGCGTACGACTACACTATGCCCACCTATCAACTGGCTGGAATATACAACCTACACCACCACCGGAACTGGAGGAAGCTAACCTAAGGATAACCATCAATAAGATACTGGAAAAAAGTGATGAGGATCTTGACATTACATGGGACGCTATTCCCTTCCTAGTAACAGGGGGATTCAGCGTAATGCCCTATCTATGTGGATTGCTGGAACCTTGGCTGAGAGAACTAGGAGGAAGAGAAGCTCTGGGCGAGTGGCTAGATGTACCAGATTTCCGTGAGGAGGTTTACGACGCGATAAAAAGCGGAAAATGGTTTATCCGCGTAGCCTATAACCCCAACACAAACCCCAGATGGGCCGAGAACCTCATAGTGACGAAGAGCGAGGTAGAGGGTATAGATGGTAAAACAGTAGCTGAGATTGCTGAGATGTGGGAAGAAGACCCATGGGATACATACTGTGACATAATAGTGAAGGATCCTCATACTAGGGGGGTAACCGGTACGCTATCCTATAATCCAGCATATGACCAGTACTATATACATCCCAAGGGAATGGTTGGGCTGGACACAATGGTCAGCGATGACAAATACCAGGCCAAGAATCCTCCGTACAGCTTGCCAGGAATTAACAGCTTCGCTGCGTTTCCAATATTCTTCAATAAATATGTGAAGGAGCAGGAAACATTCACGTTGGAGGAGGCCGTGCAGAAGACAAGCACAATGGCAGCTAAGGTCCACAACCTAGAGGGAAGGGGAACAATAAGCAAAGGAAGCTACGCTGACATCGTCCTAATGGATCTCCCTGGATTAAAGGTCGAGGCTGACGAGATAGAACCAAGGAAGTACCCAGAGGGCATAGAGTACGTCTTCGTTAACGGTGTTCCTGTAGTTGAGAAAGGTAAGCATTCAGAGGCAACCCCTGGTCGTGTACTCAAAAGATAGGTTAAGAACCTCTCTTTCCTTTTTTATTAATTTGTAATATAAAAATTCCATATTTTTGCGTCTGAAAAGAAATCCTTTTAACCCTTTACTTTTCTTATGTAGCACACCAGCGTAAACTATCCATAGAGGAGTCAAGATGGAGAAATCTAATATCGTTTTCATTGGAAAGAAGCCCGTTAATAACTACGTGCTTGCCTGTATGACGCTAATTAAAAGCGGACACAACGAGGTAGTCATCAAGGCTAGGGGACGCAACATCAGCCGCGCGGTTGACGTAGTTGAGGTCCTTAGAAACAGGTATTTGCCAGATGCTGATGTCGCTAATATCAAGATTGGCACTGAAAGCATCACAGGGGGAGATGGGCCTACCAATGTTAGCACCATTGACATCCACGTCAAGGCTAAAGCGTGAAGTAAATCCATGTGACCCCTCCGACGCGCCGGAGGATCTATCAATTTGCAATTACAACTATGCGAGTTCTGTCTGAAGAGCGGAATGCTATGCTCAAAGTGCCAAACTAAAGTAGAGTCTGGTGAAGTTAGCGACGATTACATGGGAGTAGCCAAGAAGTTACTGGAACTGGAGAACGAGTTTCAGTTCCTGCAGAAAGCGAGACTAGATAATGTCTTGGATGCAGGGGGTTTCCTAGTCCTAGTTGTTGGCAAGGGGGACAGTTCAAAGTTTAACAACGCTCCCAAGCTTATGCGTGAACTAGGGGACGAGTTCAGTAAGCGCGTGCTGGTCCTCGAGAGTGGAACTAAGGATAGACAGTTCCTTGAGGATCTATTTGTAAACCAACACATAGTAACCATAAACATCATCTGGCTGCCAGATGGCACAACTGAGACCAGAGTAGTACTTCAGGGACGCGGTACAAGGCGCCTCAGCAAGAAGAGGATCGATGCATTAACCACCGTAGCCAAAAAGGTACGCAATATGGATCTCAGGGTAGAGTATACCTACTAACCGCCAAACTTTTTATACCCTACTTTATTCTAGCCTCGTAAAACAGTGGAGTCTAGGATATGTTCGACCGCACCTATATTTCGGACTTGGAATCCAAGTTGGAGGAAAAGGTAAACCTCGCAGGCTGGGTAACAAGAACACGTGACTTGAAAAATATCAGATTTATAGTCCTCAGAGATATGACCGGGGAAATCCAGATAGTAGTGAAACCTGAATCTCCTCAGATGTTTGAGCTCAACCTAAACAGGGAGGACGTAATAAAAGTAACAGGGGAGGCAGTGCAAAGTAAAATCGCCAACGCCGGATTGGAGTTCATCCCTGATGCAATTGAGGTAATAAATCGAAGTGAGCAGCCATTACCTGTTGATATCCTTGAGAACAAGAAAAGCGAGCTCGATACCCGCCTTAATTGGAGGTTCCTAGATTTCCGCGCCCCAACAACGAATGCAATATTCCGGGTTCAGAACGCCTTGGTGACAGGGTTTAGAAGCTGGCTAACTGAACACGACTACATGGAATTCCAACCCCCTTGCATTATCGGATCCGCCTCAGAAGGGGGTGCAGACCTCTTTGCCATACCCTACTTTGAGAGGCAGGCGTACCTAGCTCAGAGCCCGCAACTGTACAAGCAAATGTGTGCCATGAGCTTCGAGAAGGTATTTACTATTACACCTATCTGGAGAGCTGAGAAATTTAACACTCCAACACATCTCAACGAGGTTCGCCAGATGGATATTGAGCAGGCATTCGCCAACGATGAGGACGTGATGTCTGTTCTAGAGAAGGTTCTGGTCAACATGCTCAAGGAAGCCAAGGAGAAGACGCCCGAGGAACTTGAGATGCTCGATAGAGATATTGAGATACCCGAACTGCCTTTGAAAAGGGTGACTTACACGGAAGCTATCCAGATGCTACAGAATGAGGGAGAGACAATCCTCTGGGGGGATGACTTCACGAAAACCCAGGAAAAGCTACTTACTGAGCTTGTAGGTCAAGAAGCCTTCTTTATGAAGGACTGGCCCGGGGAGCAGAAGGCATTCTATGCTATGCCATATAACGTTGAGGTAGAGGAAGATGTCAAGTACCTTGAGGGGACTTACCCCGATAATCCAGACATTGGTAGGAGGATAGTCAGGGCTTTCGACTGCCTTTACAGTGGTATAGAGATAAGCAGTGGCACGATGAGAATACACTTACCTGAGTTATTAAAGGAGAGACTCAAGTTTAAGGGTCTCAACCCGGATAATTTTGAGTATTATATTGGTGCCTTCCGGTACGGTGCCCCGCCCCACGCTGGATGGAGCATAGGAATGGAGAGAATAACCATGACAGTAACAGGTATGGAAAACATAAGAGAAGCATGCATGTTCCCACGTGATAGAGACAGGTTGGTGCCCTGATGAGCCCATTCAGTTACAAGATGGTCATAGTTATCAGAAGAGACCTAAACCTGAGTACAGGAAAAATGATCGCACAGGCATGCCACGCCGCCGTATCCGCTAACGAGCAGGCGAAAAAAACCCATAGTAAACAATGGAGAAAGTGGATGAACGAAGGTGCGAAAAAGGTAGCCCTTGAGGCCGAGGACTTCGAGGAATTAGAAGAGCTAGCTGTATCAGCTGAACAAATAGATCTTGTCAACGTTTTCATAAGAGACGCTGGCCACACCGAGGTTCCACCGGGTACAGTTACCTGCATGGCAATAGGGCCCGATGAAGAGCAGAAAATTGATAAGGTGACTGGAAAACTTCCTCTAATTTAAATTAACATTATTTTACCAGTCATGATAATCTAGAATATTAGATCTTTTTATCTGTTTTAGGGATGAGATTAGAAGAATTTAAGGTCCAGAGAACCCGCAGGCTGGGCACCTATATTTTCGACCGAATAGCCTGCACTTTTCACATCTCCAAAGGGTTACTGCTCCGCAGCTAGGGCAGTTGAACTTAATAGCTTTCTCCTCGGGTGTAACCTTTCTTCCACAGCTTATACATGTAGCCATACTGTAACCACTCCATAGGCAATAGCAGTATTATTTAAATATTGACCGAGCAGCCCTAATTCAATATTAAGCATTTTCATGTTTATCTTTTGTATGTCTCGATCCATTTTTCTATATTTTTGATATCTTTTATCGGTAGGTATGTTCACAGTGTGAGGCGTAATATTCGTTCTTTAGAGGACTATACCATATATCAAATCCTTTGTAACACGTTGTCTTCCTCGGGAACCTCTTTGTACCCAAAAAGCTCACCTAAAAAAAGCTAGTAACTCAGTCAACGCCATCCTGCCCAGTCCCCTCACAAGTATAGACAGAATTTTCGGATCGAGTAATGCTTTTCTGATAACTCCTGACTGCATATCCATATCCCCGGTTTCTAGGAGATGATGAAGTCGGTCCTCAATTTTCTCCTTTTTCATGATATTGAATACACTGTTAAACCTCTCATTATCTATTTTATTCATAACTGTGCGTAAACTGCACATGGTCTTGAGTTCGAAACCGTATTCCCCTCTCCATTGGCGCTCGTAATCTATCAAAGATGATTTTCCGGCGAGATGATCAGATGCTACCTCACCAGCAATCTTAGCGCATAAACCACCAATAACCACTCCACCACCTGTGGTTGCTTTGACTTGACCTGCAACATCTCCTACAAGCATGGTACTTTCATATACTGTTCTCCTTACAGGTCCTCCGGTACATATCTGTCCAGCTCTAATCGTAGAGTATTTCTTATTAGCGAATCTCCTCTTAACAAATTTCAGTAGCTTTTCAAGACCGTCTTCCGACTTAGTGCCTAATCCAACTCTGGCTCTATCCGCGGTAACGGGAATTACCCAAGCAAAGAAACCTCCGGATATATCTTCATCAAACCAGATCTCAACTATATCCGGGTTTAACTCTACATTTTCTACCTCAGTGTTAAATCCAGTTATAAACGTAGGTGGACTGTAATTGTATCCACTGGCCAGAAGTAATTTCCCTCCTGAACCTTCGGCATCTATTGTTAGCCCCGTTTCATAGGAGGCGTTTTTTGTCTCTATTTTGTGCTCATTTAATTTGTTAACGCGTGTATTTTTGTATAAAAGAGCTCCCTTATCCTCTGCTCTTTCCGCTAGGTAGGAGTCAAAAGAAGTTCTATCGATAACAAAAGCTCTAGGCTTACTATCTTTAATTTCGATGAAATCTCCCTCAGGACTGTAGACTCTTCCACCTAGAACCTTGTTCTGAATAAAATCTTGAGCTGGATCAATACCCAGTCTATCTAAACCTTTTACACTTATCAGACCTGCACAATGATTTGGTACACCTATAGTTGGATGCTCCTCAAAAACCGCTGTTTTAAATCCCCGAGAAGCGAGGATTTCAGCTGATATAGCTCCTGAGGGACCGCATCCTATTATACATGCATCAAATTTCAAGGGTGTAAGCCCTTAAGATCTTTCGATGGTCTCGTAGAACTCTATCGCATTAAAGTCTTCAAAGTACCTGAGGATGTCTAGGGCTACGCCACGTTTTGCAATCTGGATGTTCTCACTGAAGAAGATGTCATCCGGGATGCTGATGCTAAGCTTATCATCTGATAGCTCGATCTCGAATTTCTCGGTCTCTATGCCGACAAACCTTCTGCCAATAAGTGCTCTCCACTTTTCCTCGTCCTCAGTCATATGATCTGTTACTTTAACATCGTATATTATAGTACGACCTGCTAGTGGGTGATTATAGTCTACTTGTACCCTACCAGCTCCGACGCTTCTAATTATTGCAGGACGACCGTCAATCTCTAGTTCAGCACCTACGACGGGGTTTATTCCCTTGCTCCTAAGTATCCTGTAAGGTATCGTCTCAACGTTGCTTGGGTCCCTCTCACCAAAGGCTTCCTCTGGCGGGATCTCTATCTCAGTTTCCTCATCAAAGGGTGTGCCAGGTAGCCTGCTATCTAGTCCCCTGAGAACAAATCCCTCACCAACTATTACTAGTCTGGGCCCATAGCTCCTATTTTCGTTATAGATTCCTTCTTCCTCAGCTAGTTCCTGGTCTGTTGTCTCGAAGATTTCACCTGTCTCCTCGACCCTGCCAGTCATCTCAATTTTAATGAAGTCCCCTTTGTTTACAGCGTCTTCGAAGTACTCTTCTTCCTCGGGTTCAGGTTCTGGTTCATCATCTAATTCTTCGGGTTCTTCCTCAATCTCTTCCTCCTCCACGAGTTCCTCTTCCTCTGAGTCCTCTTCGGGAGTTTCCTCGGGTTCTTCTACTTCCTCTTCTTCCTCTTCGAGATTTTCTATCTTTTCTTCTTCACTCATAGTAAACTTCACTGTTGAACGTTATTTCTCCAAGTAATATGGAATCTACGAGTGTAACGAGTCAATCGATTTAAAGTCTTTCTATAAATAGAAGATAATCCCTGAGATTTTCCTCAACCATTACATCCTTATTAACAGTAATGCACTACAAATAACAATGGTCAATCGTCTCGCTAGATACGCTCAGATGGCATCCATCCTATCCAAGTACGGGTTCGGAATCTTTCTCGATGAACTCTTCCCAGAGGAATCCAGACCCGACTTTCTACAGAGAGGGGAAGCATACGAGCACCTTAGTGTATACACGAGGATAAGAATGGCCATAGAGGAACTAGGTCCAACCTACATTAAACTAGGGCAGATAATGAGCACCAGAAGGGATATTCTTCCTCAGCCAATGATCAAGGAACTCCAGAAACTAACTGACAGGGTTAAACCTGTACCCTATGAGAAGATTAGACCAGTCATCGAGGAGACCTGTGGTCCGTTAAGGGAGATATGTGAGTACGTGGAGGAGGACCCATACGCCTCAGCGAGCCTCAGTCAGGTGCACAGAGCCGTATTACTGGATGGGACTGAAGTTGTATTCAAGGTCCAAAGACCAGAAATAGAGGAGCTAATTGAAGTTGATCTTACCATCTTGGAATCTGTAGCAAGAAGGATAGAGACTGTCTTTCCATACTTAACCCCCTATAATCCGGTCGAGATAATAAAGGAGTTCAGCATTCAGATAAGAAAGGAACTAGACTTCGTCAGAGATGGGAAAAATGCAGAGACTTTAGCTAAGAACCTTGAGGAATTCGAGAGGATAAGGCTACCGAAAATTTTCTGGGAGAGAACAGGGACCCGCCTGCTTGTTATGGAGTATATTGAAGGTACCCGAATTGATAACATAACAGAACTTGAACCAAAATTCGATCTGGCTGAACTCGCTGAATTAGGCTTCCAAGCTTATCTAAAGCAGATATTTCAGGACGGATTCTTTCACGGGGATCCCCACGCAGGCAACTTAATTGTCACCGGTGAGGGAAAGCTTGTTTTTCTCGACTTCGGGATGGTTGGAATACTGAGGCCAGAGAGACGTCTAACCTTCACAAGGATTCTATATGGTATAGTTGAAAATGACGTAGATCTAGTTGTCAGAAGCTTCAGAGACCTTGGAGTTTCATTTGATGACACGGATGTAGATGAATTTAAGGACGAATTATATACGATATTAAGAGAGAGCAGAAGATATGATCTAAGAGATTATAGCTTCATTGATAGTTTAGATGATATTACCTATACTTTCTATAGGCATAAGATCAAACTACCTGGAACATTGATGTTAATGCTCAAGGTTCTAACAATGATGGGGGATCTCGGATTATTACTCGATCCTGAGTTCAATTTTATAGAAAGGGTAAGGCCTTACCTTAACAAGATATTAATTCAAAACTACCTGAGCCCAGAACAAGTTCAAAGAGTTAGAACAGCTCTAACAAGAGATATAATGGATCTTCCCCGAATTATTGGAGATTTTTTAGATGACCTCTCCAAAGGTAGAGCTCGTCATAGAGTAGATATACCTGATCTCGAGAAGCTCGAAGGATCAATAGAAGGTGCATCAAAGAGAATATTTGTTGGGCTTTTATCGAGCGCTCTAATACTTGGAGTGTCACTAATTATTACTACACTGGGAAGCAACTGGCCTGACTGGTACCTATATTCACTAACAATTCTAGGATTACTGCTTGTAATTTTTCTTGTTCGATAACGTAAATCTAACGTTAATTAAATAATTATTCTATAAACTTAGAAAATTAATCTTCAAAGGGATTAAATATGATAATTTTTGATTTTTGATGATTAAAATGACACTAGAAATACCGAAAAAATTTGAAAAATACGTCGTTTTAGGAGAAAAAGAGGAAAAAATCAAAAAATTTGAGTGTCCAATCTGTGACTTTGAGACAAAGCAAGGTCCAGGAGCCTTGAGAATGCATCTTGTGCTAAATAGCGATCCTAGTATCGAGTCACGTTACGACGAGGAACATAAGGAAGCTTCGAGAAAAGAACCTATATATAAGCTAGAAGCAGTCAGAGAACTTTCAGTATTCCCACATGAATCGGTTAACCCCGAAGAACAATAGGAAAAAGAGGAACACTTTCCAACAATTTTCTAATAAAAGATTATTTTACTATAATTAATTTATCTTTGAAAGGTTTAATAATGGTGCTGAGAAGAGTAATAGTGCCCGAATGGGAGCGACCTAAGGTCTAAGAAGCGGATGACCTTGAGACGCTGAGCACTGAGATGGGCTTCCAAGTGCATCTGGGCTTTGGCGCAGATGATTACTGCATCTCAACGCAAGAACATTCGGGCACCTTTATTTTTAAAAAATCATCTTAAGATAATAAAATGAGATCGAGTTTCCTTGCATGAATCAAAGACCCAGATTAGATATTTGTTTCAAAAAAGGGAATTGAGTGTTCTGAGCCATAGTAGGCCACCATAATATTAATTTCCTTATAAATAGCATTCTTCAACCTTCTTCATTTAATGTAGATGAATTCAAGATCTGATTTTGCTAATATTTTGTGATAAGAACTTTGTCAATATCCCGATCTATTTGCCGGATCCCATCATAGAGGTAGGCGTAGACAGTGTATAATCCCTCAGACTCTGGGGTGAACTCCATCTTGCTCTTTAGTAGGCTTTCTTCATTAATATCGATACCAGTTTCTCCTAATTGTGTGAACACCCCATTGGGCAGGTTAACCCAATAATCTAATCTAACCTTTGAGTCTGGTTTTAGACCCCTGATGGTTGTTTCAACTTCCACTCTACGTCCTACCTTTTGCTTTGCATCACCTTGGATTAGTAGGGTGTCTAATTGAGCGACCTCATCGCCAACCTTGAGCCGGATAGCAGGCGACTGCCAAGAAAATCTCTCATCCCCTAAATAGCCAAAGATCTTAATGTGTACTTTAGTTGTGCTGAAAGCAGATATATCGTAGGGTATTACAGCTGTCTCTCCGGGATGTATGTTGCTGAGCCATTTTAACGAATCTTGTACCTCAAGTAAGCTCTGATCAAGAGAAAATAAGCCAATCTCTAAGGTCTCAATCTCTTCTTCTCCAATATTCTTAATCTTTAACGATACCTGGCTTTTTCCTCTAATGACTTCTCTTGGTTCTAACTTAACTATAACCGGTAACCGCTTCATGCTTTTCCCTTCCTTCTCAAGTTGAGTTTGTCTGATATTTTCTCGGGGTTGAAGCCTATGATTTTTTCATTGTTAACAACAATTATTGGAAAGGCTATGCTTTTCCCGCCCTCGGGGATATCCATCCCAAATAAACCTGCGGCCTCAGACCGGTCCTCAGGGTTTGCTTGATCGATATCAAGGTATCTAAACTCAATGTCCTTTTCTTTGAGATAATTCTTTGCCTTATCACATGCATGGCAGTAGCTCAGAGAGTATAAAGCTACATCCTTATCATCTATTTCACCATTGACCTCTGCCCAACTCATTTTTCAGTGATATTAAATGAATCATATTTTATAAACAAAAGGAGTATTCATATTCTATACCCTAATTTCCTGAATCAGAGCTATTCGTAATTAAAATGTACCTCATTATCAAGTTTTTATTTCTCTTTAATTTGTTTATTTATTGCATTTAAATAATAAGTGATTATAAACTATGATGCATATGTATAGTAATGAACTAAATTGAAGCTCATGACTGTTCTTTTACCAGTCTACGGGGGATCTAAACATCTCGATGGGCTTCTTAAAGCACTAGAGCAAGACCCCTATCCAGATAAAGAGGTAATAGTAACTGTTGACGCACCAACGGAAGAGACCCGTTCTCTTGAGTCAGAATACCCTTGGGTGAAGTTTAAGTGGAGCAAAAAGAGGCGGGGGAAAGTTAATGCCCTCAACGAGGAAACAGCCAACTCAAGTGGAGAGTTTTTACTATTCATTGACTGTGATATAAAGATAGTAAAGGAAAGGTTCTTGGGGAAAGTCGCGGCGGCTCTTCGCGAGAAGGAGCTGGTAGATATAAAAAAACAGATTATCCGTGACTCTTTAATGGCTAAGCTTGTAAGCTATGAGTACCTCAGTGGGAGTTTAACTAGCTATATATTCGATAATCTAAACAGTAGCTGCCCTCAACTTAACGGTGCATGCTTTGCTATCCGTAGGGAGACATTCGAAAGACTAGGAGGATTCAATAAAGTCCTGTATGAGGACCTGGATTTAGCCTTCAGGGCCTTCCAGAGCGATGTGAGCTACAGTTTCGCAGATGATATTGTTGTTATGAACGCCGTGGATCCAGAACTAGAGAACTGGTTAAAACAGAGAAAGAGATGGGGCATAGGGTTGGTAAAGTGGATTAAGGGGAATCTCATAGGGTTATTAAGGGGAATATCTAGAGATCCTTTTGTCTTCCTTGCCGCATTTATGGTACTTTCCCCGAGTTCTCTATTAATTGCTGCGAGCTTCCTTTTTTCCGCAGATTCAATTATCAAAGTCTCATCTCTGGGGGTACTCTTATCAAGTCGTGGATTATACCAAATTCCCCCTTCTTCTCTGGGTCAAATATCAACATCCATCTCAAAAAGCATAGCAATGCTGATCGCTGGTTATCTATCCAGTAGCATAGTCTTTTTCTTAGCTGCCAGGCGCCTAAACTATGAATTTAATCTCCTAGAATTCGCTTTATATTTTTTCTTATATAATCCGGTCTGGCTCATTATAATTCTAATTAGCTTGGTGAGACTGATATTGAAAAAGGAGCCTTCTGAGTTGGATTGGAAAGTATGAGGTTCTTTTATCGTTTTTTACATATTTATGAAAAATGCCAGATGTATTACTCTGCTATACGCACAATAGTACTCAAATAATTGAATATGGGCCCGGAGGGATTTGAACCCACCACCACCTGGTTATGAGCCAGGTGCTCTGCCAAACTGAGCTACGGGCCCCTTTCCTCCTCTGTAAACCTGATTCCTAAATATAAAAACTCCCCCTTTCTAAAAACAATTATAAACAGGCTCATGGCTTATCATGGATACAAGCTCCTGTGGTGTAGCTCGGCCAAGCATTCCGGCCTTTCGAGCCGGAGAACCCGGGTTCGAATCCCGGCGGGAGCACTATTCTTTTCTACTCCCTATATTAGAGCATAATTATGGGCTTTGGTATTGCAATAGAGACAGGTGCAACAGGTATTTGGTATGGCAGATTAATAGACTATATTGGTACACATGCTAGGGCCATGTCCAAGGATAGCTTGATGAATGAACTTCTATTAGAGAAAAAATATCACGAATACTTCTTAGAAGATTGCGGTATCAATAAAGTAAAGCCAGGTAGAGATCGATTTCATATTGTGGAAGAGGTTAGAGGAATTGAAGATCTCGGTGAATCCGGTGGAGCTGTAGCTCTATTCAAATTTGATATGTCTGATGTAAATTTGGGTTTCTTAAACCACTGTATTGAGATCATGGGCTGTAACAGGCGTCTTCTTTTCAATGAGATAAAATCCCTAGATACTGATATCCTTAACCATACACCTCCTGGAAAAGGTAGAAATATAAACCAGATTTTACACCACATCTCGTCTGCAGAAGAATTTTACATCTCAAGGCTAGGTGAGCAAGCGGATATAATCTACGAGAATAATCTCCAAAAGACGCAGAAGGAAGCGAATAATCTGCCACCCATTGAGCGGTTATCCCTGGTCAGAGGAGCGGCTGTTAAGACCCTTGAAATATTAATCCCAGATAAGATTGGAGTTTTCACCCGTAATGAATATACAAGATATCCGGATGAAAAATGGACGGCTCATAAAGTACTCCGAAGGTTCCTCGAGCATGAGAGAGAGCACATATACAACATCAGAGAATATCTGGGGAAACCTCTCAGATATACAGATTAAACCACATTGATGTCAAACGATAAATAACTAACAAGTACTTATCGAGTACATGGAAGCTGTCGATATTGCCACGGAATTAATCAAATTTGATACAAGTGGTCCTCCCGCAAGAGAGCAACCCTGTGCTGAATGGATAAAAGACTTCCTGGAAGACGCCGGCCTAGAGACTGAACTTCAAATAGTCGAGAAGGATAGAGCAAATGTAGTAGGTAAGATAGGTGAAGGTAAAGGGCCTGGTCTTGTACTATCTGGTCATATTGACGTCGTGTTGGCCGGTGATCCAGAGCTATGGGAAATATCTGGTCCCTTCGAGCCAGTGGTCCATGAGGGAAAGCTCTATGGCAGGGGTGCCTGTGACATGAAGGGGCCTGATGCATGTATACTAAATGCGGTTAAAGACCTAGCCAATGAAGATTTCAAGCGGCAGCTCAGCGTAGCATTCACAGCAGGTGAAGATACAGGAGGATGGTTTGTCACCAAGGTAATAGAGGAAAACCTGATTTCCGATAAGGATGCAGCCTACGGGATAATACCAGAGCCCAGTATGATGGACATAATCCCTGTTCATAAAGGTGGGGGCGGAGCCGTGATAAAAATACTCGGTAAGGCAGCACATAGCAGCAGGCCAGATATAGGTATTAACGCGAATCAAAAAGCAGCTGATTTCCTTATCGCCCTCCGGGAGCTCCAGGGACGACTCAATAACACACGACATCCTTTGTTGGGCCCCACCACAGTTGAATGCACCATGATGGAAGGAGGATTCAAGAGTAACATTATCCCTGATAGCGCCAAACTTACCCTGAATACCAGGCTAATTCCTGTGCATAAGGAACCTGAGACCTCTAGGAAATGGTTTGAGGATATAATACAGGAACTTGGTGCAAATGACCCCGAGTTCAGGGCTGAGATAGTAAGTCATAGAGCAAGTGAGCCCTTGGATGTACCGCTAGATAGCGAAATTGTAAAGTTCCTAGTTAAGAAACTTGGAAAGGAACCTGTGGGCGCTCCTTACTACACAGAAGCTGTTGATTATACCAGAGCTGGTATACCCACTGTAATCTGTGGACCTGGTAGTATAGATCAGGCTCATACTGCAGATGAATGGATATCTCTAGAACAGATCAATATTGCTGTCAAAACATTCAAGGAAGCAATTAGCCACTTTTGCCTATAGATGCAGTTCAAACATTTCAAAAACTAGATCTCAACTGTTGGACAGTTAAGCCTTGAGATCACAGACTGGACCTCATCCGGATCAAGCTTTAACGTGTATAGATACTTCCCTGTCCTCAGCTTTAACTTGGTATTATCAGAATTCCTCTTAATCCTGCATTCCTCGGCATTTCCACTAAGCTCTATGAATTCCTCGGCGTCATTTATCTCCTTGGGCATTTCTTTTTCTCCGTCTTCACACTAGAAAGAGAGGTTGGCTTTAATGGTTTCGCTCTCGTTAAAAAATTAGAAGGGGCTAGATAGTGAACTCTTCTTCTCTCTCTGGGGCCACAGCATTATAATCCATCTCATCTCTAGCCACCTGTGCAAGGTATTCGCAGCTTTCTTCCTCCCCGTGGACTACATAGAGATCTGGTTTACCCCTTAGCTTCTGCACAAACTCCTGTAATGGAGTTCTTCCACTATGGCTGCTGAAGTCAAAATGCTTGACCTCCGCGATGACCTTTTCATCCCTGTCCTTTATCGGGAATCTTCCGGTTTCCAGTAGCTTAGCTCCTCCTGTTCCAGGGACCTGGAAGCTCACTATGTATACTGCGTTTTGAGGGTTCAATGCTAGTTTTTCCATGTAGAACATAACTGTTCCACCCTGCAACATGCCCGAGGGAGCGACTATTACATCAGCCTTCTTAATGGCCTGCCTTCTATCTCTCCATCCCCTTATCTCGTGAACGTCCTTCATTGCGCTCTGATATTTTTTCGGGGTCTTTATGGAGCTAGGGTTATCCAGCATAGCTTGATTCACAGCCCTAGCCATCCCGTCCAAAAGGATGTACCCATCGAACTTGTGGGCCTTCAAGATGTTGATCATCTCCTGGCTTCTACCAACAGCGAAGGCTGGGATCAGAACCTTTCCGCCGTCGTTCACCTTCTGCTTGATCTTACGAACAAACTCTTCCTCAAGCTCCTTCCTATCAGGGTGCTCATGCATGGCGTAGGTAGACTCTATTACTACCGCATCATACTTCTTCCGGGGGATCTTCGCAGCGTGGCAGATCCTTGTTGGGATGGTGTTAAAGTCACTCGTGTAGAGGATCTTCTTTCCGTTCACCACTACATCCACCATCGCGCTTCCTGGGATATGCCCCGCGTCAAGAAGCCTGAAGTTGATATCCTTGATCTTTACCTCTTTGTTGTAATCCAGATCATTTCTAAAGTTCTGCATCTTCTCAAGCTCAAGATACTCAAAGGGCAGATAGTAGCTGTTCAGCTTGATCATGTCTTTGATAAGAATCTTGATTAGTTCACTTGTGCCCCGTGTAGCAAAATAAGGCATCTTCCCGCTTAGATAGAAGAGAGGCACGCCACCACTGTGATCCAGGTGCGCGTGTCCAATTACTATCCCATCAATATCATTTGCTCTGATATGTGCAGGAAACTCCGGGGGCGTCCCCGGCTTAACTCCGTACTCGAGGAGCAGGTTACCCTGATCTGAGTTTACTATTACGGCGTTACCCCCTACCTGGCGGGTCCCGCCCATGAATTTTAGCTTAACCATTTCTTAATATTACCTAACCTAACGAAAGGCTCGCCGTCGACATAATCTGACGTGTATGCGAGTCTCTTTCAGTCCTTTCCCTGAAAACCAACGCACGCTGGACATCCTAGGGGGATTGTGTATTTTCATGCACGCTTCTTGATATATGTTATCCTTTCCTAGACGAGGTTATGCCATTTTTGTATCATATTGAACCATTAGAGCACGGTTTTAAGCTCCTTTCCCGTCTCTTCTTCCCATATGTTTCTGCTCTGTATAACCTCTGGTAACAGTGCCAGGTTCATCAGCATTTCCTCGGTTGCCACATCGAGTTCATCGTACTCCCTCACCAGAATTACCCTTCTCCACTCCGTCGACTCCAAGTACTCACGTATATTCTCAACAGTAAATTCAATAGTCTCTATGTCAAGGGGTTCAGCAATATCATACTGTGAGAGAGGGAAAGTCTCCGAAAGATGCTCCGGGATGATACCATAAGGAGCAGCGTAGAAGCAGAAAGTGATACTCTCAGCATCTTTGACGCTGTTTTTTATCCTTCTAAACTCTCTGTAGCGGTTGAAGGGCATCTTTGGAGGAGCCTTGATCAGCACCAGAACGTCCTTTCCTTCGGGTTGTTTAAAGTTCTCTTTTAACTGGATATTATGACGGAGGGTCTCAGGCCTCACAAGGCTATTATAATCATAGTAAAAGACCCCATGACCCTTGAAACCTGAGCTGCCTTTCTCAATATATCTGCTGTACTTTGATAGAGTTTTCAGTGCCGCTGACATCTGGGGATGAGCTTTTGCCCTGGTCTCGACTAGATCCCATAACCTTCCCTCCACAATGGCCTGCTTCACAATCTCCATTTCCGTGGCAGTCACGTGAAGATTATGCTCCGCGATGGCCTCCTGTCTCATACCCCTGGGCAGATCCTTCAGCTCACTGGCCGAATACTTTCTACAGATAGGACAATTGCATGGGAGATACTGAAGGTTCTCAAGAAGGAGAGTTCCCTGATTGGTGAGGTAACGGTCGTCTTTAGCGTACAAAACATACGCCGCTGAGTCGAATAGATCGCACCCCATGGCCACAGCGAGGGCGAAAACCATGGGGTGACCAGCGCCAAAAAGATGTAGAGGGCGCTCAACAGGTATATTCAGTTTAGTCATCATCGTCATGTCCACCAGGACCGGATACATGTAACGCTCCATAACCTCCGTAGGACTACCCAGGGCATGAATGTCATAGGGCATTTCACCTATTCTCCTAGCGGAATCCGCAACGAGATCTAGGTGCCGGCCTCCCTGTACAGGCCCAACCCATAAATTGGGTGTATCCTCAATCAGGGGAAGGGCCTTCTTAGCTCTCTCAAGGGTCTCATTGACCGTATACTCTACCCGGGATCTAGATTCATCCCATCCGGTGGGGATATCGAGGATGACGGCGATATCTGATTCAATCCTCTTTTGAAACGCAATGATCTCGGGTTGATTCACTTTTACGCCACCGTACACAAGGATCTGGTACGCACCGCTATCGGTCATAATTACCCCATCATAGTCAAGTAAACTATGTACAGTAAGTGCAGGGATGTCCTCAAAGTGGTTTTTGATGATATAACTATTGGTTATCACTATATCGATACCAAATTCTTCCTTCATACGCCTCGGCTCTAACGTCTGTAAAACAGGATTAATAACAGGCATAAATGCAGGTGTCTCAACCTCCCCTGACTTCGTTCTAAGTTTCCCAATTCGACCGAGAAGATCACGATCCCGAAGCTCGAAAGACATGAGCATTCTTTGTACGGGTGATATAATTATCTGATGTTATTTTTAATGAAAAAAATATTTTTCCATCAAAAAAAAACAAGAGAAAAAAATAGAATAGTCCACGTAATGAAAAACGAACAAACGAACAAACGACCTCACCGGGGGGGGGGGACATTATATGCATTCTTTAACTAAATACGGCAAAGTGATTTACGTAGCTTTCTTACTTCCTAAACAGAAATGTAATGCTTGCTAAAAAAAAAATAAAAAAATGATAAATCTCTATTATAACTGAGATCTATCTTTGGTCCTCGACTAGGAAGGATATCCTTACATTGGTTCGATACTGGACTATTTGATCTCCTTTTACATCAGCTGTCTGTCCTATGACATCAATGCCCTGTATTTTTCTAATAGTCTGTGCTGCCTCTTTCAAGGCCTCCTTTACAGCATCCTGCCAACTTTCTTTGGATACTCCCACTAACTCAACGATCTTCAACGTGGCCATACGTTCACCTCCTATTTGACTATGAAAACAGGAACCTTAGATCTGTTCACGACTGCGTCACTTACGCTCCCTAAAACAATCTCCTCAAGCTCTCCAAGTCCCCTGCTACCCATAACTATCAAGTCGAAATCATTCTCCTCAGATTCCCTAATGATCTCCAATCTGGGCTTCCCCTCAACTATCTTCTTCGAGATCGTCAAATCGGGAAACCTCTCCTTCGATCTGGTGAATCTCTCCTCAAGCATCTCCTTATTTTGCTCTCTGAATTCCTCATAGTAAGTATTAGCCCATCCTGGTAGATAGGCAGTACCTGTCACTCCAGGAGCCGCTGGAGAAGCAGCAGGAACACTAACTGGGGCAACCGAGTTAAATATCTCGACCTCTGCATCAATTTTCCCCGCCAGCCATAAGGCATGATCAAGAGCCTTATCTGCCTTCTCGGAACCATCTATTGCAGCTAAAATCTTTTTAATTTTAATCTTGTCTTCTTCTCGACTCTTTTCACTCATTCCGTTTTCTCTATCTCAGAAAGTGAGAGACTTAATATAAACATTGAAACGTTTTTCTCTTAAATAAATAAAAAAAATTAATGTATTATTTTGACGTTAATTGCTCGCTTACCCTTGTCGGTCTCCTCTACTTCAAATTCGACCTCGTCTCCGCGATCCAAGTCATAGACGTTTTTAACGTCAGTAGTATGGCAGAAGATATCGTCATCCCCCTTCTCAGGCCTTATGAATCCATAACCTCGAGAATCAAGCCATGTTTTAACTTTACCTTTCAACTATTTCACCTCGTATGTTATTCAAATGGAATAAGAGAATAGCCACCTTGACCTTTCAAAAAGCCAAATCACTTGCAATATTCTGGAAAACCTTTCTCCATCCCAGTTAAACTTGTTTTCACGTCTCTTTAAGAGGCATATCTTAAAAACCCTACTGTATATAGCCTCAA
>WJIV01000171.1 GCA_014730055.1 Candidatus Bathyarchaeota archaeon
CTCAGAGAAAGATACTGGAAGGAACTAGACTTCCTGAAGGTTAAATTAGAGATAGCCTCTGATAACCTGAAAAACGCCATTCAGACTCACACTGCCTAGCACTGGGTTTAAACCCCACCCTAACACTATTTTTCTGAAAAGGCTTGAAAACAAAGTACATTATCGCCCTCGCCCTTATCATCGTAGGTGCCCTGGCGATAGACTACTTCATAGGGACAAGTTACCCCGAGGAGGAGTTCCAGTTTACTGGACTCCCAACTTTTGATACAGATGAACATAGTTATAGGTTCTTCAGGACCGGGGAAGAAGTTGGCTCTTTCAAGTTTACAATTAAAAATTTGGGAACGAATTATCTAATGACCTCAAGGATTGAGGTGAGTTCTGAAGGAAACCAGCTTCTGCTAGAATCATCTTACATTTTCAACATGAATTATTTGCCAGAGGATTATAACCTCAACGTCACTGAATCGGACGATAAGACGGTTATAAACATCAATTTCAACAATAATACTATCACAACCAAGGTTACTGCTCTAGGAGAAACAGTTGAGATAGAGGAAGAAATAGAGGAAGAGCCCTTCGTGATTGAGAATAGTATGCCTAGTTTCTGGGAGGTATTGATAAGGTCAAGTAATCTGGAGCAGGGAAAGAGGTATAATCTGGAGGTATTTGTGCCACAATCAGCTAGAATAGTACCTATTACCTTGTTAGTAGAGCGTGAAAAAGAGAACATCAACTTAGATGGTATTAGCTATGAATGTATAGTTGTCAAAGAGTCACAGATGGAACTCTCCTTCTATATGTATGAAGGTAAGTTAATATTGTACAGGGATGCCCGACAGGATACACAAATTAGAAAAGTACTCTAAACTACTCAAAACCAATATTACACATAGAGTAAACCGATTCTTAGGAATACCTTCCACCTATATGTAGCGGTCACTCATGGCTATTGCTAGTGCACCGTTCAAGACGACATCCTCGCCTAGAGGTGTGATCATTATCTGCGGTATCCTGTTAATCACGTGCTCAGGAATATAGTGCTCGATGGGCATTATTACTAGGTCAGGATTGTTCAGGGCTATACTACCCCCTAATGTAATTATTTCTGGATCAAAAGCGTTCACGATATTAGCAAATCCAACAGCATTAATCCTTCCAATATCTTCTACCAGTTGAAGCGCAACGTTGTCCCCCTGTTTGGCTGCGTCAAAAATCATCTTGTCAGTCAGGTTACCAAGGTCACCTGCCAGAAGGTCGTTAAGTAGGCTGCCCCGCCATTTCATTTTCCGGATAAGAGTTCTTGCGAAATGTGGTATATTCTTTCCACCACTGAAGGCCTCCCAGTGACCAGGGCTACCACAGCCACATAAGATCTTGCTGTTGGAGTCGATTGTAAAGTGGCCTATTTCCACTGCGTTCCCATCCTTACCAATCAATAGGTGGTCATCCACTATAGCACCCCCTCCGAGGCCAGTGCTTAGGGTCACATAGAAGACGTTCTCGGATTCCACACCAGCACCGAACACCCTCTCACCAACGACCGCGGCAGCGCAGTCATTGACTATCTTAACATCCACGTCGAACTCTACCCTGATAGGATCTACAATAGGTATATTCTGAAATGGATAGTTCGGTGTATTGGTTATCATGCCCTTCACAAGGTCTATCGGCCCGATACTACCAATCCCTATGGCCAAAGGAGAGTCCTGTAGTTCGTTGATCATGCGAATTATTTGAAGGGGTATGCCCTCCGATCCGTGCTCCTTATCAGTGTATTCAACAAGCTTTCCCTTTATACCGGATTCATCCCCCGATGCCACCCTGATCTTGCTAGCCCCGATGTCAACCCCTATGAAAGACAAGTTCCTCAAAAGAAAGATAGATAGAGTATAAAAATAGTTACGATTTAGAGACTATTCTAGATTTTAGTGTTCCCACTCCTTCTATCCAGGCCTCCAACTCGTCGCCAGGGTTCAGGAAGAGCTTCGGGTCAGTTGAACCATCGACTCTTGGCGTCTGATCCATGGCAGTACCACTGCATGTTCCACCACAAATCATGTCCCCTGGGAAAAATGGCATGTCACGACTAAGGTATGAAAGCCACCAGGAGTATCCACGGATAATGGATTCCATGTTGCCATCTTGCCGCAGCTCACCGTTTACCCATTGCCTCATACTTAGCTTATAGACGTCCTCTATCTCATCAGCAGTAACTATGCATGGTCCTAGAGGAGCACTACCCTCAAAGTTCTTGGCATAGAACAAGCCATCGGGACCACCACCAGAGCCACCATCTCTGATACTAAGATCATTAAGTATTGTGTAACCATATATGAAATCAATACCCTCCTCCTCGGATACATCCTTGCACTCACGCCCTATAACAGCAGCAAGCTCCACTTCATAATCCAGCCTCTCTGTGCGATCGGGGTAAGGTGTTTCACCATCAGGCCCTATAACACAGGTTGGCTGCTTCCAGAACCCCCAAGCTCTGTACTCTCCCCTAGCAACCTGCTCTTTGAGCTCCTCTACTGTAGTAGTTGCACCTCTAAGCGAACGATATGCGTCCACACTGTGATCATAAAAGTTTGCTCCTGCCATGGCAATCTTAATACCCATCCCTGGTAGGGGGGCTCTAAGAGTGACCTCGTCAGGCTTATATATCAGTTTTTCGCCCATTGGTCCCTCAAGGTTACCGTCCTTGACAAAATACACAGCTTCAGATGCACGCTCTAATCCCTCTTTACCCTCCTTGATGAAAGCCATCAAGTCGGAAGGTACGTCAGCATCAGCCTTAATATAGAAACGATTTACACCCTCGCTTTCCTTAAGTGCTGCATAAGCAAAATTTAGGTCTATTACAGACTCATCGTGTTGTAAAGCACCTAACCTTCCTGCATTAAACAAAACTAGCTTCATGATACCCACCCATAGGTATACATATTCTTTAAACCATCGAAAAAAGAATTGGCTAGTTTGGATCAAACTCAATACCTAAGAAAGCTGGTATCATATTCTTTATGAAGAAAGGAAATCAAATCATAAAAATTTCCACTTTA
>WJIV01000172.1 GCA_014730055.1 Candidatus Bathyarchaeota archaeon
AGCAATATCCGCTAGAGCTGCAAACACGTATATTCCTGCAATAATTATGCTCATCCTAACAACTCCATTCCAGTCCCTTGGAATGATATAGTTATCTATTGTCTCTCCAATGAAGTATGGGGCCAAAAGGCTCAGGACGGTGCTAACAGTGGTAACAATGATTACGATTGCTATAAGTCGCTTATATGTCCCTAGATAACCAAGCAGCCTTCTTAGGGCCTTCCGGGGGTCTTTGGCCTTCTCTACTTTAGCCCCCATGCCTGGGCCACGACGCATTACTCTTTGCGGTTGTTTAGTCTTCTCTTCCTCGCCTTTGCTCACTGCATTACACCTCCTCCAAGTTGACTATCATAAATATCTTGGTAAATTGGACTCGTCTCCATTAGTTGACTATGATTGCCCTCTGCTGCAATTTTTCCGTTTTCAAGAACCAGTATCTTATCAGCTTTTAGTACTGTGCTAATTCGCTGTGCAATGATAAAGTTCGTACTTTCATTCATAAGCCGTTCTAAAGCCTCTTCGATCTTTATCTCGGTCTCAACATCTACCATGCTGGTACTGTCATCAAGGATTAGGACCTTTGGTTTAACTAAAATCGCCTGTGCAATGCATATCCTCTGCTTCTGTCCACCACTCAGATTTACCCCTCTCTGCCCAACCATGGAATCATAGCCATCGGGGAAACTCATGATGAAATCATGTGCCTGAGCTGCTTTTGCAGCAATTATAACATCTTCTTCAGTGGCTTCAGGGCGACCGAACTTTATATTATCTCTAATGGTACCGCTGAAGAGAACAGCCTGCTGCAGACTTATACCCACAATCCTCCTGAGCTCCTCTAACTTAAAGTCTCTTACATCTACACCATCGATGGTTATACTGCCTCCTGTAACATCGTAGAATCTGGGTATAAGGTGTACTAGGGTACTTTTACCTGATCCCGTGGCTCCCAATATTGCTACCGTTTCACCTGATTCAGCTGTGAAGTTTATTCCTGATAGAACGGGTTCTCCGCCATCCTCTCCGTATGAGAACGTTACCTCATTGAATACTACCTTTCCTCTAGCATCCTTCTTCTCCACGACGTCGGGGTTTTCCCTTATTTTCGGTTCCTCATCAAGAACCTGGTAGATTCTTCTCGCTGAAGCTTCAGCAGCAGATACTTGACTTGCCATTGACCCTAGCATAATCACGCTGAACATGGCGCTTGAAAGGTAGTTGATAAAAGCAATTATCTCCCCCACACTTCCTGTTCCTTGAAAAACCTGTAGACCTCCATAGTAGAGAACCGCTACCGTTCCCATGTTCAGTAGTAATGTAATAAAAGGCATGAAAAGGCTGAGTAGTCTCATGATCCTGAGAGAGGATCCGTAAAGTTCCTCGTTGGCTCCCTCGAAACGATTATTCTCGTGTTCCTGCCTGACGAAAGCTTTGACTACACGTATCCCTGTGAGATTCTCCTGCAGCACCTGGTTAAGAGAATCCATCTTTTCCTGTACTTTGGTGAATAGGGGCTGCGCTCTCCTTACAAAGAAGTATAATACTGTGAAAGTAACTGGTAGTAGAACCGCCATGATCAAGGAGAGCCTTGGGTTCGTTACCCACATGAGGGTTATGCTCCCTATGAAGGTGAGAGGCATTCTCGTGAACATGCGGATGCTCATGGTTATTATTAGCCTAACTTGGTTTAGGTCGCTGGTCAGCCTGGTTAGAAGCTGCCCTGTGGTGAACTCGTCAAGGTTTCCGAAGCTTAAGGTCTGTATTTTTTCGAATATGGCGTCTCTTAGGTCCGCTTCGAATCCTCTTGATGCTCTTATCGCAAGTATAGTGTTTCCAACCATGAAAAGGGCGCTTAGTAAGCTTGCGCCTATCATCATTAACCCGGTTCTAAGGATAACCTCCATGTTCTCTTCAACAACGCCCTCGTCAATAATGACCTGTACCAGACGGGGTATGGCCAGATTGGCGGCCACAACGAGTCCTAAGAGCATAACTGCGCCTACAGCCTCCTTGATGTACGGCTTTAGATAACTAAAGGAACGTCTTAAACTACTCATTCAATATCACCCATTTTTTTCATATTGATGGCAGCCTCGTCAATTATCTTAATAAGTTCAATCTTCTTTTCCTGGCTATCAAGCGCATAGTGATGCGATTTTTCAAAACTATCTAGAAAACCAGAGAAGCTAGTGTACAGATCCTCGGGTATATTCCTGTGAAGCCTCCAGTATATTTTACGAAGGGTCTTTTGACGTTTCCTCATAAAGCTATCGTCAGCCATCGCCGCTTCTACTTCCTCTCTTCCGAGGTCTGTAAGTCTATACCTTTTGAGACTTGGGTCTTCATCTACCACCTCTTCTATCAAACCGCTTTTCTGTAGCTGAGAGAGAAGAGGATATACGCTGCCAGGACTTGGCTTATAGTCAGTGTACTCGAGAAACTGTTCCATTATCTCGCTTCCCGACAGATATTCACGCCTAAGCAGCTGGAGTGTAATATGCCAGAGAAACCCTTTAGGGATCCCTGTATGCCTATGAGTTTTAAAATGCCTCCTCATGCCGCATCACTATCGATATCGATACCGATATAGTGCCGGATTATATAAAGCTAATTCTTTAGTGTTTCGAGACCTCCCTCCAAAAAAACTCAGCATTATGGAAGATCTTCCAGAAGGTCTATGTTAATCTGTGTCGTTTTCAGACACCACATTTTTTCCGGGGCTCCTCCACCCTCTTCACGGTAACCAGATACCTCAATTATACCTCCACTCCTCAACTCACTTAGATGATAGTATAGACTGGATTTAGCCAAGGTCTCACCCCTGTTGATCAATCCATCATATATATCATTGGTTCCCTTGGATCCATGCCCTATTATGGCAATTATGTCCCAACGTATAGGGCAGTGAAGGGCTTTGAAGTAGTTCTGTAAAGTCTGGATCTTGTTCACTTTAGAGTTGAGTTTCCCCCCGTTACAGCACATAAACTATAATATTATCAAAATCTTTATAAAATTATCTTTATTATTAGAGTTTGTCTAAAATGACTGAAAAACAAACATGTAGTGGCTGCAAATATGCGTCAGACCTGAAAGGCTGTGCCTCATACCACGCTGAAGAAGCGTTAAAACTCCTGAGTGAAGGAAAGGTTGAGGAAGCAGAAGAGAATCTTAAAGGACTACAAAACCACCTAGAAGAATAGTTGAATACTTTTTATTTTTTTATTTGGTGATATATTTGAGAGTGAAGGGTTTCGAGTTCAACCTGAGGGAACTGGGTGGAAGCCTCGGGGACTTTGGCACACTCCTGCCTTTCACAGTGGGGTATATAGTTATCTGCGGCTTTGATCCAGCGGGACTACTATTCGGCATTGGACTCACAAATATTTTCCTCTCCCTTGTTTATAGGCTCCCATTACCTGTCCAACCCAAGAAGGTTGTGGGCTCTGTTGCACTCGCCCAGGCGTGGTCGGTCCCTCAAGTACTGGGTGCAGGCTTCGGTCTGGGGATCCTCTGGATCGTACTCTCGGTATCAGATACGCTGAGTGATCTTCTCATGAGGGTTCCGAAGCCCGTTGTCAGGGGAATCCAGCTTGGTCTAGCCATCTCCCTGGCGCTTACAGGAGCGGAGCTTATGGAGCAACAGTTAGCTATGTCTCTGCTTTTTCTATTTATAGGGTTTCTAATGCTTCGGAACAGGTATCTCCCCTCCAGTATCTTACTCATACTCTTTGGTTTCATATACTCAATAATTACTGGACACCTTGATCTGCATGCCATTCAGATGGGAATAAGCTTACCAAGTTTCCACACCTTCAGTCTAGATGATATAATCTATGGGTTTGTCTATGCAGGATTCGCCCAGATCTTCCTCACATTAACAAACGCGGTCATCGCCACAGTATCTCTAGTACATGAACTCTTTCCTGACCGCCGGGACGTTACTCCCAAGAACCTTATCATGAACATGGGCTTCATGAACATTCTCACACCCTTCATCGGAGGTATGCCCCTCTGCCACGGAGCGGGAGGGCTTGCGGCGCAATACATGTTTGGAGCCAGGACAGGGGGCGCTATGCTAATGGAGGGAGTCATAGAGGTATCGCTCGGCCTCTTTTTCAGTAGGAGTATCCAGGATATCTTCACAGCTTTCCCGGGTTTCATCACCGGTGTGATGCTGCTGATGGCGTCAGTAGAGCTCGGAAGGGTAGCCTTCAGGATTGAGGGAATGAATGTTAGCGTTGTTTTATTCACGGCCCTTTTATCAGCTGTATTCAACATTGCCATCGGATTCACAGCGGGTCTGATACTATATTATGCAGTTGAGGGAGGCATCATAAGATTAGGAGGAGAAACATGAATTCAATCATAGTTAAGGGCCTGAAAAAACATTGGGGACAGACCAAGGCAGTAGACGGTATAAGCTTTAATGTAAGCGAAGGGGAGGTATTCGGGTTTCTCGGGCCTAATGGAGCGGGGAAGACCACCACCATCAAGATGCTGGTTGGATTAACAAAACCAACAAGCGGCTCCGCCACAGTAGCTGGTTATGATATCGTTGAGGAGACGACTGAGGTGAAGAAAAGGATCGGGGTTGTACCCGAGGCATCTAACCTTTATAACGAGTTGACTGTCCATGAGAACCTATTATTCGTCTCAAAACTATATCATATCAAGACTGGGTTAAGAGAAGGGAGAATAAACGAGCTCCTGAACACCTTCCAGTTAAAAGAGTACAGTAACAGGCCCTTTGGAAAGCTCTCAAAAGGATTAAAGAGAAGAACCGTACTGGCAGCAGCTCTACTCCACGAGCCAGAGATAATATTCCTGGACGAGCCAACATCGGGGTTAGACGTTATGAGTGCTAGAAACCTAAGACAATTGATATCCGGGCTATCTGAAATGGGAGTAACAGTGTTCCTCACCACTCACTATATTGAAGAAGCCGGCGAGCTCTGCGACCGTATTGCAATAATTGTTAAAGGGAAGCTAATTGAAATTGAGTCCCCCGAGGTACTACGCAGCAGAGTACAGGACATACCATTAA
>WJIV01000173.1 GCA_014730055.1 Candidatus Bathyarchaeota archaeon
GAAAGCTATAGAGGATGGTCTGATAAAGCACCTAGGATTCAGCTTCCATGATGAACTACCACTCTTCAAAGAGATTATTGACGCCTATGATAAATGGACATTCTGTCAGATTCAACTCAACTACATGGATACAGAGTATCAGGCAGGATTAGAGGGACTTCGGTACGCAGCCGAAAAAGGAATAGCTGTTGTTATAATGGAGCCCATCAAAGGGGGTAAATTAGCTGTGACCCCTCCTAAAGATGTCAAGGAGATCTGGGCTAAGGCTGAGAAAGACAGAACTCCTGCTGAGTGGGCTCTTCAATGGGTCTGGAACTTGCCAGAGGTAAGCACAGTTTTAAGCGGTATGAGTGAGATGTGGCATGTTGAGGAGAACATTGAGTATGCCAAAAGGAGTGCGCCAGGAATATTATCAGAGCAAGAACTCAAACTATATGATGAGGTCGTTGAAGCATACAACAACCTCGGCTTTATAGGATGTACAGCATGCAGATACTGTATGCCGTGTCCTGAAGGAGTTGAGATACCAAAGGTACTTGGACTCTACAATGAATACTACATGAACGAACAGAGTGACGAGATAAAACAAAAATACTGGGAAGAAATTAGCCCGGAAATGGAGCCAGCTAACTGTATAGCATGTGGGAAATGCGAAGAACAATGCCCCCAGGAGTTACCGATAAGGAAATTCATGAACGAGGCAGGCAGAATATTCAAACGCCCTGAAGAGTAATCCCCAAAATCATTTTTATCTAAATATAATTAAACAAATAATTTTGTGCTTGCATTTCTGATTATTCTATACAAGGTTACTAGCCTTTCTGGAGTGGACGCTCTCATCGTATTTTATTGGTTCACCAACACTCCATAAGAATATGTGCGCGGTACTCTTACCAACTCGAGAGAACATGCTGATAAGTCGCTTTACTACATAATCGTAATTATTTGACTTATCTAGGTAATCAAGCCATTTCCTAAAACTACCATGTTCTTTGGATACTCGCTTGAAAACCTCTGCGTTCTCAATAGTAGCCTGAATCTTCTGTTTGTTCCTTATTATGCCTGCATCATTTCTAAGTCTTTCAGAATCCTCAACGCCGTATGAGGAAACCACCTCTATATCGAAATTATCAAATGCTTTTAGGAAGTATTCCCACTTACTCGCAACTACTTGCCAACTCATACCAGCCTGAAAAATAACCCGCGTGAGGTTCATGAAATATTCTCGATCTGTCTCTGGCCTTTTATCATGAAACACCCAGTCAGGTATACTCCTTTCTTTATGCATATTTAGAGCATTTGAATAATAGATATTGAATTTTTCCGTTAATTCAAATATCTAGTAGACAATGAACTAGTGATTAAATTGGAGCCACGTCAAGGAACAAAAGAAGTTGCACATTCACAGAAAGGGATGGTAAGCAGCAGTCATCCAAGGATTAGTGAAATTATGGTTAAAATCCTTAAAAGAGGTGGAAATGCGGTGGATGCTGCAATAGCTGGAAGTCTAGCAGGTCCAGTTTATGAGCCACATATGACCACGCACAGCGGTACAATCAGTTTCCTTTACTTCGATTCCAAGTCAGATGAATACTACTTCATGGATGCGTCCCCTATACTTCCAAAAGGTTTACCTCCTTTCTGCCCTCACCCTTACTCTCCTAAGACAGCTGCAGCTATCCCAGGATCCCCTTCCGGCCTGAAATCAATGCTGGAGAGGTTTGGTTCAATCAAGTGGCGCGAGTTAATAAAGCCCGCTGTGGATGCGGCGAAAAACGGTCACACAGTTACCAGTTGGGAATATGCTATATTATATGGTGGATCAGGTAGCAAATCTAGTTCACTTGAGGGACGAACCTTCTTTCCAAGTGGCAGAAAACACTTCACACCCGACGGGTTCCAAGTCCCTGTAGGAAGTAATTGGAAGCGCCCCGATTTGGCACAGACATTAGAAAGATCATCCATTGAGGGACCGGAATACTTCTTGGATGGAGACTGGGCAAAGAACTTCGTCTCGGAGGCTAGAAGGCTAGGCTGGGACATATCAGTGGATGATGTGGCAGGTTTTAAGCCCTTATGGCTGAATCCAATTAAATTTAAGTATAAGGAGAATGAGATAATTGGAATCCCCCCACCGCAAAGAGGAGGATTCTATACTGGGTTCTTGTTTGGAGTGCTAAGTAATTTTGACCTAATGATGATGAATCACTACACAGAATCAGCGGATACACTAGCCTTAATTGCATGGACACTGAGAAGGGCTCACTATAATAGAAACCTAATACACGACCCAGAATACTATGATAATCCTATTAATGCACTTCTTTCTGAGACTTTCCATAGAGTTATTGCCGACCTCTGGAGAGGTGGAAGGCCACGTATAGACCTAAGCGAATATCTAGATTTAACTCACAGCGAATCCACCATTAGAGGAAGTCTCCCCTCGACAATGCATGTCCCCCATGATAGCTGCGAGCTCAGTATCACGGATTCAGAAGGTAACTGGGTACAGATGATGGAAACTGGAGGTGCGGGTATACCAGGTGTTGTTGTGGATGGTGTACCAGGAAGCGGCATAGGGTGGGAGAGATATGCTCTCGTTGAACCCGGTGGGAGAACCCAGCATGCAATATCCAATACACTCGTCGCTAGATCTGGAGAACCATGGATGGCAGTTGGTAGCCCAGGGGATTGCATTTTTACTGTACCACAGGTTCTTCTTAGTATCCTAGAATATGGGTGGGACCCTTATTCTGCTATAGATGCACCAAGGTTCTGGCCTCTAAGAGATGATTGGACAATTGAGGTTGAGAATCGGCTGCCCGTAGAGGTAATCTCTGGATTAAAAAAGATTGGAATTATGCCTCGACCTTTGGGAGATTATCATTGGCCAATGGGTAGCATGCAATGTGTCTGGAAGTCAGAGACGGGTCTTAGCGGTACTGCTGACCCCAGACGCCTAGGAGTAGCACTTGGTTACTAGTCAGGTTATTCCCCTTAACCTACAAGCCTGGAAGACTCTGCATCCTACTAGAAATGGAATGATAAGAATAGCTGAACTCAGAAAGAAGGGACTAGCAATATTGGTTAAATCAGCGGTTACTCCCCCCAAAAGTGGACCGGGTATTCTGGCTATGCTGCCAACAGATTGAGTTACCCCGAGGGTTCCACCTTGTTTATCCTGTTCGGTCATCATCGAGATGAAACTGGGGACTGCAGTGTTACTTATTCCAATACCTGCACTGAGAAAAGCAAGGCAGACTCCGAATAAAATTATGTTGTTTAAAATGGGCATTAGGAAAATCCCGATCATCATAGATAGGGGACCAAGGATTATGAGCTTCTCCTCACCTAACCATGCTGAGAGTCTTTTTATTGCGAATCCCTGTAAGACTACCTGGACTATACCTATGAAAATGAACATATAGCTAGTCTCAACTTCGGTGAATCCATAGTTCTCAATCGCTAATATTGGTACAATTACAGGAATCGTTGCAAATGCCAGAACTACAACGAAATATATTAGCAGCACCTGACCAACAATTGGTTTATTTATAGTCTCAATGATCTCTTGAATTGAGTCAACCCATCCAGTTGAAATCTTGGATTCCTTATGGACCCTAGGTTCAGGTAGGAATAAAAGTACGAAGGATAAGTTAATAACACCTAAAAAAGCTGCAGTCGCACCTGGTGCCCATAACCCATAAGGGCTAAGAAAACCGCTTATTACCGGTCCAAGAATGAATCCGATCCCAGAGGCCGCCCCCACCTTACCTATTCCTTGGGACCTCTCTTCTCGTGTAGTTATATCAGCTATGTACGCCTGTGCAATGCCGCCTTCAGTTGCCAATCCAGCTATCACTCTTGAAGCCAGAAGAACAGGGTAACTATTTGCGAAAGTGAAAAGTAGAAAACTTCCAATGCTTGTTAATATGCTGAAAATTAAAACTGGTCGCCTACCCATCCTATCACTAATTCTTCCAAGTAAGGGGCTGAAGATAAATTGCATCAAACTGAAGCTAGCTATAAGAATTCCAATTCCAGTTGCTCCTGCCTCAAATTTCCGGGCGTAGAAGGGTATTAAAGGTATAATTATGCCAAAGCCAGTCATGTCAATAAGGACAGTTATTACAATTATGTTCAGAGGAGATAGTCTCTTATTTGATATCATTTAAACAATGATAGCCAGTGAATCCTCAGTTTTAAAGTTAAGACATATTATGAGATTAAAATGAAGCAGAGATATAATTTGACTGATTTAATATGAAATTTATCTTATAGATCCTTTGAAGAATCCTGGACAAAAGCATGAGGAGGAGAGTTTTGAGGAAAAGGTTCAGCAAGTGTTTGAGATTAGGGGGAGAATACTGAAGTTTTCCCAACCAACGAAACATTGGAAAGGTTATGTTTAAGCAAATCATAATCACGAAATAGGAATAGATCAACCTATAAAGATGCTTGCCTTAATCTCAACAAATGCACGTAGTGCTTGTGGAGCCACCAAAAGACTTCTGGTTCATTATGGGCAAGTATATACCACCACCTTTCGGAATACTATGCCTGGCTGCGCATCTAGAGGAGAAGTATCCAAGCAACGAGATAACAGTCATAGACTCTCAAGCCGAGGGATTAGACTGGGATAAGCTTGAAAAGAAGATCTCTCGAATTGACCCAGATATCATCGCTCCATCTAGCCTATCAACGGCTAACGCTTTCTATGCATTAAGAACAGCTGAATTGGCCAAAAAGTTGAACCCCGAGGTCAAGACTATCCTAGGTGGGCAGCATTTCACGGCACTCTCCGAGGATACGCTTCAGAATTACCCGGAGATAGACTTTATAATACGGGGAGAGGGTGAAGAAACCTTCTCAGAATTAGTAAATAGAATTGATAAAGATAAGTCCATGTCAGAGTTGAAGGGCCTGTCATACAAATTAGAGGATAAAATCGTTCATAATCCTGATAGACCTTTGATATCTGACCTTAATTCAATACCTTATCCGGCTTATCACCATGTTTCGGAGCATATGAAAGATTACTACTTCTCGCTAATGGCGGATCAAGACAGGCCTTTTGCAATCGTTGAGGGCTCAAGAGGTTGCAAACATAAATGTAGCTACTGTAGCCAGTGGTGTTTCTGGGATAATAAACAGAGATCAAAAAGTCCCACCAGAATTTTAGAAGAGTTCAAGCTCTTGTATGATAAATATGGAAGCAAATTTTTCTGGTTCACTGACGATAACTTCGGACTAGGTCATCGGACAAGAGAAATATGCGAAAAAATTATAGAGGAAGGGCTAGGCGAAGAGATTCAATGGTTCTGCCAGATTAGAGTAGATGATATTGTTAACAATCCAGAGACACTGAACTTAATGAGTAAAGCTGGATGTACCTGGGCTCTTGTTGGATTTGACAATCCAAGTCAAGGTATTTTGAGAGATTATAGGAGGACAAACCTCAACAAACAGGAAAATAGGGAAGCTGTAAAAATTCTCAGAGAAAAGGGTATCTTCAGTCAGGGCACCTTCATCATTGGTCACAAGGAAGATAATCATGAGTCAATTAATGATGTTAGGGAATACGCGGATTTCCTCGACCCAGATATAGCTTCATTCTTTGTACTTACCCCATTCCCAGGGACGGATATATTCAATGAAGCAGTTAGAGAGGGATGGATAGAGGACTATAACTGGGCAAATTACGACATGGTCCATGCGGTTATGCCAACAAAACACCTAAGCATAAAGGATGTCCAGAAGGAACTCTATGACTGCTATAATCACTTCTTTGGATCATGGCCCAGGAGATACCGCGGAATATCAAGTAGGAATCCTATAACAAGAAGAACTTATACATATTTGGCAAAACAGGCACTAATAACTGAGCTAAAAGGATTGGTCTAGGGGAGATTATGATCTTTAAAGTAGTCAAAAAAAGACAACTGTTCTCCTACTTATTGATCTTTGTTTTTATGCCCATTATTACATTTTATGTCGGAAAATTCATGGACAAATTTTTCTTGCTTCCATCATTCCCTCCCGTGCCATGGAACCTTTTCGCAGGTATCGGGGTCTTTTACCTCGGACTGGGTCTAGGTATCAAATCAACGCGCTCATTATATCAATTTGGTGGGGGTCTGCCTTGGGGAGAGGCAGTTAATGAGGTCAAAACTAAGAGAATGGTAAAAGACGGAGTATATCAATATGTAAGAAATCCCATGGTACTGGGATATTCCATCTTACCAATGGGTATGGGGCTAATTTTTCGGTCCCTTGGTATGGCTATTAGCATTACCCCTTTGGTATTGGCAGTAAATATTGCAATTGTGAAGTTAATTGAGGAGCCAGATCTGCTCGAGAGATTCGGAACAGACTATATTAATTATAAGAAAGCTACTCCATTTCTAATCCCCGACATACGGAGAATTTTCAAGGAATTTGTTCATATCACATTAACTAAAAAAACCCAAATTCAATATGCGTCCCTTTCATTAGCAGGTCTATTTTTTCTGTCCCAGATACTAGTTAAAGAATCTAACACTTTTTTTACTATAAAGCATCAATCCTCACTTTTTCTTGGTTCTTTTAGCATAATTTGCCTTATTGGACTAATTGCCGCAGTTTCCCCAAGACTATTGAAGTTTAAGCCACACAGGGTTGAGACCTCAAATTTCAGGGGACATCATCCTGATTGTGAGAAGTATCAATCACACATTTTGATTTTCAAAAATAAAGCCTACTGTGCAGGTTGCAGTGGACTGGCTATTGGAACAATTCTATCATTGTCTTTTACCTTAGTCTATCGGGTTCTTGGTATAGGGAACTTAGAAGTTGAACTAATCTTATGGTCTGGAGCAGTGCTGGTTACATTAGGGTTAATACAGCATTTTATAGATCTGGGAATTTCTTATGTTCATTTCATTCTCAATGTTTCCTTGGTTTTAGGAGTTTCTTTGATGATAATAACAATTGACTATCTTGGTCTGGGAATTTTTGTTAGAGTTTATGCTTTAGCCATGACTTTATTCTGGGTATCTTCGAGAATAAGAATCTCTCAGGAGGAACACTTTGACATCTGCGGTTCCTGCACCCTTGAATGTAATATAGGCTTCAAGGCAAATTCATAGTAATATTTGTATAAGTGATGGTGAAATAGGTCTTAGGTGAATAACAATGGTATACTGTACTAAATGCGGTACTGAGAATCCTGATGACGCTGAGAACTGCAGCAATTGTGGTGCATCTTTGAATCCTCCCGCTTACCGGAGTAGAAGGGATAATTGGGATTATGATGATGACTGCTTCGGGGGAAGGGGGAGAAGAACATGGCCCATTATAATTGGCCTTTTCTTAATCCTATTAGGAGCTTCATCGTTACTTGATGAACTTTATCCATGGATTAACCCCGACACTCTATGGCCGCTTTTCATAATCGGTATAGGTCTACTGATTGTGTATAACGCGATGCAAAAAAGATAAAATCATCTATTTTTCTTGTTGACGTAATCTCTCATATAATACTATAGCGGTTGCCACACTCACGTTAAGGCTTTCAAGTTTTCCCCTCATCGGTATTCTAAGTATTGAATCACATCTGTCAAGAAGCGTAGGGCTAATCCCGCGGTCCTCTCCTCCAATTATAAAGACAACTGGCAAGTCGAGATTTTCCTCATAGATTGTTTTAGGACCGGAAGAGTCAATCCCAATAATAAATAGCCCATCGTCTTTTAGTTTCTTAAGTACCGGATAAAAGCTACGCTCCCAGACTGGAACTCTTAGACTACCTCCCATTGATACTCTGTGCACTGTTGGGCTAAGTGAAGCGCTGGCCTTTTTCGGTATGATTACACCATCAACACCTGTTGCCTCAGATGTTCGAAGAATAGCACCAAGATTATGAGGATCTTGTACTTGGTCAAGCATCAGCAGACAGATATCCTTTCCTGTTTCCTCAAGTACTTTATCAAGCCCCCATTGAGCATTTGGTTGTGCTAAAGCGATTATTCCTTGGTGGTGCCCTGTATCGCTGAGGCTTTCAAGCTTGTGTTGCGGGACTTCTTCTATTCTCACTTTCTTTTTTACTGCGATGTCTAATATGGCTTGGAGCCTTGGATCTCTATTTCTTGTAGATTCTACTCTTATCAGTGTAACTATATTCTGTTTTAATGCTTCCTCGACAGGATTTCGGCCCTCAAGCTTTATCATTTGGATTGATAAAAGCTCGATATTATAAAAAAGGATCTTGTTTCAACAGAATTCTTTTGCAAAAACTTGGAAGACACCACCATCGCCAGTTATACCATCTAGTTCAACCCCATAACCCTCTCTATACCCTCTGTTTCGACAGATATTTAGAGCAGCGGGATGATCCGCATAATACACTATGAACCTATAATCTCGTGATTTTACCATATCCTCAAAATATTCGAAGAAAAGTTTACCAAGACCTCTTCCTCGCTTATCCTCTTTTAGCCATACCTCGTGGAGTTCAATGAAATGCCCTTCAACTCCGAGTTCTTCTTCGAGTATTTTTCTATCTTTATCATCTCTATGAGTTCCATTAGGGTGAGAACGGGTGTTTGACTCGTGCCAGATACAGTGACCAAGAATTACATCATCACTTTGTAAAGTAATTAGATGGTCTGGATTTTCCTTGATTATCTCTAGCTCAGTTTTTCCAATTTCACCAATTATTGATTGATAATATTTTCTAAAAAAATCTAGATCAGCACCATGAGTGAAAATGATGTCCATATCCGCAATAATCATAGAGCTAGGAATAAATTTTACCTAAATGCTTAATCCTTAAGTCTCACCATAAAAAGAGTTGATATGATTATGTCAGAGGGAAGTATGAAAGAGATGGCTGAGCTCCTTAGAAAGGGAGCTAGCATGTTGAGTGAGACATGTCCGAGATGCGGGACCCCCCTATTTGAGCTTCCAGGGGGAGAGATTATTTGTCCCATGTGCCAGAGGCCCGTGAAAATCGTATCAGGGGAAACCGACGAAGAGGACATAGAAGCACAAGGTAGCTTAGAGGAGACCCTCAGAAAGAAGATTAATTTGGTACAGGGAATGCTCGAGGAGGAAACAGAGACTGTAAAGATGAGAGAGCTTATTCAGACACTACTGCTCCTACTTGATGCACGTGATAGGGTTAGGAAATTATCCTAAAAAGTTTAATTACCCGTGAACTGTGTCAAGGACTTTCTGTCATAGCTGGAGTTTTTATTTAATTTTTTAACATTCTTATCTCGTAAAATCTTATGGACTTGTTTATTTACGATTCTACTAATCTTATTTCTAGATAGGGATCCATCAACTCTCAGCACAATTGTTTCATCGATTTTACTCAACTCAAAGTCCTTTTTCTTGTCTTCTTCAGAATATCCCCACAAGTTACTTTTCATCAAGCTGAAGATTTGATAATATACAGATCTAATTTTCTCCTGTTTTGCGATATCCTCAAAATACGTATGATCTTTTACTCTTATCTGGCCATTGGCTAAACGCTTTTGTCCTTCCTCTGGCGTAATATCTAGAAAGATTACAATATCTGGATCCAATGCAAATTTGTTTATAGTTTTCACCCAGTCGAGATCGAGTTCCTTGTTCATTCCTCTGCTCTGATATGCTAGGGAACTGTAAACATATCTGTCCGAGATTACTACTTTACCTTCATCAAGAGCTGGCTTGATTTTTTTCTGTGTATGATCAACTCTATCTGCAGCGAATAAAAGAGCAAGCGCCTCTTCTGACGTTTCCTCACTTCCATATAAGACCTGACGAATCAGATTGCCGATTGGCATACCCTTGGTAGGCTCTGCAGTTGCCAGAACATCATAGTTATTTTTGAGTTTTTCAGTGAGTCGAGTATATTGCTCGGATTTACCTGAACCGTCAATCCCCTCAAATACTATGAAGCATCCTTGACTCATCTGACTTGCACCGGCTCTCTAATGTAGATGCATAAGGGATATAAGAAAGATCCATTCAAAAAAAATATGGTTATAATTGAAATCGATCTCTATCATACTCAGTTAGGCTTTCAGCTTTCCCGTTTTTGACAAGCACCATGTCTTCGACCCGGAGATAGTATTCTTCTTTATGCCATAGTTTGGGCTCCATACAGAAAACCATTCCATCCTCTAAATAGTCATCATTAGAGGGCTTAAGCCAAGGCGACTCGTGTACCTCGACACCTATTTGATGCCCCACTACTCCGTTAGGGTGCCTGTTTCGGAGGTATTCACCGTAACCTTCTCGGTTGCAAACTTTCTCGATGTGTGGGAAGATCTCATTCACTCTGTGAACTTCTTCACCAATAGTATCTATTGTCTCTACTACGGCGGTCATAAGTGCAGGATAAGCATTAAGTATGTGATCCTCTGGCTCGCCATAATAGAGGCTTCTTCCCCAATCGCTGCAGTACCCATCCAAGACAAAACCAACGTCGAAAGCTATACTTGTTTTCGATTCAAGACCCTGATCTCTACCGTAGTTGAACACATCTTCTGTCGCTGGTCTATTTGATTTACAGAAACCTGCTGTTGTCGGGAAACTAATATCACTAGCTTTACGCCGCCTACCCATCGTCTCGATCTTAAGAGTAGTCTCTCTCATAGTATCTCCCTCACAAAGTTCTTCAATGACATCTCCCATTACTTCGTCAGTAAGTCTAGCTACCTTTCTTAACCTGCTGATCTCATCCTGACTTTTTATACTCCGTAGCTTATCCATCATCCCCTCCGCTGAGCTGAATTTTGCTCCCTTACAACATTTTGCCACAGAGAGAACCATGGAGGCCCAGGTGTACTCACCGATCGCAACCCTTGTAGGCTCATCGACAATATCATTAACTATTCCCTTAACTGCTGGGTGAAAATCCTCAAACATACCCAAACCGCGAACATCTTTAATCCAACTCTCTTCGGCTTTACTCTTAGAGCCCATTCCGGCCAATAAAATCGGTTCCCCATCAAGAGGTACGAAGACCGCATCAGCTGGATAGTTCAAGTCCCTAAATCTTCTCCAATCCAGACCTGCACCGGTTATGTATTGAAAATCCGGGCCAGCACCGATGACAAGCAGATCTAGATTTTTCTTCTCCATCTTTTCTTGAAGAGACTGTAGTCTGAGTCTATAATCAATCATGATTATATAGTGTTGTAAAAATGATAAATCGTTTATGTCTCAAATGCCAGCTGTAGTATCGATTTCTTATAATTTAAGTCAGATTACTTGATTACCTCAACTAAACCATCATCAGCCTCGACCTTCACTCTGTCACCGTTATTTATTAGCTTGAGTGGATCATTATCTAACATATCTACTAGGGGTATATCACTTATTACACAACCTGTGGCAATAATTGCCTCTGTCTCGATGTTTATAATCGCCGCTGGAGCGGTTCCCAGCTTTTTCATACGATAGAGGACATAACTACCTACTGTGCTTCCTTTGCCAGTTGGAAACACAAATATCTTTCCGCTGATATTTTCTCCGCAACAACAATGACCTGGCTCAGTTACGCACCCAGTAACAGGGTCAACTCCACCATAGAAACTTACGGGTTCCGAACTAACTAGGGCTTCTCCTTCCGCCTTCCCCCCCATAACACTTCTACCTTTTAACTTCATATTGAGGCCCCCTCCACTAATTCTGGTAGTTCGGCCAGTTTGAGATCAAAGCCATGAGCGACGCTATAGTGCCCTCCCTTGAAACTGTTCGTAGCAACGCCTTCCCACCCCATCTCATGAAGTGGTGCAACTACCATGCAGGTATCCCTGTAGACCTTCCCTCCCGCAGCCTCAATGGTTTTTACATGCCCTGCTCTCTCAGCCTCAGAATACACTCCCCTGCTTGTGAAGACCCATAATCGTCCATCAAGATTTTTTCCCCTCACAAGTTCTGCCGTCTCAGCCATCTCCCTGAGGCTACAGTGTGGGCACCCTATACAATATGTAGGATTTTCGGGGTTACAAACCAGTTTTTCCCTAGCCTCATCTAGTTGGGTACTCTCTATGGAAATTTTCTCAATTTCGCTGATATGTTCTCTTGCCCATTTCCACTCAGCTGTTACACCTTCACCATGCCATAGTGCAACCCCTCCGCTAGTCGCTATTGCCGCTCCGAGGGTTTTCTGGGACTCTAGATCTGGTTCACCAAGATTCTTCAAGTAAGGAACCTTATTACCCATTTGCTTGCCTGTAACATAACCCAAAGCGCTATAATCGATTCTTTCACATAATTCGGCATCTATCTCCACTAGAACCTGAGGTCTTCTCTTCTCCTTTAGACGATAACCATAGAAAGGGGACAACCCCGTTACAGCTGATGCAAGGGTAGTGGGTCCTGATTCACGGTTAGTCCTTGCTCCAAGCATACTGTTGCTGAAGCATACTGCATTTGACTCAGCCCAAGCTATCTGGGAGCCTTTGCTAGGTACATGACCGATGAGATAAGGTGTACAAGTACATGTTATTTCGACTCCTATAGTTTCGAAGGCTCTTATGACCCTTCTTTGACCAGAAGCAAAGTCTTCTGGTATGTTCATCTCCTCCCACTTCTCCATATCCATACCAGCAGGATTCAAAGTTGCCCGTATGGAGCATCTAGCTCCCATTCTTGCCTGCTCCTCCAGCCACTCTGTACCAGCCTCGCCGAGATTCTTGAAGCTGACACCAGATATGTGGGCTGACTCAACAGGCTCTAGCCTCTCGGCGCCAAAAACCTCACCCAGTGCAACAAGCAGTTCCATGGACTTGCTTACTGCATCTCCTTCTTCTCCATCTAGCATCCGCTCCTGTCGCCTCGTCAGAAACATGAAATCATCAGAATTGTTAACTGGAGAGATATAAAGAATTAGAAAATAGTCTAAATAGGTCTAGGAATATTTCTGGAGAACCTTCTCAAGTCTTTCATCAATGGGGATCTGAGCCCTTCTGAACCCTTCCTGATCCTTGAACATTGGCTTAGTCGCATCTATTCCAACTTTACAGCCCAGTTCTTTCTCCTGGTCACCGGCGGGATCTAGACTAGATACCCGGACATTTGGAACGAGTAGAATATCCTCATCACCCTTAAACCGCGTGGCGATTGCCCACTCAACCTGTTCCATGTTGTAGGGGTCGATGTCGCTGTCAACGACAACTGCGTGTTTCAGGCTAGGATGAGCAGCGAAAGTTGCCATTAGGACATTCTTAGGATCCCCTTCCCTAAATTTCTCAAAACTGACGACGCAGTGCAGCCAGCCCATTCCTCCTAGAGTCATATTTACTCCTCTGACATTGGGAACTATTCCTCTGACATACTCCCATATCCTTGGCTCTTTTGGCATGCCCATCATCAACCTGTGCTCTGAGCCTGAGGGTAGTAAAGCCTGGTAGAGGTAGTCCTCCCTGTGCATTATTCCAACTAGCTCCACTACGGGTTGCTGCCGCTGGACGTCAAATGTTCCGGAAAGATCAACAAATGGTCCCTCCGTGGCGGTCTCATCGAGTCTGAGTTTTCCTTCAAGCACTAACTCGGCGTTCGCGGGTGCAAGGGCATCTACATGTTCACAATCTGTAAGTGTTAACTGCCCACCGAGGAAGTTGTTGACAACGTTGAACTCGCTCGTTCCGAACGGTGCAGTTAGAGATCCCGCTATCATTACGGCGGGGTGTAATCCTAAACTTATGCTTACATCTAAAGATCTTAATCCATTTTCCTTAGCTCTTTGAGTCATTCGGTATAAATGTCGAGGCACAATTCGAATACTCATCCTCTTATCATCCAGAACCAGTAGCCTGTGGAAGCTAACATTCTCATGCTCGCCACTCGGGTCCTTGATATAAACTATTCCCGAAGTAATGTACGGCCCTGGGTCTCCCTTGAAATGAGTGAGCACAGGTATGTCAGACAAGCTACCTTTCTTCACGACCTCTTTAACCGGACCATCCCCTATCTTACACTCTACCGGATTATTAGTAGCATGGATTATAGTCTCATATAAGTCGTCGACTTTTGTTCCAAGACCCCTTAAAATTAGATCCCTAGTACCTGAAACTCCACCTACTACTCTTGTACCCGTCTCTTTTTCATTTTCTATTATGACGATTTTTTCCGAATCAAACCTCTTCAAAGCCGCCGCTATCTCGAATTTCCTTGAAAGTGGCTCGCTAATCGTAACAGTCTCATTCCGAACTGATTTGAGAAAGGTGCGCAGATCACTCATCCTTATCACCTGTGAATTTATCAACTAGGGCAAAAAGCTGTTGGTCTAACAGGAAATCTTTAGGAAGGTTAGTTGATACAAGGGCCAATTTATTGTATTTTACAGCCAGCCTTTCACCTATTATCTTCGAGGTTATCACATCCCTCTCACCTATCACTTGGCTTGAGGTTTTATCTGGAAGCGTTATAGTTGTTGTGCCAAGTCTTGGGTTATCCCCCTCCCATATGAAGGCTAATACAGCATTTGAAAATTCAATAAATGAGGCGTGTATATTTTTCCCTTCTATTTCTTTTTCATGTGAGGACTGTTCTAAACTCATGTACAATACTGATAATTGAAGCGGTTAAGGGTTTAGATGACCTTAACTAGTTTAGATTCATGCCTACCAGTAATTACTCTTTGATAACCACGAAGCTTTTCATCTAGTTCCGGGTCTCCAGTGTCTACTGCTAGATTTTTCAAACCTTGGAGTTTGATCGGAGTCGCAATTATAATAATGTTTGAGACGCCCACTTTATTCACTACTTGAGAACTTATCTGTTGGTTCCCACGGCCCAGTAAACTACCCTGGCCACCAAGAGGACTGACAATAACGACGTTTTCCTCTTCCAAGGATTCGAGTATAGTCTGTTCATCGACATCCTTCGCTATCATTTTTTTGTCCATAAGAAGGTCTACACCCAGCAAGGTCTTCTCTTGATCCAGTTCATCAGTTATTGCCTTAACAGTTGACCCGGGTCCCATAATGTATAAAGTACCAGGCCTCATTTCATCTATTATTCTGTCTGCAATGGATTCCTTCATTATACCCTCGTCAGGCATAGAGGTTGCCTGTTTCTCACTAAGTACAAGAGATGATTCATATGGTGTCATGGCATATCCTTTCAGATCTGCGTCGAGAATTCCCTCTCTATATGCTTCTTCATCTATATCCATTACCTCCCTCTCTGATACAGGTGCTTCACCTCTGACAAAATCTCTTATTAGCTTGGAGGCAGCCCTCGGCGTCGAAGTGAAAACAGCACTGTACATCTTCACACCGGAAGGAATTCCCATTATTGGAACATCACCATCAACCACCTCTAGAATATCCACAGCGGTACCATCGCCACCAACAAAGATGATGAGATCCATATCTGAATCCAACATTTCTCTAGCAGCGTCCTTCGTATCTTTCTTAGACGTCTCTTCTTTTTGAGGTCTCCCAAGCACCTTGAAATCAAAATCAAGATCCATTAGGAGGTTTTCACCCATATTTCCCCCCCAGGTAAACCATTCGACATCCAATTTTTCTACGTTGCTAAGTGCTTCACGGGCCCTTTCTTCCGCTACAGGTTCGGCTCCCTTCTCCCTCGCCTTCTCCAATGTATCTTTACCGTCAGTCCCTTTGAGCCCGACCTTCCCCCCCATACCTGCAATTGGGTTTATAATTAAACCGATTCTCATTATTCTATGGAAAAAGGAGCGCTATTTTAATAAAAGCCTGTATATCCTAGTGGGATAGAGTGCAGGAACTTGGCGGAAAGTAAAGCAACTACGGTAAACGCATTGGAAAAATTTTCAGGTCTTAAGATCTCGAACAGAGTCGCTCTAGAACTTGGTATACTAGCGGCAGTGGTGGCATTAGCAGTATTGGTTAGGGCGCTCCCACTCCAGTATGGAGCTTACTATACAGCTTATGACCCATTATTACAGTATCGTGCTACGGAGTATATTTCAGAGAACGGGTTTAGGGCTTATTTTAACTGGCATGACGATCTCTCTTGGTACCCCATGGGTAGGGACGTATCGAAGGCATATTATCCCGGAATCCCACTTACAGCAGGATTACTATACCACATATTAAATTCAATTGGAATAAATGTGAGTGCTTACAATGTCGGTTTGTATTTCCCATTATTCATGGCAGCACTCACTTGCATTGTTGCATATTTCTTGGGAAAGGAAATTAGAGGACCCGCAGTTGGTCTGTTCAGCGCAGTATTCGTAGCTATAAATCCTACACACATAAACCGTACAGCACTAGGTTTCTTCGATACCGAAAATATAGGATTATTCTGTATGGTTTTATTGCCGTTGTTTCTACTCAGGTCGATAGATAAAAAGAATAAAGATGAGCTAAGGGTAATATATGGAATTCTCTCAGGACTAACACTTGGTTATATCTATCTTTCTTGGGGGGCGGCAAAGTACCTGAACGGTCTGATAATTTTATACATGCTCGTTTTGATGTACAATGAGAGATTCGAGTACAGGCACCTTGTTAGTTACTGCCTTACCATTGGATTCGGTTACCTAATAATGTCAATGGTACCGAAACTTGGAGTAAAGGCTCTATTGGGAATAGACAATCTAGTAGGTTTCGGAATGGTACCAATAATGGTAGCTTATATCTACATCAAGGAAAGGATGGATATTCAAATAATAGCCAATGTTTCAGGAGCCTTGCTAGTACTTGGAGTACTAGCTGTTTTCATTCTACCAGCAATTGGGATCAATATCCCCATCGGTACAAAGTTCCTTAAAGCAATTAATCCCTTTACATCGGGTACTACACCATTGTATCAGTCAATCGCTGAGAACAGGGTGCCAGCATGGGCCTCCCTTTTCCAGAACTTTGGTATAATACTCATGTTAGGTGTAATAGGAATATATTTTTCCTCGAAAAAGCAAGATGATAAGTCACTTTACCTATCAGTATATTTCTTTACCTCAATATATTTCGCAGGGATAATGTCTCGTCTAAGCCAGATCCTCGCTGTCCCAGCATGCATAATGGGGGCATATGGCCTCGTAGAGTTAGCATCCCCCTTCTTTAAACTAACTAGCCCAGTTCAGGATTCAAGGGCTCGTAGGAAAAAACAGGTTTTTGGCATGAATAAATACCTCGGTATAGCTTTCATCGTTATAACTATGCTAACTCTTGTTCCTAACACATGGAGAGCGATAAATGCAGGAGATGCTCCTACTAGCCTCGCTAGCTCCGCTGTGCCTTATAGATTCGATGGCGATTATGTTAATGACTGGCCTGAAGCTCTGGAATGGATGGAGAATAACATAGGAGATGATGAAGTTGTATGTTCTTGGTGGGACTATGGCTATTGGATTCAAGCTATGTCAGGCAGAAAGACCATGGCGGATGGATCGACAAGCGATTACAACCAGATAGCAACTATTGGTAGAATAATGATGCTTCCCCCAAATGAGTCTATCAAAATCTTAGCTGAGTATCCTGCAGACTACATCCTAGTCTTCTACGCCTACAACCCTAACAATCCAGAGCAGTCGCTGAATATTGGAGATGACGTCAAGTGGAGCTGGATGGTCAGGATAGGAGGCCTAGATATTAACGAGTACAGAGATCCTGAGAACTATGGACGTCCCACTGAAAAATTCTACAATAGCACTATAGCTGGTCTCATGTACGGAACTTGGGATCAGAGATACTTCGAACCGGTGCATTTCTCTCCTCATGGATTCGTACGTATATTCAGGATCTATTATCCTGAGTAGCCTCTCTTTTAGAAAAGGTTAAGAATTGATTTGTTTATTGGGTAGTGACTCATTGGGTGGATTTATGCTACCTCTGATCAGGTTGATACTGTTCTATGAACAAGGTTAGAAAGACAGAGTACAGGGCTGTCCCAGTTCGTGAGACTCTTATCCAGATGAAAGACATATCTGAGCTGATGCTAGACCTCGCCTATAGTGCCGCTCTATTCGATAACGAGGACCTTGCCGAGGAGGTGATGGAGCTGGAGACCAAGATAGATGATCTTGTGTATCTATTGAACATGAATCTCATGCTTGCAGCTAGGGATCGAGAAGATGCTGAGACCATGGCAGGCATCTCGAAGATCGGATCACTAACTAACGCAATATCTGATGCAGCAGCTGATGTAGCTGGTATAGTACTAAAGGATATTGGCATTCATCCAGTAGTACGTGAGGTCTTTCAGAGGGCCGAAGAGCATCTAGCTCGAATGGTCATCTCTGAGAACTCAATTCTAATTGGTAAGACAATAGAGGACCTTGACCTCGCAGCCGAGGTAGGCATTGACATAATCGCCATCAGGCGTGGAAAGTACTGGCATATCAACCCTGATAAGGAGATTCTGATGCCGGAAGATGTTCTTGTTGCAAGGGGAACTGGATCGGGGCTTAAGAAGCTAATAAAGGCGGCGAATGCGGAGGTTGAGGACTTTGAGTAAAGGAGATATAGCTCATTGGGAGAAGATAACCAACGATCTGGTTACACTGAAAAACACGTCTGAGATGATGATGGACCTAGCATACTCAGCTGTCCTTCTCAACAGCCAGTATCTAGCGGAGGAAGTCAGGCTACTTGAGGAACAGATAGATAATTTACACTTTGAATTTCAGTATGAGGTATTATCTAAAACAGAGACCGCTTCAGACCCCAGGGATCTGCTTGGGCTTATTCGCCTTGGAAGCGTAACTGAGAGAATAGCTGACGCAGCAAGCGAGATAGCTGAGGTTGTGCTGAGAGGAATAGAGCCCCATCCCGTGCTTCAGATGGTAATACAGGATGCAGAGGAGACAGTTGAAAGGGCCACTTTAAGCGAGGATTCACCGATAATTGGCAAAACTCTCAGAAAAGCTAAGATTGCTGAGGAAACAGGTATGTGGGTACTTGTAATTAGGCGTGGTGATAAGTGGATTAGGCCAAGACCTGGTACTATTCTGAGGGCGGGTGACGTGATAATTGCATCTGGTTACTCAGAGGGTGAAGAAGACTTCGTTCAATTGCTTACAGGAAAAAGTAGTTAAAAATTTTGAGCTTATTCTTGCTCTTCAACTTCTTCTTCGTCGATTTCTGGTTCAGGCTCTGGCTCAGGTTCCTGTTCTTCCTTTTTTCTACCCTTTGGCTTATCAACGATTGTGAAGTTAAGGTATGTGGTATCAGTATTAACAGTGTTTCCACGTACCATTTTTCTCTTCTTTTCACCCTTATTCTTGGGCTTGTAGCCAACGCCTCCGCTTAATACGACGGAGGTCTTTACGCTCCCATGAACATCGGGTCTCATAGGGATACCATCTTTATCTGTTCCACCTGTTAGTTTAAGCTTGTATCCCTGCATTTCAGCTACCGCACCATCTATGGTACTTCCTATCCTTGTACCTACTAGGCTTCTTAATCTCTGATCGTCTATCTCTACTTTCCTGCTTGTCCCGTTCTCAGGGTCCGAGATGATTAGTACTGGCATTTTGTGTTCTCCTATACTGCCCAAAGAAAGTCGTCTTTACGCTTGAACTCCACAAGCTCCCTGAGCGCCTCGTTCGCGCTCTCCGAGAGTCGATCTGTATATTTTGTCCTCAGGAGCTTAGCGTCTTTCTCTGGAATGTCAACATAGAGGACATCACGCTCTTTTATATGTCTACCTACTATTGGCTGGGGCATACTAACTGCTACCTCTTTTCCTGCCTCCGCATGGCTCACAGCTTCCCCGCTTTCCTGTATCTGGGTGATTCTACCTATTCTTTCACCCTGTTCGTTTATCATATTTACACCCGGCTCTATGGTGCCTGCGAGAATATCCACACCAAATATAGCTGGCTTGGCTCTCCTGAAGATGAAGCCATCCATTATCTTGATCTTTCCTGGTTTTACTAGTTTATCGAATTCTTGACGTGCTTTAGCTTCCCTCTCTTCCTCCATCCACCTGATGTAATCATCCATCAAGTTGTAGATAATGTCATTCCAGAATACGGGAACCTTCTGATCCTTCGCCTCCTGTTCTGCATCAGGGAGGATCTTAACATTGAAGGCCAAGATAGCCCCATATAGCGGCTCCTCATGTTTTACACTGAGGGCCTCCATAACATCTCTCTTGCTAACGTCCCCTATATCAGCCAACCGGATGGGCATCCCTTTCTGCCTTAGACTTTCGACTATTGCCTCAAGACTCCCCAGTGTATCAGTTTTTAGGATAATACCTGTCTGGTCGGTATCAACCTTAAGGCGTTCCAGCTCTGATTCGACTTCATGGATGGCTCTCTCCTCAGTCATTTCTTCCCCCACAGCTATCAATGGTGAGCCGGGAATTGCATCCCCTAGGTCAGGCGCGGCTATTTTTATCCCAGCCGCCGCTGCAGCCTCATCTATAGTGTTGAACTTTTTTCTCGGGTCCCTTATCTCATCTAATGGTTGAGGTACAAGTATTGCCCTTATTTTGCTTACTATCGGCCCTTCTTTTCCTCCTATCACTATGGTATCTTCTGACTTTAGTACACCATCATAGATTATTGCGTTGATAGTTGTACCTAATCCAGGCTCCTCTCTTACCTCCAATATAGTCCCTAAGGCCTTTCCATCGGTAACCTGGAGTTTCTGCTCTAGATACTGCTGTGTTAATCCAATAAGAACCGCCAATAGTTCCCCAAGACCCTCACCAGTCTTTGCGCTAACAGGAACAACGGCGACGTTCTTGGTGAAGTTTCTAACCCGGTCAAATCTGTCGCTGCTTATTCCCTGTCTGCTTAGTGTTCCCATGATGTTATAGATGCGGTTATCCAAATCATTCTTGACCCAATCCTGCTGTTTCTGATAATTCTCTAGGAAGCTAGCATATTCCTCGCTTCTCCATCCATCCACACGATCAATCTTGTTTGCTGCTACAATAAAGGGAACTTTTCTTGATTTTAGTATATTTAATGACTCATAAGTCTGATTCTCAAACCCGTGCATTACATCTACGACGAGGATCGCAATATCCGCGACGCTTCCTCCTCGAGTTCTGAGATTAGCGAATGCCTCGTGTCCCGGTGTATCTACAACTAGTAAGCCAGGGACTTTGACATTGACCTTGAAGTTTTTCACTAATTTCTGAGTAATAGCTACAAGGGTATCGAAGGGGAAATAACTAGCACCTATTTGCTGTGTGAGTCCCCCCGCCTCTCGTAACTGTACAGCTGTTCCTCTTATTTTATCAAGTAGGCTGGTCTTTCCAGTGTCAACGTGCCCCAGCATGCAAATTATTGGTTGTCTCATAGGCATTCTAGATACCCCGCAGTATACAGATTAAGACAATTAATATACCTATCTGAGTTGTGGTGCAAGAAAACAGGGTTTTAGATTATACCCGAGGAGGACTCTTTCTCAGGGTTCCAGTGAATAGTGGCGCTCTGGTAGCTACTTGTCTTCACCTTGTTGAAGGCCTCTTTAAAGTGATCATAGGTAATTTTCAATTCTTCTCTGTGCTCTTTTGCCTCGTTTGGGTCAGGGTATTTCACCAAGTGATCATGGATTGCCGCAAGAGTGGCTGCACTGCAAGTAGCTGCAATGTCTGCTCCGCTATAGTTCTCCATTTCCTCTGCTAGCCTGTCCAAATTTACATCTTCAGCTAGAGGTTTACCCTTTGTGTGGATTTTTATTATCTCCCTTCTGGCATCAAGATCAGGGTTCGGTATGTAGAGTATTCTATCTATCCTCCCTGGTCGTGTTAGCGCTGGATCCACCATGTCCGGTCGGTTCGTCGCAGCTATCACTACAACGTCTTTTAGACTATCGAGTCCATCGAGCTCGGTTAGTATTTGACTTACTACCCTTTCAGTTACATTCGTTCCCAGGTCTCTTCCTCTTGGTGGAACAATGCTGTCAACCTCATCAAAGAATATGATACAAGGTGCAGCTTGTCTTGCCTTCCTGAATATTTCTCTGACACCTCTCTCGGATTCTCCGACCCACTTACTGAGAAGTTCAGGGCCCTTTACACTGATGAAATTAACTTCACTCTCAGTCGCTACGGCCTTGGCTATTAGGGTCTTTCCTGTCCCTGGTGCACCGTACAGTAGTATTCCTTTTGGAGGCTCGGCTCCAGCGTAACTATAAACATCTTTGTACTTCAGGGGATATTCAATGGCCTCTCGGAGTTCTGCTTTCGCTTCCTCAAGACCTCCTACCTGATCCCAGTGGACATTAGGAGATTCTACTAGCACCTCCCTCATTGTACTGGGGGGTACCTCTCTTAGAGCCTCCTCAAAGTCATCTGGTGTTACTGTAATCTTATCAAGTATCTCAGCTGGTATACTGGTCTCTTCTAAATTTATCTCTGGAAGTATCCTTCTGAGGGCACCCATCGCGGCCTCTTTTGCCAGTGCTTCTAAGTCGGCTCCAACAAAACCATGTGTACGATCTGCAAAGTTCTCCAGATCTACTTCCTCTGAAAGAGGCATACCACGTGTATGAATCTGGAGTATCTGATGCCTGCCATTACGATCCGGTAACCCGATCTCTATCTCACGGTCAAATCTACCAGGTCTACGCAGAGCTGGATCAAGTGCATTTACCCTGTTGGTTGCTCCGATGACAACAAGCTTACCCCTGCTCTCAAGCCCGTCCATTATAGTTAGTAACTGACTAACAACTCGTTTCTCTACGTCTCCTGAGACTTCCTCCCTCTTCGGTGCAATGCTGTCAATCTCATCAATGAAAAGTATACTAGGGGCGTTTTCCTGAGCCTCCTTAAAGGTCTCTCTAAGGCGCTCCTCAGATTCACCGTAAAACTTACTCATGATCTCGGGACCTCCTATGTGGTAAAAGTTAGCGTTGGTCTCGTTGGCTACGGCTTTTGCTAGTAGTGTTTTACCGGTTCCAGGTGGTCCATGGAGAAGTACCCCTTTTGGAGCCTCTACTCCCAGTCGCTCGAATAGCTCCGGGTGTTTTAGAGGTAGCTCTATCATCTCTCTAACTCTAGCTATCTCTCGGTCTAATCCTCCAATATCCTCGTAGGTAACCTTGGGGATATTTCCGGTTGCTTGCGAGGGTGCTTTATCAGTGAACTGTATTGTCGTATTTCTGTTTACAATTACCGCATCGGCCCTGGGTTTGATATTTGTGATTACTAGATCCACTCGCCTACCCATTATATTGATGGTTATTACAGATCCCTGACTTACTACCCTACCTTCTAGGAGCTGAACCAAGTATTTCTCGCCACCCATGATCCTCAAGGGCTCGGTCGGATACATTGTTATATTCTCTGCTTGTCTGGCCTCTGCTTTTCTGACCTGAACCCGATCATCAATTCCTACCCCCGCGTTATTTCTAATGAACCCGTCTATTCTGATAATTCCTCGTCCATAATCAACGGTCTGACTTGGCCAGATTTTTGCATAGGTCTTGCGGCTTCCGGTAATCTCGATAACGTCACCGCTCTGCCAATTCTGATCCTCAATAACCTTAGGGTCAACAACAGCGATGCCCCTACCAACGAGATTTTGTGGAGCTTCAGCAACTTTCAGTGTTAATTTATCTGACATATTTAATCACCTAATTAATTTTAATTTCTTTTCCTCTATCCTTGTCTTCTGTTATTTTAAAAAGTAAATCTAAAACACCATTATTATAGCTTACATCTGCGGAATCTGGGTCGATCTTAACGCCTAATGGAATCTCATTGGTGATGGTCTTTGAGTCTTTACTCGCTCTTATAGTAACCTTCTTGTCTGTTGCGTTTATCTTGATATCTTCTTTGGAAACCCCAGGTATCTCGGCAATAATTCTAACCCTGTTATTGCCATCATCAACGTCGACCTGGGTTAAGATCTCCTGCTCAAGAGGTTCACCTAATCCCATCTCATATCGATCTTGGAATGGGTTACTTCCAAATTCCTTAATAACGGGCTCCCCATCTGGCCCCTTGGTCATTGTGTAACCATATGACCAAGTCTTCACATGAGGATCACTTTGGAATTCTAGGTCTCTTAACCCGAACTGCCTAAATATTTTCTCGATCATCTCATCGAAAGGATCATTATTATTCCATGTCATTTTTATTACTGGAAGTATCCCTTCATCGCTTATTTTTAAATCTTATGTCAAATTGTCATATTTCTGACATCAGATAAATATTTATTACAGAATAAGCATTGTTTGAATGATTTCTAACCATATGTCATAAATTTTTATATTACCCTATTTTTTAAGAGGATCGGAAATGTCGAGGAACAGGCACACAGTCCAAGATGCTGTTCGTGTGATCATAGCACGAGACCCGTATCTATACAGAGGGTTGAGGATGAAGGTTATAAACTACAGCGCTGCTGCTCGATATATTCGCGGAGAAGTTGAGAACCTTGCAGGGGACGAAGTTGATACAAACACAATCGTAACTGCCATAATGCGTTTCAGTAGAGAAGCACAGCAGCAGAGAGCCAGGGAAAGAACCCTACCATTAAGTGGTAGCAGACTAAACTTGGTTACGGATGTAAAGGAGCTAACTGTGAGAGCTAGCTCCAGAGACCAGGTTGATATCATTGAACAGTTACTTGAGCTCCAGCGTAGTGGATTGAGGATTAAATTTCACCAGTTCCCAGGGAGTATCAAAATCATCACGACAAGTGATGGCATTACGGATATAATGCAATCACTTTGGCAGTATGAACCAGAGATTGAGGAGGGCTATGCTGAGTTAAACATCACAGTTCTAGGAGGTAACGATCGGATGGACAGGATTGCACTGCTGACCGATTTACTATTCAGAAATGGTGTACATATGGTAGACGCTTTTTTCACTGGAGATGAAATGAGTCTGATAATCCGGGAGGAGGATGCTTCAAAGGCCTTTGAGGTTTTGAGGAGTCAGACACGTTAATCTCTTCTTTGAACAAGGTATACGACTATTAGACCTATAATAGTTGCAAAAGCAGAAAACTTCAAGGCACCGCTGGAATTTGTAGTATCAGCTATTACACCTAGTATTAATGGACCAACTATTCCCCCAAGATTCCCAAACATAGAATATACGGCCATTGCCGTTCCTCTCTGGTTTGGTGGAGATTCTTCAGCTATGTATACGTTGCCCGATGTCAGATAAATACCGTAGGCAAGCCCCTGTATTCCCATTAAAATACTTAGAATTATAATAGCTGTCTGAAATGATACAGTTAAGATAGTAAACGCAGAGAGAGCTAATCCAACTGCCATTAGTGTGAATGTCTGGATATATTTCGTTAATATTCCCACAGGTAGCCGTACGATTGTGCTGACTATTCCTCTGGTAGTGAAGCCAACCCCTATCTGAGCCTCGTCCAACCCGACATCAGTGCCATACACTGGGAAGAATAAGGTTAGTGCGTTGAACATCAATGCATTAAGGAAATTTGCTAGCCCTGAAGCCTGAACACTTGGCTCTTTGATTATAGTCCCCAAGTTACGAAGATCTCTTTCATTACTTGCTCTTTTTTTATCCTCTTTGATAAACTGAATGAGAAGAAGAGAGGTTAAAGCTAGAATGCTGCTTAGGACAAAAGCTGTTTCTGGTCCTCTAATCTTTGTAGCATAGCCACCGATTAGAGGTCCGAGCGTGAAACCTAGCCCCATGGATGTCATATAGAGTCCTTGAGATGTATTCCGATGCTCTGAACAAGTTATCTCAGAGATTAGTAGAAAACCGTTTCCAAATATCATGCCTACACCCATACCTAACGCAATTCTAATGGGGTATAGGTGGATGGGGTTCGTGGCTGCTATATAGCTCAGGGGAACTATTGTGAAAAGTATTAGCCCCGGAGTCATCATGGTTTTTCGTCCAAGTCTGTCTGATAGCCTACCGAGAGGTAACGAGAGAACAAGCATTGTTATGGCAGCCGCTGACCCATAAGTTCCAAGGATAGTAAGGGAGGCGCCTAGGTTTCTCGCATACCCGGGGAATATTGGTATAACTGTACTGTGACTAGCATCAGCGAAGAAAATTGCTAGGGTAAGCAGTTTTACTCTACGAGGGATCTCTGGAAGCTTCATAGGTTGGTGTTTATTTGCCTATGGGGTTATGAAGGCTTCTAGTCGTGGTGGGATTTTTATGGTAGTATCTGGGCTATAGTGTCTATGTCTGATAGCTGGGAATCCAGGCTGCCTTTCTATTATGGTTGGGTAATTTTCGTAATCACATTCTTCATTTACATGTTTATGTACGGACTGCGTTATAGCGTTGGAATCTTCTTTGAGCCCATAAGGGATGAGTTTGGTTGGACAAACGCTATGACAGCTAGTGGCGTTACCATTTTCTTCTGGGTTTACGCTTTAAGTGCGCCTTTCGTGGGTCAACTAGCGAGTAGGATAGGAGCCCGAAAGACCGTTCTAATGGGTGGCCTTCTTCTGGGCGGAGGGGGGATAATCCTCAGTAGAATTACGGCATTATGGCAGCTATATATCGCATGGGGAGTAATTGCAGCTATGGGCAGCGCCGCCTTATACGTAGTGCCAACAATGGTGCTGAGCACCTTTTTCCATAAAAAGAGGGGGAGTACGGTTGGCTGGAGTAGCATGGGGGTCAGTGCGGGTCAAGCCTTGATAATACCGCAGATAGCAAAACTAATCGAGTCATGGGGATGGAGACCAAGTATGCTTCTCCTTGGTTTGATGGTTGTCTGTACGACGAGTGTTATTGGCTATCTTTTTCTGAGAGATTCTCCAGAGAGTATGGGGCTTTTCCCAGACGGAGCTGATGGCCCACCTGATCGTAGGGAGATCAATTATGTCGAGAGTGATTGGAGTCCCCGAGATGCTCTAGGTAGCTGGAGCTTCAGGCTTGTGGCCATAAGTTACTTCTTCTGCCTGGGTGGGGTCATAAGCATAATGACATTTGTTGTACCGCATATGATCAATATAGGAATAGCGCCCATTAAGGCAAGCGGGGCATTTGGGATCATTGGATTCATGAGTGCAGCGGGCAGCTTTGTATTCGGATTCTTCAGCGACAGGTTTGGGAGAAAGCTTACAATCGTAACAACAACATGCCTCCTGGCAATAGCTTTTTTCGTTGCGACATTCATCCCAGCAAATCTGACTCTGCTATATGCTTGGGCCGTATTATATGGATTAAGTTACGGAGGAGCACCTGAGCAGTACGCTGCAGTGGTGACCGATTATTTTGGGAGAACATATAATACTACGCTTTTTGGTTTAATTACTCTAGCTGGTGGATTAGGGGGAGGACTATTCCCATTAATTGGGGGATATTTTGTTGACCTTACTGGAAGCTACTATCTTACACTAATGTTTCTGAGCGGAGGCATGTTCTTAGCCTCTGCACTAGCATTCCTCTCAAAAGACCCGAATATTGCGGTCATCACAGAGACTGCCAAAGTAAGAAAATAGAAACCTGCTATTCGATATCTCTTAGCATCTTTTCTAACATTTCGGGTTCAATATCGTATTTTTCCGCTACTTGCGTTATTTTTGTGTATGGTATCTCCGCCCGTGTAAAGGGGTGATTTGGCTCTCCTCGCATGTCTAGTCTTAATACATCCCATCTTGCATAATGGCCAAGGGCATCAATGTAGGCTTTTGTGTGTCGTCTATCATCTTGGTCTAGATCTGCATAGATGATGGTCTCCTGATCGAAAATAGGTTCCTCCATGTAAACCCCTGCAGGGTTTATTATGCTAGATCCTCCTGAAGCGATATTGAAGTCCTGAGTCTCGGGGGGCATCTCATCATCCGGAATGTATTGACATGCCGAGAGCACGAATGTCTGTGATTCTATAGCATATTCTCTAACCGCGTAGTCGATGTCACAAAGATGATAGTCATCACCTTCTTTAAAGCGACGTTTTTTACCCGGATGCCAATTCATGAACCAATAACCATCCCATAAAGCACAGTGAATCTCCTCTCCAAGGTATGTCATGGCAGCCTTTAACAGCGTCATATGGTGCTCATAGCAGATGAGTCCTCCGATTCTTCCTATACCGGTCTCAAAGGTCTTTAAGTCACGTGCATCCCCAGGAGCCCAGACGGTTCGCTCACCATGTGTGGGCATGAGCTTGCGGTGTCTACCTAAAATCTCTCCTTTATTATCTATATAGAAAATTGTATTGTAAAGCGTATTGGAGCCGGGAATGTTGCTCATCTCAGTGCAGCCTATGACTGCAGTGATATTTACATCTCTACAGGAGTCCGCAAGTGTATCGGTATCAGAGCTAGGTATCTTAACTGAGTTCTTCATATACTCTATCTGATTTTCGCTCCAGAGGCTGATGGGATTGCATCCTCTCCAATAAGGGTACCCGGGAATATGCGTCTCGCTGAAAACTACCAACTCAGCCCCATTTTTACCTGCCTCCTCAATAGCACTACAGGTCTTATCTATCGTCGCCTCTTTGTCCATAAAAACTGGACTAATCTGTGCTACAGCAACCTTAACATTCTCTTGCATCGATATCAGAGAAGATTAGACTTGAATACTATTTGAAAACTATCATAAAGAAAAATAATTGCCCCAAATGTTTAAGAGTAATTTTCTTTTCTAAAAATAATTACAATCTAAATAACCATCTTGCTTATACGCGGAGTTGCTGATTAAGATTTAATGTCTTTCAGTGTATTTGGCCTCGAAGGCATTCCTTATGTATCACATGGAGATGATATTGCTCGGTTGATCTTTGAGGCTGCTGTTGCGAGTGGTTTTGAATTTGAGAATAAGGATATTGTTGTTGTTACACAGAAGATAGTCTCGAAAGCTGAGGGGAGGATTATAAATCTGGAGAAGGTGGAACCTTCGAGCTTCGCGTCTAATATTGGTAAGATGATGGATAAAGATCCTAGGCTTGTTGAAGTGGTCCTTACAGAGACATCAAGGATTATTCGTATGAAGGGGAACGCCCTGATAGTCGAGACACATCATGGGCATGTATGTGCAAACGCCGGGGTTGATTTCAGCAATGTGAAAGATGGCTACGTAACACTACTGCCGGTGGACCCGGATGCATCAGCAAGGGGAATAAAGGAAAAACTAATAGAACTAACGGGTAAAAAAATAGCTGTAATCATAACAGATACATGGGGTCGAGCATGGAGACTTGGACAAGTAGACTTCGCTATAGGTGTTGCTGGGATGGCTGCTTTTAGAGATTACAGGGGAGAAACTGATTATCTAGGGCATGAGTTAAGGGTCACAAATATTGCCGTGGTGGATGAATTAGCCGGAGCCGCAGAGCTGGTTAAGGGTAAGAGCACAGGTGTTCCAGTTGTAATTATCAGGGGATACGATTACCCGGAAGGTAATGGATTGGGTTCCGATATCGTGAGGCCTGTCGAGGAGGATCTTTTCAGGTAGTCTCCTTTTTAGTCGCCAATACTTGATTAGATCGTGGTCTCTAGAAGCATCAGGTTATCCCAAGTCTTGATGATCTCAGGGCAGCTACTGATTTATGCAGGTCTTATGGCTTACAGGCCATTAAGATACATCGGAGAGTGGAGTATTGACTGGCAGGATATTATACATTGGATGGGCATACTTGGCTTCGTCATTATTGCTTCTGCATTGTTACTTCAATATTTGAAGATAAGACTCGGTACAGGAGCCTGGATACACTGCCCCCTTGGAATAACATCATTCTTATTTGCATTATTCCACTCAAGAACAAAAGCTGCAGTTATTCTTCCAGTTCATTATGCCAGTTACTACTTAGTGATACTACTTGGGATAGTTGTGGCTAGTGGAGCAGTGTTGAGGTACCGGAAGACTAAGAGATGGCAAATCTGGCTAAAGGTGGCTCATGGGCCAACCACCTTATCAATGATTCTAATTCTGATGCATCATATTCTAGTGAAGCTGGCGGTTATATAATGAGAAAACTCCTGATCATGTCAATATTAATTGGGTTCCTTTACAGCTCCTCGTTTGTATCAGGCCAAGAAGAAGAGCCAGTCCTACGAATTTACGGTACCGTTGAGGAACCTTTGAACATAACTTATAGCCAATTCCTAGAGTTCCCTATGGTATCAGTGGATGCCTCTGTCATATGTGTTGGTGCTCCCCCTGAGGCACTAGGTGCTAACAGTTATGAGGTTTATACATATAACTGGACAGGTGTAAGAGTTACAGAACTTTTAGAGATAGCTGGTATAACCGATAGTGCGATGGAGGTCGTCTTCAGGGATAATACACGCTACAGCAGCAGCTTAACCCTAGAAGAACTGGATAACCCTGACATTATTCTCGCAATCTATGCTGATGGTGAAACACTGAACCGTGCGCAAGGTTATCCCTTCAGGTTAGTAGCTCCCTGCTATTGGGGTTATAAATGGGTAAAGTACGTTGAGAGGATGGAGGTAGTGGACTACGACTACAAAGGTTTCTGGGAGAGCCACGGTTACCCTGATGAAGCACTAATACCTGACTGCACATATACAACATCAAACCCACAGGTCTTTACTTCAATAAGCCAGAGGCTTATAGCGTTTGGAATTATTCTAGTTGTGGCATCTATACTAAACGCCGGATATGAAATTAGATCAGCATAAAAATAAATCATAAAAAATTAGATAACCCAGTTTCAGATTAAAGATAAAAAGTGGGCCGGGCCGGATTTGAACCGGCGATTACCGCGATGTGAACGCGGTGTCCTAACCACTAGACCACCGGCCCATCCTGCACCTCTAACACGATCTGATAAATTAAATTCTTTCCGATTGGATCTAGTCTATTTTGGGAGATACTATATCCATTAATTTATTCATATTTTTTCGGTTAATGTTATCAGATTAATCGTGTATTTCTATTCATACTTACCTGGTGAGAGATTTGAGAATGAACGAAAAAGTAGAGGAACTTAGAAAGAAAATCAAGGAAGCTATGCTTGGTGGTGGAGAGGAAAGGATAGAGAGACAGCACCAAAGGGGAAAGCTTACCGCTAGAGAGAGAATTGAGATCCTCCTAGACCGGGGAAGCTTCTCAGAGATTGACCCATTCGTGACACACAGATACAGCGAGTCAGATATGAGTAAGGGACTAGGCGATGGTGTTGTGGTGGGTCATGGAACCATCGATAGTAGATTGGTTTTCGTCTACGCCCAGGATTTCACTTTTATGGGTGGCTCCCTCGGTGAGATGCACGCCAAAAAGATATGCAAGGTTATGGACCTGGCTATGGAGACAGGTGCCCCGATTATCGGATTGAACGACTCCGGGGGCGCTAGGATCCAGGAAGGTGTGGGTGCTTTAGCCGGATATGGCGAGATTTTCAGGAGAAATGTAATGGCATCAGGCGTAGTACCTCAGATCACAGCTATTATGGGTCCATGTGCAGGGGGTGCTGTTTACTCTCCAGCTCTCACTGATTTCATCATAATGGTGCGTGGTACCAGCCAGATGTTCATAACTGGTCCATCTGTGATCGAATCTGTTACGGGTGAGAAGGTTTCAATGAATGAACTTGGTTCAGCTGAGGTTCATTCTCAGATCAGTGGCGTTGCCAGTTTGGTTGCAGAAAATGATGAAGAGTGCCTTAAATTAATACGTTTACTTCTCAGCTATCTTCCTTCTAATAATTTGGAGGACCCCCCAATTCTCGAAGTTGAGGGACAGGAAAACGAGGAGAAAGATCATCTCTTAGAGCTAGTTCCTACAGACCCAAGGAAGGTTTATGATATCTTAGAAGTGATCAAAACGGTTGTTGATAGGGGTACTTTTTTTGAAATACATCGATATTACGCAACAAACGTTATTGTAGGGTTGGCGAGACTCCGTGGAAAGACTATTGGTGTTGTTGCTAACCAGCCTGCTAGTTACGCGGGCTGCCTCACAGTGGATGCATCGGATAAGATTGCACGATTTGTTAGGTTCTGTGATGCCTTCAATATACCGATCGTTACACTTGTTGATGTCCCGGGTTATATGCCGGGTACTGATCAGGAATACGGAGGTATAATACGGCATGGTGCTAAAGTCATTTATAGCTATGCTGAGGCAACCGTACCAAAGATTACTGTGGTTCTTCGGAAGGGATACGGTGGAGGATATATCGCTATGTGTAGTAAACACATTGGAGCTGATCTCGTCTATGGGTGGCCTACTGCTGAGATAGCTGTGATGGGTCCAGAAGGTGCAATCGGTATAATATATAGAAATGAGTTGAGAGAAGCTGAGAACATAGAAGAAAAAAAGGAAAAACTTGTTGAAGCGTATCGGATAAAATATGCAAATCCTTACGTTGCTGCTTCACTAGGCTACATTGATCGGGTTATCGAGCCTCAAGAGACGAGGAAGCTTCTGATAAGCTCTTTAGAGAGACTATCTAAAAAGAGGGCAATAAGCAATAGACCTAGATCGAAGCATGGAAATATTCCATTATAGCGCCGTAAAATTAGACCAGCAATCTTGGTAATAATGCAAGTATAATGCCTCCTGCTATAATTGACGCTAATTGTCCACCAGTGTTAACAGCTAGAGCATGAGGCATCAACCAGTTATCCATGTCCTCTTCCCTACCAACTTGGTGAGCTACCCTTGCAGCCATTGGAAACGCGGATATTCCACATGAACCGATTATTGGATTAATTTTCCCTCCAGTTACATATGATGCTATTTTTGCCATTAAAATCCCTAACGTGATACTTGATATGAAGGCAAAGAGTCCAAGCATAAAGATCATTAAGCTCTCATAGTTAAGGAAATCCTCCGAGACAAGTGTGCCCCCTATAGTCAAACCGAGTAAAAGAGTAACAATATTAATAAGTTCATTCTCGGCTGATCTTGCAAGCCTCTCAACAACTTTACTTTCCTTTAGGAGGTTGCCCAGCATGAGACTGCCAATTAACGGTGTCGCCATTGGTATAAGTATGCTTACCAATATGAATACCCCTATTGGAAATAATATTCGAATATAATCTGGATAAGAATGTGGTTGATAATCCATTCTAATAAGTCGCTCCTCTTTAGTGGTCAACAATTTCAATAGCGGAACTTGAATCACCGGTATAAGAGACATATAAGAATACGCCGCCACGGCTATTGGACCTAAAAGGTGAGGAGCATAGATAGCTGAGACAAATATCGCGGTTGGGCCATCCATGGCACCTATAATGCCTATGCTTGATGCCTCGTATGGGGTAAACCCAGCGGTCTGTGCAAGAAAGACAGCAACGAAGACTCCAAGCTGACCAGCAGTAGCAAATATTACAAGCCATGGACGTTCAAGGAGAGCACCAAAATCGATCATTGCACCCACACCAATGAATATCAAGGAAGGAAATAGCCCGTTAGATATACCCAAGTCATATATAATTCGAAAAATACCGCCCTCCTCCATCAGAGCTGTTCCGGGAATATTTACCATTATCACTCCGAAACCTATTGGAAGAAGCAGAAGAGGTTCATACCTCTTTCTTACAGCCAAATAAATTAGCAGACAGCCTAATCCGATCATGAATAGCTTCCCTAAGGATATATTGATGGATAATAAGCTCAATTTATCACTACCAGAATGTCATCTCTATTTACCCTATCTCCCTTTGAGACTCTTATCTCGTTCACTCTTCCCTTTACAGGCGAGTGTATCTCGTTTTCCATCTTCATCGCCTCGAGTACGAGCAATGACTCTCCAGTCTCAACTTCTTGTTCCAGTTCAACATCTATGGATATTATTACACCAGGAATTGGGGCTCTAACGATTCCTTTCTCAGCAATCAGTTCCTTGGTTGTTTTAGGCTCTTTTCTAGGAATTGGAGGTGCCCTACTTGGAGTCTCTATCCCAGACTTGACTTGCTCTGAGGTTACAGCCTGTTCTTTTATTTCCTCTACATTTACAATGAATGTTTTATCGTTGATTGTTATCTTGAATTTTCTTTGATTCAATATTTCAGTCCCTCATACGACGGTTAATTTCTTCTATTCTGCCTGTCTGACTCCATCTCGATGCGGGAACTTCATGCTCTATTCGCCGATTCGGCTCAGCTTCAGTTTCCATATATATTGTCACTGCTGCTGTTATCGCGGCGACCACTTCATCTGAGAGTAGTGATTTCTCAATTTGATCATCTTTTGTTGGAATACTTCTCATCAGAACTCTCTTCAATGTCTCGGTGTACAAAATAATAAGTGATAGAATTACGAATATTGAGATAGCTCCGTATAGCGCTAAATTGAGACTGAAGTCAATGGAAGTCATAGCATTTTAAGTATATACTATTTATACGCTAATATGTTTGTCCTATAAATCAGTCCACGTATGAATTCTAATATATTGAATTACCTAGATCTGTAAATAGACAAGAGAACGGTAATGATGGATGAACTCATATGGAAGATTTCTCATCTTGACGAATTGTCATCAACGAATGACATTGCCAAGGAGCTTGCTTCTGATGGATGCGATGAGGGCACCGTGGTAATAGCTGGAATCCAGACATCAGGTAGAGGCCGGTTATCGAGACGATGGATTTCCCCTAAGGGAGGATTATGGTTCTCAATTATTCTGAGACCTCAGATGCTGCCAGAGGAGTCCAATCTACTTAATGTTCTTGCTTCTGTGTCTATATGTAAGGTAATAAGAAATAAATTCAATTTAAATACGGTAATAAAATGGCCAAACGATATTCTGATCGAGGAAAAGAAGGTTTGCGGGATACTTATTGAGAATTCTGTGACATCAGGACAAATTGAATACTCAGTTATAGGAATCGGAATAAATACAAACATCGACAATTCATATTTTTCTGAAGAACTTAATGCAACTTCTCTCAATTCGGAGGTAAATCGCGAAATCAACAATGAAAATTTACTGAAGCATATTCTATCAGAGATCAAGCTAAGCTATGATAATTTAAGACGTGGTGAAATTACTTCTTTGCTTAATGAATGGGTAGAAATGAACTGTTTAATTGGAAAAATGGTCAAAGCTTATGATGAGAGTAGAGTTATTGTTGGAAAAGCCATTGATGTTGATGACAGTGGCAACTTGATTGTGAATACGAAGAATGGAGATATACATAAGATTTCATCGGCTAGCATAAAAATAGTTTAGAAAATAGTTATCCCAGTACTTCCTTGAAGACTCTGAGATGATTTCCTCCAAGTATCTTGAAGATATCTTCATCACTATAATCTCTTTTCACGAGTACTCGTGTTAGATTAGGTAGTTTAGATACCTCCTCAATCCCTTTAGGGGCTTCCCTTATACCGTCATAGTCACTGCCTAGTCCGACATAGTCAGGCCCAACTAGTTCGACAATATGATCTATATGATCAACAAGGTCATCTACAGTAACTGTATCTGTATCCTTTTTAACGAATCCAGTAGCGAAGTTCATTCCTAGAACGCCTCCATGATCTGCCACAGCCTTTATCATATCGTCCGTAAGATTCCTCGGATGATCACAGATATTACGACTATTGCTATGGCTGGCGATAAATGGCCCATTCATTACATCATTTACGTCCCAGAAGACACTATCGGCAAGATGACTAACGTCGAAGATTATACCTAATTTCTCCATCTCCTCTAAAGCCTGAACCCCGAGCTCCGGTAGCTTACTCTCTGCTCTCTTTGCTCCTAAACCATCTGCAAAAGGCGTCCTGTAATTCCAGGCAAAACTCAGCATTCTCATACCAAGTCTGTAAAACACCCTTAGAGCGGCCAGATCTCCCATCAAGGGTTCAGCACCTTCCATGCTTAACAATCCGCATACTTTCCCGCTGTTTTTGGCCTCAATTATCTCACTCTGATTGATTACAGGAACTATCTCAGGATTTTCTTCTATCATTGAGTAGAACTTGTCAACCATCTGCATTGCCACGAGGGGTGCTTCAGGTACGAATGCTCTTCTACCAGTATAAATTGCAAAAGTCTGGCAGGTTACTCCCCCTTCAATCATTCTAGGGAGATCAATATGCCCCCGGTCACTTCTATTTCCTAATATTCTAGCCTCAGGCATCCCCCATGGTTGAGGCAATAATTGCATTAAAGTATCGCAGTGTGTATCAACAATAATAGCTTGCTCGTGTAGTCTCTTGGCTCTTCTCTCCTGAGAGTCGCTTAATTCTATCATATTAAGAATATTAGGTATTGATAGTTAAGTGATTTTTGTGATCATTTTCAGTTACCTCTCCAATCTAAAAAAAACCGCTAACTTTATCTTATATTCACAAGTTTTTGTCTGTTAATATGCTGGTTTAGTCGATGAGTGAGCTATCTTGGGATGTTATGGGGATCCTTTATTTTGTTAGTCAAGGTTTAAAAATTAGGGTAGTTTAGTGGTTAGAGTCCGAGGAATTAGATGCTTATTCGTGAGGTAATACTTGAGAATTTCATGTCTTACGACTACGCTAGGGTGCCCCTTAAACAAGGGGTCAATGTAGTCTGTGGGCCAAATGGCTCCGGTAAATCCAGTTTGCTCCTCGGAATATGCGTTGCACTAGGTGATACATATACAGAACGCAGTAAGAAGTTGAGCGATCTCATTCGTTGGGACGCCGAACAGGCGAGGGTAACACTGATTCTTAATAACAGCTTAAACCAGACTGGGTACCGGCCCGTACCACAGTTCAATATGGACGAGATAACCCTCACCCGTAACTTAAGAAGGGACGGAAAATACGGTTTCCAATTAAACCAGCGCGGGGTAACCAAAGCTGAGGTTGTAGACATACTCAAACGATTCGGTTTTGACCCGAATAATATGTTAATCATAATGCACCAGGCAATGCCTTCACGTTTCGCGAACATTAATCCCCAGGACAGACTAGAGATCCTGGAAGAGGCGGTGGGTTTTGACAGCTTCAGAAAAGACGTTATTGAGGCAAAGGAAAAGCTAAGCGGAGTTCTAAGTGAGGAGGAGAGTCTTAATCAGCTCCTAGAACAAGCCCGGGAAACCTTGAATTACTGGAGAGAACAGAATGAGAGACTTCAGGAAAAGAAGCAGCTTGAGACAAGGATGACCTTCCTTCAGAGAGAGATGGCTTGGAGCAGAGTAATGTCCCTTGAGGAAGATGTGACCAAGCTGGAGAGGGAGTTACAAGAGGCAGAACACGACCTTTTCAGGGCTCAGGAGGAGATGGAGCAGAACACAAAGCTCGTTGTTGACTCCGAGGACTCCCTTAGAAAGCTTAGGGTACTCGTAAATGATCTGATAGAGAAGAGAATAGATTTTGAGAGAAGAGCAGGTATTAGTGAGCACACCATAAACATGTCAAAGGACAGGTTGACAGAGGTTGAGAAGGTTCTTGATGTCCAGAGAGTTCAGAGAAGACGTTTTGAGGAAACATATCTTACATTGAAGAAAAGGCTAGAGGACGGCCCTACCACCCTTGATGACTATTTTGGATTATTTGAACAGCTTGAAGAAACTCAGGTAGAGACTTATCAAACCTTAACTCAGGAGTTCGTGGAGCAAAGGGAAGGATTACAATCAAAGATCAATTCGTTCACTCGACAGCTTACAGAGGCAGAAGGGGAAGCAAGCAGGCTCGTGGAGGAGATGGAGGCTGCTAGGGCAAAGCTGGACTCAATAAATGATCAGTATATTGACAGCAGGATTAGATTAGCACTTCTAAACGATCGTAGAGATCGGTTGAAGCGAAGGATAGAAAACATAAAGGCAGATAGGGATAGAACAAACAGAGACCTGAAGGAAGCTGAGGCCGAGGCTCTAATTAAAGGGCAGAGGATTGAGACCGGGCGTACACAGGATGAGATATTGAACGAGATCCGCAAGACAAGCGGCATGCTGGCGAGTATGAGCGATGTTCCAGATGAAGCAGAGGAGATGTACGAGAACTATAACAGGACATTCAAGGAGATTCAGGAGAGAATAGAGCAGGTTAGGGAGAATCGCAGGAGAGTCCTTGAGGAGATAGAGGAGCGGAAGAAGAAGTGGCGAGAAGTTACGGAGGAGCTTCTGGATGAAGTTAATATGAGGTATAAGAGACTACTCTCAAAACTTCAAGCTTCAGGGGAGGTCCGCCTAATAAATCCGCATGATATTGAAGATGCGGGACTCGAAATCTTCGTTGGCTTTAAGGGAGCCGCACCTCAGCGATTAGATCCTTACACCCACAGCGGAGGAGAGAGGAGCAGCAGCGTAATGGCTTTCCTACTAGCACTACAGCAGAACGTGTTATCACCGTTTAGAGCTGTAGACGAGTTCGACCTTCACATGGACCCCAAGAATAAGGAGGCCGTCAGCGAGTTCATAGTTGAGACGATGGAGGGAACGGATGGACAATATATGGCTATCACACCGAGCCAAGTCACCTTCCAAGAGCAAGATGTGCATATTATAATGGTTCATAAGACGGAGAATGTATCAGAAGCTCGACTCGTGGAGGGAGATGAATGAGCAGCGAGCTAGAGAGCGTAATTAGCCTTTGCCGTATGGTCCAAAATGGAAAGATTGAGCCCTTTGACGTTGATTTCGACTATATAATGAGCGTTATCAAGAAACATTATCCAGAGATCAAAGATGTACGCGAATTCTGTCTAGATGCCCAGGCACTCAAGGAGGTATCCACGGTCCTTGAGAACCAGAACAAATGGATAGCTCATCAGTCCACTACATTATACAAGGACCCTTTCATGCTCAACCAACAGCTAATGAACATGGATATTGGCAGCCTCGCAGATGCCTTCCTCAAGTCATGGCACCCAATAATCGAGATGGAACAGATGAGTAGTAAGACATTAACAAATAGCCTCGGTTACTGGGGAGACCTAATTCCGCTAGATGAACGGTGGCAAGAGCCAGAAGTTGAAGCAAAGGACACAATGTATGCTACACGAAATGAGGTTCATGAACTTGGTTTTATACCTGAAGAGGGATTCGGTGAGATAATCGAGAAATTCTGGAGAGAACTTGGCGATAGGGCTGGTGAGGGTGGAACGATCGACTACTGGGAATGGATTGGTAGAGATACTTACGAGGAAACTGTATATCGGGCCTACGTGACTGTGTTTTTGGTAAGTTATGGATACGCAAATATTGACAGAAAACCCCTCCTTGAGGAGACAACGATAACCCACCTTGAGGAACCAAGGCCTAACCCTGAACAAAGCAAAGTCAGTGTACCTGTACTGGTAGATTACGAGGAGTGGAAATATTGGCTAAAAGAATGAAAACCTACTCAACAAAGATAAAGAACGCAGTTCATCTGCTCTTCTTCCAGCATCACAGACTACCTGGAGTAAGGGGGTGGGAACTAAGAAAAGAGCTAGGTAACGACTGGCAGAATGTAATAGAGGTATTAGACAAGCAGCTTCAGCCACTGGACCTCAAAGTGACCCGGGTATTCGACGAACCCAACATAATCGATCCGACAAATGCACAGTTATCAGATGCAAGATACTACATAACAATGCGTGGTACCGTGGATCAGAAAGCAGCTAAATCCATTGGATGGAGAATAGACGATATAGCAGGATTGGCTGTTTCTGTTGCATATATAATCTCAAAACAGGGAAAGGCACCCCGAAGAGAAATTGAAAAGATACTTGCTGAGAAACTTCCTGGATGGCGTGCAAAGCTCAACCTAGACAAATATATTCAGGAGGGTTATCTTGGTGAGGATGATCAGGGGATCGTTTATCTTGATTGGAGGTCCCGTGCAGAAATTGACCAGAAAAAGTTAGTTGATCTGGTAGTCTCCTTTGGGAGAAAACAGTTAGAGGCCTAAGCATCCTCCATCTCGCTTAATTCTTGTAAAGGAAGCCCAATTTTTAACAACAGTCCGTCTATTAATAACTCCTCTTCAATATCTAGAAAATACTCTTCAAGTTTCACAGAGGGGATTTTAACCTCCTCGTAATCATGTAAACTGAGGACTATCTTGGCCTTCTCAGCATTCAACTGTAGGATATCCTCAACAACAGCAACCCTCGGTGAAATCCTCCATGCGGATTCGGCTTCGAACAGGTTTAGGTCCCTAGGAAAAGCATGAAGATCTAATAATGGATCCAGCCCAGTCGTGAAGATGTAAAGATTTCCGTTCTCAAATGAATAATACTTACCCAATTTTTCTTACTCCTAGAAAGATAATTAGAAGATCAATCAGCCCAGTCCCGAGAAACCTGATTATGTGGATTAAGGCATCTGTAAAGGGAAGGGATACAAGTATGAAACAGGTCAAGATTAGTATTGTCCTTGTAGGAAAGAACATTCCAAGCTCCGGACCATTTGTCACTCTATGCAGTTTATCCCCCTTTAATCGTCTTAACCAGTTCACAAATAACCTGAATTTTATTGTGAGTACATTATCAGTTATGTGACCGGTCTTAAGTGTCCTGATCCAGTTGCCTTCTTCTTTCTCGAGCAGCCCTTTCAAGGCAGCGTATGCTTGGTATGGCGTGACGAAGTAGCTGATTGCTATAAAGCTGAAGATTCCTGAATAATCCTCTCGCAGGTCTCCTTCTAGAAAAAGCCCCGCTAAACCCATCAGGGGAATTGCCAGAAAGTTACTAACGATCAGCCCCCACCCTAGCATGGGTGTCCAGAAAGAGGGCCTCTGCCTGTATATCTCAGATATAATGAAGCTTGTAGTACCTATCATGAAGAATAAAGACTGCAGATAGTAAGGTGTAAAATAGAGAAACTCAAGTTTCTCGGAAACCGTTAACATGGGCGATTTTATTACCCTCCAGAAATAACGTTTAACCGCATATGTGTGGCCTTCTGCCCATCTCATTCTCTGGCGTGCGAGTCTCGAAAGTGTGGTCGGTATCTCAGCTGGTGCCTGTATTAGAGGGGTATAAGCTACCCTATATCCCTCCAGGTATAGCCTCAATGTCAGCTCCCAGTCCTCAGTAATGCTTGTAGTCCATCCAAGTGTTCTAAGCACCTCGTTTCTGAGCATAAACACACTGCCGCTTATCATCTTCAAGGCTCCGAAGTACTCCTCTGCTACTCTCTCTATCATGTAGCTACCACTGAATTCTGCTCTAACACCTCGTGTGACCCAGTTCTCAGTCTTGTTTAGATAATGAAGCTGGTATCCCTGAACCGCAGCCACTGGTTTACCTTTGTTCTCTACCTTTTTGAAGTGGTTAAGGAAATCATGTATTATTGTCCTTGGAGGCACGAAGTCTGCGTCGAAAACCATAACGAACTTGCTCCTTGGATGCATATACTTCTGGGCGGCTTGCAGCGCTCCTCCCTTGAACCCTGTCCGATCCTTCCTGTGTACGAATTTTATTATTGGTTTTGTAGTTCTCCATTCGCTTTCTTTCATAATCTGTATGGTTTCGTCTCTCGAGTCATCAGCGACAAGAATTTCATAATTTGGGTAATCTATGTCCATGCAAGCCCGGATGATTCTCCTAGCTACGTTTGTCTCATTGAAAAATGGCAGATGTATCGAGATAAAGGGCTCAAGAAGTAATGAACCTAACTCAGAGTTGTTTTCATCCGATTGCTCAGGTAGTGAAGGGGATAAAATATCCGAGTTCCTTGTGAGGACAATTAAAGAGATTATTGTACTAACATAGTATTTGAGGGCAAAAACGAAGTAGAAACCTCCGAAGACCAGAGCGATATAAGATGCCAATAGGCCGATAGAGATTATCAGTTCTTCTTCATCCACCCCATTTTTAATTATTTCTGAAGGATAGTCTTTGTTAACGACACTATTATTTAAAAATTTATCTGAAAGTTAGTCTTCATGTATTAAGATAATATTTGGCTTGGTATACATATTTATTCTAGTGTTATGAATACCATGTCAACGTGGTGCACCCACTATATGTCCGCTGAAGAGAATAAGCTAGACAACTTAGAAGAGGAAGCAGCAGAACTTCGGGATACCCGTAATGAGTTATTCGCCAAGATAGGGAAGTTCCGAGACCAGAGAGACAGCCTAAATGAGTCAGCAAGTAAGCTAAGAGAAGAAGCACTCAAGCATAAAGAAGAGAGGGATAGACTAAACTCCAGGATACAGGAGATTAAGAAGAGCTTAGGCCCACTATTTGAGGAGCTGGATGAGACTCGCCAGAAGCTAAGTAAGACAGATCAGGCACTCCGAAATGAATACAGATCACGCCCAAACAAGACTCAGGTGCAGAAGGACCTGCAAGAGACCGAATGGGAGATCATGACAACTCCTACAAGAGAGATACTAGACAGGGAAGAGCAGTTGATAACTAGAGCCGCGAAGCTTAGGAAGACCCTAGAGGGTTTCACGAGCCTTGAGAAGCAACAGGTAAAAAAGATGGATATAATGGCTGATAAAAAGGCGACCGAGAACGAGATAACATCGATGAGGGAAGAGATCCAGAAGCTTGCGGAGCGTAGCCAGGAACACCATGAGAAGATGATTATGTTCTTCGAGAAGGCGGACGAAGAGAAGGAGAAGGCGGATGAGACCCATCGACGCTATGTTGACACGATCCAAGAGGTCGAGAAGGTCAAGGATGAGATCAGCATGATTATGCCTCAGATAAACGCCCTAAGAAACGGTATCAAGGTTAAGGACATGAAAGCTCAAGAGAGGCGGAGGATGAGCGTACAAGAGCGAAAGGAGCAGATGCGTCAGGAAGCTCTTAGGAAGATGGAGAGTGGCGAGAAACTCACCTTCGAGGATATGAAACTCATCTACGGAGAAGAAGAATAGACGGTTTTATGTTCTCATTAATCATATTCATTATAGATTATAATGGGAGAAAGGACCTGGGATTTAATAGTTAAGGCCCTCGAGGCGGAGGGAGTAAGATACATTTTCGGGTTGCCCGGCAACCCCATGGCCCTATATGATTCACTTTATGACAGCGACATAGAACCTATACTCGTCAGACACGAGGGGTCGGGCGCTTTTATGGCCTTCGCTTATAGTAAGATTTCCAGGGAGCCCGGTGTCTGCTTCGGAAGCCCAGGGCCGGGAGTGGCAAATATGGTGAGTGGGGTTCTGGAAGCGTACTCCGGTTGTCAGCCAATGGTAATGCTGGGAGCCTCGGTGGCTCTTGAGAACGAGGGAAAAGGAGCTTTCCAGGAGACACCTCAGATGGAGATCTTTAACCCCATTACTAAATGGAGCCATAGGATACTTAAGCCAAACAACGCAGGTTGGGCTGTGAACCGGGCCTTTAGCAAAGCCTGCAACGGGCAGCCAGGCCCAGTTTACATTGACGTACCCTTCGACGTTGGGCAAAGCTTGACAAAAGGGCAAACCTATATCAGATCAGACAGACCTTTAAGGGTTAGACCGGATTTTAAGGCAGTTAAGAAAAGCGCTGAAATAATCCTGGAATCAGAAAGGCCTGTTATAGTAGCTGGGGGAGGGGCTTATATGAGTAATTCTAGTAAGGAAATTCGTGAACTATCTGAGGGCCTTGGTATTCCTGTGCTGACCACTCCAAGTGGTAGGGGCATTATACCTGAGGACCACCCTCTCTCACTGGGTCTTGTAGGTCTCTACAGGACAAGAGTCGGTAAAAGAGTATACCAAGAAGCTGATTTGATCATATCCCTAGGCTCTAGAAATGAGGAATTTCAGACCGCAGCCTGGGATTATTATCCGGAAGGAGCAAAATTAATCCAAGTGGATATCGAGTCCTCCGAGCTTGGGAGAAACTGGGCTCCTGAAGTACCCATTACGGCTGACGTAAAACTATTCCTAAAAGATCTTATGATTGTCCTGGAAGAAAAGACAAGGAAGAAGTCTCTAAAGGAAATGCCTAGAGTTAGAGAAATAATTGACGCTAAGAACCAATTTTATGCGGAAATTACCGAGGAATGTCTTGGAGCAGAATCGGTTAAGTCTAAGAGGGTAATTTTTGAGGCGAATAGGGTTTTTGAAAGGAACACGGTGCTTGTAAACGAGAACGGTTCCCAAGACTTGTGGAGCTATTACAGCCCCTATTACCGGGTTCTGGATATCGATGGATGCGTTGCTCCAGCAGAGCAAACTTGTATGGGTCTCGGAGTAGCTGGTGCTATAGGCGCGAAACTTGCGGCCCCGGATAAACAAATCCTTTGTACCACGGGGGATGGAGCTTTCCAGATGTCTATGAAAGAACTGCCAACTGCTGTACAGTATAATACACCTGTGACTTGGATTGTACTTAATAACTACGGCCTAGGCTGGATCAAGCTTCACCAATGGGCCAATAAGGAGAGGTACATATCGGTTGATTATGAGGCCCAGCCAGACTTCAAGAGAATAGCTGAGGCATCCGGCTGTTATGGTGAGACCATTACAGAAGTTAGAGGTATAAGAAAAGCTCTAGAGTCAGCAAAAAAGGAGAACAGTCGCGGAGTTCCAGTTGTTTTGGACTTCCATGTTGAATCCATGGATTTCCCTGAAGGCTTCAAGGAGTTCCATCCAAAAATATTTTCCCCTTAAAATCAAGTTCATTATATTCTTAGTATAGGACAGGTCATGCAGTGTATCCCACCCATACCTTTTCTCATCTCCTCTCCAGGTATCTGAACTACATCTATTCCCCTTTCATTTACTTCTCTCATGACCCTCGGATTACCTGTATAGTGGAAGGCAAGATCCGCGAACACGGTAAGGAAGTTAGCAGCCATATCGAAACACTCCTGGTCCGTAATCTCGATTATGTCCCATCCTTCACCCCTGAGCCACTCCATAAAGCTCCCATTCCACTTTTCAGTACTTGTCCTAAAGGTAGTTGGGACACCTTCCATTACCTCTGGGTGACTTATGGCGGTCTTTCCTGGTAGTTCAGCGAACTCTCCGTCTATATGTACGGAACCGTCAGGCATCTCCAAAGTGATCCATGTATCTATGAGACGGTTCTCCAGGAGATAATCTCCCATCTGGTCAAGAGCCCCATTTGTGGTTCTATCACAGAGACCGGCAACAGCTGATCTGTTCTCAAGCAATGCGAACCCTCCTCCCTCGAATGTATCTGGCTCCTTCATCTCTAAAACAACGGGGATACCTAGCTCCTGGTACGCTGCTTTTATTACAGGTGTCTCTCTCCTCCTTGTCAGTAGCCCCATCCTGAAAAGAAATGCTCCATTGTCCGTGACGGTGCTGCTGTCCCTAACGAAAACAAGATTAGGGCACTCCACAACTTTCTGCGATGC
>WJIV01000174.1 GCA_014730055.1 Candidatus Bathyarchaeota archaeon
CATCATTTTCCTTCAGTGTTCTGGCAGCAAGGGGCCCTGCACCCTGGCTCATGTCTGCTGCTTTATTCTTGATAACTTGAACATCTTCAATTTCACCGTCAACCACTGAAATAATCGTGAATGTTGGTGCCCTTGAGAAAATATCTGCTACTTTATCCCTCAATCCCTTATCTTTCTCTGTGGGAATCGCGACCTTCATCTTTATCACAAAAAAATAGTTTGGAGGGTTTTTTACTCCTCTGAACGTAACTCTTCGAGTCTTCCGCGGATAGCTTTCAATTCCTGCTCCAGATACTGCATCTGCTGACTTAGGAATTCTTTTTCCTGCTCAGATGTCACCGGGTTTGCAACTGGTGCTCCAACTGGTACTGGAGGAGCCTCTCCCTGATAATCTGGGTTGGCCCACCACCAACGAGGCATCCAAGGAAACCTTGCACACCTAGTTGGATCTCCTGAGTAGTACCCATAACCGTATCCTCTTCCGCGTCCATATACCCAACCCGGCCTCTGCCATGGGGGCATATCTCTGAAGGGCCCGTTTCCGGGGTATCTTCCTCTTCTTCCTCTATATCCCATTTTTCTTTTTCTCCATTCTGTGCACTTGCACAGATTCTATTATGTGCATAATCACGGAAACATATAAATATTGTGGTTATGAACGGAATCATGATATGAGGCGTGGAAGAAGAAGGAGAGGAGGGCAGGGGCGTAGACCTAGACCCGTATTCATAGAACATTTTCCAGATACAACAATGTTCAACCCTAGCCCAGATACAGGTAAAGAACCTGTACAACTTGAGCATGCAGAATTAGAAGTCTTACGTCTAGTTGACTTAGAAGATCTAAGTCAGGAAGAGGCAGGCGAGGCAATGGGAATTAGCAGAGGGACCATATGGAGGCTACTTCACAGGGCAAGAAGGAAGGTTGTCCTGGCACTTGTGGAAGGAAGGCCATTAGAGATACTTCCCTCCGAGAGAGTTGAGAAAGACTAAATCTCTACTTCATCGCCTAGATCCCCAGGCGTCCATTTCTTTATGTGTTGATGTGCTGATGTTACTCCATTTCTAATGAACGTCATATCACTGTTAACCGCACAGTATAGGAACCCTCTATCAATGGCCTCATTGATGTTCGTGGGTCCAGGTGTCGTGAAGCAGTGCATTCCAGGTGCGACTCCTTGTTCTCTACCGGCTTCAACTATTCTATCAAGTGTACTTAGGAACTTTGGGTTATCATAGTCTCTATGGATACCCATATCAAGGCTAAGATCACTTGGTCCGACGAAACAAGCGTCTACCCCATCCACACTGAATATCTCATAGATGTTATCGACACCCTTTGCTGTCTCGATCATAACAATGCATAGAGTCTCTTCGTTTGCAGTGTCAAAATACTCAGGGTCTTTGAAGGCAGCTAGTCTTGGCCCTGCACCTCTTTCCCCCCAAGGGGGGTATTTCATCAGCCGGACCATATCCTCGGCTTGCTCTTTCGTCTCTATTCTCGGCGATACGATGCCTGTAGCTCCAGCATCCATAACCTTCTTAATCCAGATCAGGTCGGTCCAGGGTATTCTTGCCATGGGCATACACCTGTCCCTTGCGTAAAGCATGCTCTGGACCATGAAATGGTATGTCTCGGGCCCATATGCGCTGTGCTCCATATCACATACTAACCAGTCCCAACCCATGTCTGCTAGGTACATCGTAACATCGGGGTGACCTACCGTAACCCATGTACCCAGGGCTGGCTTTCCTGCCCTAAGCTTGCGCTTAACTGTGTTCTTCATGCTAGAAGCATCGTCAATTATTGATAAAACAATACCGATTGGCACGAAAAAGAGGAATCTTACCCGAATTATTTATCCTTGAGGTCCTTCCATACAAATCCTATATTCAGTTCTTCAAGGGTCTCCTTCTTGGGTACTCCGGTATCTGGGTCCCATCCCATCAAGTTGTAGTAGTTTTCCAGCATATCATCCCAGTGGGGCATGATACTAATCCCCTTAATAGGACCGTCCTTGGGAGTTGATCCATAACGATCGGATGGGCGGTCTAATTCTGGTGATATACCCGCTTGAATGTTGAAAGCCCTCATAAGATTTACAGCCCTAATCCCAACCTCTTTAGCCTCATCAGGGGTGATATCCCATCCAGTGGCTGCGCTAATGGCTGCAGCTATTTTCTCTTTATTCATCCTCGTGTTGAATCTGCATGTTCCTACGCTATCCTCGAGCTGCATCAGCCCCTTGGTTCTGGCTACCTCACTACTAACTTCCAAGGGGTTATTCGGACCCTGGGCACCAGGACTCATGACGCTCATATGGGTCTCGATGGTGCTGGTATTACTCACGCATGTATCAAACATCTCAGCCCATCGCTGCCTGTGGTCATGTCCACGTGGCGTATTTCCTTTCATAGTATATATTGCAGATTCGGCTGCTTTTCCACCGATCTTCTGTGATGCCCGCTTTAACCCCTCCGCAAGTAGATCACCGAACCCATCTCTATTTGCTACCAAACGGAGTATTCTCTCAGCTCCTTCCACATCACCAAAACCCGTCTTGAATCCCACCTGCTCCACTGTAAGGTGGCCTTTCTCCATGCATTCCATGATCCAGCCTACCAGCCAACCTGCCTCATTGTTCTCCAGACCCAGCTTATCGGTGAGTGCAGAAAGGTACATTGCCCCCTCAACATCTGTATTACCAATCACAGGACCCCATGCTGCCATCTGCTCGTACTCAGGCTCCTCCACCTCGCCCTTGTACTTTCCTGTCTCGATCTCCATCATGGTGCTGTGGAGTAACCTGCAGCTCCAACATTGCATCCTATCCTTCTGATAGTTTTCTCTAATATACGGCTCACCGAATTTTTCTATGTCTTCGTTGATATTCCAGTCGTATGTGTCATAATTCTTGATGGGTAGTGCCCCTGAACCGCCTTTATACATTCGCTCGACACTGCCGATAGTTCCCGTGAAATAGCTGACATCCTGGTACATATC
>WJIV01000175.1 GCA_014730055.1 Candidatus Bathyarchaeota archaeon
AGGATAGCAATGGGGTACCTTAACCAGCCTCAGGGCTAGGCTTAAAAACCCTTATTCTCTTAACTCCGTGATTGAACATGAGTGAACCAGTTTCGTTCAAGGACTTTAAGAAGCTCGATTTCAGGGTCTCTACTGTTAAGAAGGTGGAGCAGGTCCCCGGATCCGATAAGCTATACAGGATGCAAGTAGATATCGGGGACAAGACCATTCAGATTGTCACCGGCCTAATCGAGTACTATGAACCTGAAGAACTTCAAGACAAGAGGATCATCGTATGCACCAATCTCGCACCAGCGAAGATATTCGGACAACTAAGTGAGGGAATGCTTCTTGCAGCTGAGACCCCAGAAGGGGATTTGGCATTGTTGACTACGGATAAAGACATTAAAAACGGCGCTAAAATCACCTAGTCTTTAGATTTCCTATTAAAAAATTTCAAGAATACCAAAAAATTAGTGGCCTATTTATTAATTTTAGAAATTTTAACAGCACATACCTTAGTTTCAGGTATCTTTGATACTGGATCTAATGCAGCATTAGTTAATTCATTCGTTGGAGATTCGAAAAAGTGGAACGTCATTGATACAACACCTGGAGGACATATAGTATTAATGTTGACCTTGGCCCTTATACTACCTCGTCTTGAAGATACTTTCACCAGTTCTCCATCATTTACGCCTATTTTTGTCGCATCTTCGGGATTTATTTTTATTAACTCTTCCTTATGTAGTTTGGAGAGCCCCTCAACCTTTCTGGTCATTGTCCCCGTATGATAGTGGTATAAACTTCTATCCGTTGTTAGTAGTAAAGGGTATTTCTCATCTGGAAGTTCCTCTGATTCCCGGTATTTTATTGGAATGAAAATGCCTTTTCCACTCGGGGTCTTAAATTTATCATTATATAGGTATTCTGTACCTAGATCCTCCTTACTTGTACAAGGCCACTGTATACCATTATCTTCAATCCTATCGTAAGTTATACCTGCATAGCTGGGTGTTACTGAATTGATCTCATCCATGATATCACGTGGATTATCATACTCGAATCCTGTTTTTTCCATACGCTTTGCAATCTCGCAGGTGATCCACCAGTCAGGTTTTGATTCACCAATAGGAGGGATTACCTTACGTATTCTCTGTACTCTTCTCTCAGTATTGGTGAAAGTTCCATCTTTTTCTGCAAATGACGCCGCAGGTAAAACTACGTCCGCGTATTCAGATGACTCGTTCAAGAATATGTCTTGTACTACATAGAATTCAATTTTTTCTAATGATTCTTTTACGTGATTAGCATCAGCTTCACTTAAGACAGGGTTCTCTCCAACCTGGTATAGAGCTTTAATCTCCCCCCTATCTATTGAGTTGAAGATTTCTACATGAGTAAGACCAGGTTCAGGGTTTAAGGAGCAGTCCCATGCCTTCTCAAACTTTTTCCTTACCTCCTCATCACTTACTTTCTGGTAACCAGGATATACGTTTGGTAGTGCCCCCAAGTCACATGCTCCCTGTACGTTATTCTGACCCCGTAGTGGATTTACTCCAGATGATTCTACTCCAATATTTCCTGTAAGTAATGCTAAATTGCTTGTAGCCAAGACATTTTCAGTTCCATGGGTATGCTGTGTAATGCCCATAGCATAGAATATGCCCGCTGGTTTGTTTTGAGCGAAAATTCTGGCCGCTTCCTTTATCTTCTCAGTGGGAACTCCAGTTACCCCCTCCACAAAATCCAGGTTAAAAGACTCTAATGACGATTTAAATGCATCAAAATTTTCAGTTTTTTCCTTTATAAATTCCTTATCATGTAATCCTTCTTCAATTATTACTCGAGCCATCCCCATTAAAAGTGGAACATCAGTTCCTGGCTTATGCTGAAGGAACAAATCTGCGAATCTACAGAGTTCGATTTCCTTTGGATTAGCCACAATAAGTTTTGTTCCGGCTTGGACTGCCTGTTTCATTTTAACAGCGATAACAGGGTGGGCAGATGTAGTATTAGTACCAACTGCAAATATGCAGCTTGTTTTCTGGATCTCATTAATTGAGTTGGTCATTGCTCCGGAGCCAAAGCTTTGGGCGAGACCTGCCACGGATGGGGCATGGCAGAGTCTTGCGCAGTGATCGATGTTGTTAGTGCCGAGCACTGAACGTGTGAATTTTTGAACAATATAATTATCCTCGTTGGTTATCTTGGCCGATGAAAGGACCGCGACCTCATCAGGCTTGTACTGACTCAGTCTTTTTGCGATGAGACCCAGTGCCTCATTCCAAGTTGCTTCAGTAAACACTCCGTCCTTTTTTATTAGAGGGGTTTTAAGGCGTTCTGGGTGATTTATGAAACTATGCCCATATCTACCTTTAACGCATAAATGACCCCTATTGACAATGTTATCTCTATCCCCTTTTACGCTAACTACCTGATTCCCTCTAACGCCAATTATGATGCCGCAGCCCACACCACAATACGTGCAAATGGTCTTGACTTCTCTTGCAGATGGCTGCGGGTTCTTTATAGATAAGGCGCCTGTTGGACATCTTGTTACACATTCACCACATGATACACAGATAGAGTCCGCGAGAGGTTCATTACAGAGAGTACTTATGACAGTATTATATCCCCTGAAACCGTAATCGATTGCTGAGTCGCCCTGTATCTCGGCACAGGTACGAACACATATACCGCACAGGACGCATTTGTTCATATTAAGAGTGAAGAATGGGTTGGAGTCATCAATTTCAAAACGGGTCGGCATCTTCCGATAATTTTCGAGATCGCTATCGGTTATCCCTACGTAATTTGCTAGTTCACCAAGCTTGCATTCTTGATCTTTTGAGCATGTAAGGCAGTCTCCTTCATGGTTGGAGATTAACAGTCCTACTGTCATCTTTCTAATCTTGTTTATATGATCGTTCTCGCTGGTTATCTCCATTCCTTCTGAGACAGGGGTTACACATGATACTACCTCTCCTCTTCCCTTTATTTCTACTAAACAGAGTCTACAGACCCCCACTGGTTCTAAATCAGGGTGATGACAAAGGTTCGGTATGTAGAACCCGTTTTCTAGGGCAGCCTCAAGGATAGTCTTATCACTTGTGGTTGATACTTGCATCCCGTCGATAGTAA
>WJIV01000176.1 GCA_014730055.1 Candidatus Bathyarchaeota archaeon
CTTACATATCTCGCCAAGGGAGCTGTTGCCTCAAAGAATTCCAGTGGAATTATTGCCGCTGTAGAGATAACCAGTTTACCCTTTATTTCATCCTTAATTTCTAATAGTACTTTCTCAATATCCCCTGGCTTAACACAAAGGAAAATTACATCAGATTCTCTCGCAGCAATTACATTATTATCAGTAATCTTTGCACCCAGATCAGCTAAAGGTATGAGTTTCTGCATGTCCCTTCTTGTTGCTATTACCTGACCAAACTGACCTGATTTGAGGAGGCATCTTACTACAGCGCCGCCAATAACCCCCGAACCTATTACAGAGACTGTTTCAACCATTTTATTCACTTTTTTCTTATCTTACAATAATTTCTATTGCAATATAGTGTGAATATTGTATAAATAGTTTGCATCCTATTAACATGTTTACAAAGCTTTTTAGAAAGCTTTTATGCACGACCCTATCAATTTGCTGTGAGAAACATGGCAGATATAGATGCCTCTGCCTTTATCGATCAACAGGTAGAAGCGATAAAGGACACCCTCGGAAAAGATAAGGCTCTGGTAGCAGTTTCAGGGGGCGTAGATAGCACCGTATCGGCAATTTTAACCCACAAAGCCATTGGTGATAACCTCATTTGCGTTTTCATTGATGACAACTTTATGCGATTGGGTGAGACGGAACAAGTAAAAACTATCCTATCAGGTGAACCTATCGGATTGCCTGTAAGGACGGTCAATGAAAAGCAAAAATTCATGTCTGCATTAGAAGGATTATCCGATGCAGAGGAAAAGCGCAAAGCATTCAGAATAACCTTTTATGAAACACTTAGATCAATAGCAGAAGATGAGAACTGCCAATTTCTTGTGCAAGGAACTATAAGAGCTGATGTAGAAGAGACTCAAAAGGGTATAAAGACCCAGCACAATGTTTTGGAACCTATGGGTATAAACCCTGTAGAGAAATTTGGTTTTAATGTAATCGAACCTCTCAAGTCCCTATATAAATCACAAGTAAGATCAGTTGCTAGGTATCTTGGCGTTTCGCCTCTAGTATCTGAACGTCAACCATTTCCTGGACCAGGTCTAAGTATTAGAGTCGTAGGAGAGATTACTCCGGAAAAACTTGATGAGCTTAAAAAGGCAACTTTCATTGTTGAACAAGCCTTCGAGCCTCACAATCCTTCACAATTTTTTGCTGCGATTTTCAGCGGGGAGCAGAGTAGAGACCTGAAAGTCCTTAGAAGAGAGACTTCTAATATAACTGGGATTGATCAGAGGTTTATAAAGGCAGGAATATTATCTGAAAAAGCTACTGGAATTATCGATAGTGGAAGGGTTTATGGTTCCATTATAACCTTGGCTCTGGAGGACGCTAGTGATAATATTTTGAGACCTGAATATGATGACCTAGAACTCGTTCTTGATTACTTGAGAGATAATTACCCTGAGGCAACACGTCTAATATATTTGGTTGATGAGAAAGATGATGAGGGTTATACTATTGTAATGAGAGCTGTAAAAACTAAGGACTTTCTTAAAGCAGAATCAATGAGAATACCCTGGATAACCTTGACTGAAACAGCCTCAAAAATACTTGAATCCTGTACCAATGTTACCAGGGTATACTACGATGTAACCCCTAAACCACCAGCAACTATAGAATATGAATAAAATTTGGGAGCTATTTTTTAATCCCTAGTTCTTTAAAATGATTTTCTACACCCATTTTCATATATATTAAATCATTACCTACCGTTACTATATTGTAACCTTTTTCCATCCTTTCCTTTATGGTGCTTCCTGAACCTTGATGGATACCAGCAGCCAATCCAGAGTCCTTAGTTACTTCGTAAACAACATCAATAGCTCTTTGAACCTCTGGGTGGCTCATGTTACCAAGATGTCCGTAACTGGCAGAAAGATCAGCAGGTCCTATATATGTTGCATCTAATCCTTCTACACTACATATATCCTCAATGTTCTGGACAGCTTCTTTTGTCTCTATCTGGGCAATTACGATGATTTCTTCATCGGCAGTTTTCAAATAATCTTGATCAAACATAGCTGCTCTTCTGGGCCCGCATCCTCTTAGTCCTTCAGGGGCATATCTAGTTGCTTTAACAGCTAATTCTGCTTCACTCTTATTGTTAACCCATGGAACAAGTACACCATATGCACCGACATCAAGTGCTCTTTTTATCGCCACTATATCATTCCACCACACTCTGACTATGGGGGTTGTTTTGCTTTCCGGCCTCATAGCTTGCATCAGAGTTTGTGCTGTTAGGATATCTAAGGGAGCGTGCTCAGTATCAATTACAAAATAATCGAAGCCTAAGCTACTCATCATCTCCGTGCACATAGGGCTCTCGACTGTTATCCAAGTTCCATAAACTTGTTCATCGTTTTTGATTCTTCTCTTCAATTCATTTTTCATTATTACTCACCTAATGATTCATGTAAGACGGGTGAGAAGAGTATTTAGAATCTCCGACATTCACTCAAGTTTCTCAATCATTGAAAGAATCCCCTCTACCCATCTCAAGTAACTGTTGAGAGCTGCTCGTAGTGCTGATGTATCATTAGCCATAATTAATAGACAAATTCCCTCTTCATTTCTGGACAATTTTACAGATGAACGTTCTGATGAAGGAGTCTTAGATTCGGGTTCGAGTGAAATTAAAACAACGTCTATAGCTCTTTCAGGAAGCTTGATATCAACTTTTCCAATAGATCCCTTCGTAATATAAGAATTCATTTTAGATAAAAAAATGGTTACTGAGCACGTATTCTCTGAGAGGTTCTACCGACTTTGGTCTCAGGCTGATAAGCTCCACCTGCGAATTTATATCCGCATTTACCACACTCCCAAATACCAACGCTCTCCCTCTCAACTGACTTGGTACCACAGCTTGGACACTTGTGTTTTGCCCTAACTGTTGCCATTATCCTGGCATACCTTTTCCTAAGGGTGGCGCCTCCGCGTCCCCTTAATCCATAGCTCTTTCTTTTCTTCTTAGGCATTTTAAGATTCCACCGCTAGCGCCCTTATCTCAGCGGCTTTATCAGCAGCGCTATTTATACATTTCTGTATCTCTTCTAAGGTGAAGCCAACTGGTCCAGATTTTTGGAGAGTAGTTACATTACCTTTTTGATCTATAGTAACTGTTAATCTTCCATCCATTACTTCCTCCTCATCCGCTGTGGGGTCCATAATAAAGTGATCTGCTATCTTAACATATGTAACAGCTATGGGCTGACTTTCTAGATCAAGTTTTACTTTCTTATCAGTTTTTTCTAGCTGCCCTTTCTTTACCTTAAATTCAGGAATCTCTGCAGATTTCAAGGCAGCAAGTGCTCCCGCGGAACATGCGTCTATTAGGTTACCATCGTAGTTAAGAACAAACAGATCAACGAATATCAAGTAAACCTTCTCCCCTGAAATTAACCCGAGCTCTTCCAGATTAAGTATCTCAGCTGATCTAAGCCCCCTGTCCACCACCCTGGCAAGCTCGACTGCTTCATCTGGAGGTGGCCCTGGCTCCCAAGTCGAATGGGCTACTGGGGTGAATTCGGCGTTTACCATTAATACTCCCTGATCAGGCGTATCCTCGAATGGATGACCAATGTCTGCTTTGACTCCAACCACAACATGAGTTTTTCCTAGCTTAACCTCTGCTGAGCCTTCTACTTTCTCAAGATATTGTTTTTTAATCTCAAAGGGTCTAAACTCCTCTAAATCCCTACCATCCATTCTTTTACCGGTCTCAAGAATTTCTTCGATCTTTTTTCTCTTTAGTCGTGATACTATGTTGCTCATTCTTCTTCCTCCTCTATATCCTCTTCTTCTGAATCCTCTTCCTCGTCTTCTTCGCTTTCATCTTCTAATCCGTACTTTTTCTTCAAGGCCTCTTTTTGTACTTCATAGACTTTTTTACATCCTTCAATTGCTAATTCAATAGATTCAAGTGTTTCCTCGGGAGTCATTATTCCATCCATTTGTAATAAGGTAACATCTCCAAGTTTAGGCATGAAAGCTACAGGTACATCAGACTCGCCTTTCTTGTCTTCGTAATCTCCAAGATCGAGTATTATCTTTCCCTCATACTTACCTGCGGCACATGAAGCAACAAGGTCTCTCATTGGTATACCTGCATCTGCTAAAGCTACCGCAGCAGCATTAACGGAGGCGCATCTAGTTCCACCATCAGCTTGTATTATCTCGACATATACATCAATTACGCTTCTGGGATATCTCTCAAGGAAAAGTGCAGGCTCTAATGCATCTGCCATTACCATACTTATCTCTGTATCCCTTCTAGAAGGCGCTGGTGATCTCCTTGGATCTACGCTGAAAGGTGCCATATGATATCTACATCTTAGTACACCCATATTCGGTTTACTGAACCTTTTTGGGTGCATTTCTCTTGGTCCATACACCGCTGCAATAATTCTATTTTTGCCCATCTCGATATATGCTGATCCGTCAGCATTGGGTATCACACCACTTTCAATAATTAAGGGACTACGCATCTCGTCAGCTTTTCTTCCGTCAACGCGTTCCCATTTCTTACTCTTTTTTTTCTTACTCATTTCTAATTTCCTCTTTTCTTTTCTTGAGGTATTCTTGGATCCTATTTGTGAGGCCCGAAGTATGTGCTTCAGCCTCTATTTTTCTAATAACTTCTACAACTAGTTCCTCGTCTTCCCGTCTTCTACCACTAATTAGTATTCTACCATTCTGTCCAATAGTTATACTTGTTCGGGTTTCCCGTAGGATCATGTTGATCATACTCCCCTTCTTTCCAATTAGCCGGGGAATTTTTGAAGGGGTAATTTTGATTACAAAACCGTCAAATACTTTGCCCAGTTCCCTTCCCTGTATAGATAGAATTGGTGTTCTATATCTGTCAAGGTCTACTATTTTTGCAATAATTGTGTCTCCGACATCAAGTATCTTTGTCAAGTCTTGGTGAGTTCTGAAAGGTTTATTGATTGCATCATTTGTAGATAATATTGCCTCTGTAGCCGCTCCTATATCCACAAGCCATCTTCCTAGTTCAATATCTACGACAGTACCAATAACCATATCACCAACTAGTGGAGTGAATCCACCTTCAAGTGCAATAACTGAAACCCTATCTTTTCCATAATTAACAAGACCTACATGACTAGAATGAACATTTCCTTCTTTTCTGTATACATTTTCACCAGTTCGTACCCTGCCTTCATATAGTAGGTCCCCTGGAACCACTACATCTCTCGATTCAAATTTCTCACTCATGCCTTTCCTACTCCATAATCTTTGATTCTACGTTCCCTTGGGTTGCCTTCCCCAAGGCATCCATTAACTCGACTTGTCTGGCAGCTGGGAGTTCAACAACTGCTATCCATGAGCCATCATTCTGCCATTCTTCTCTTTTGATTTCCCCATAATTTTTCACTATACCATAGCTCTTTCCAGTGTATTCTGCTGGAATTTTTAAAGCCAGTTGAATGTTCTCGCTACTCATAGGTAATATTGGTCTTAATGCTTTTACTACATCTCCAACCTGCTCATCTGCTGGCTTGAAAGGATCAAAGTTCACATCAGCCGATTCCAGAGCATTCTCGATTCGCGTCACTGGATGAGGAAGCTTAGTACTGGGGTCAACATAA